>JAVBJQ010000037.1:0-26219 GCA_031546905.1 Eubacteriales bacterium | reverse complement strand
TTCTTTTTGCTCTATATTTATTGCAAACTTGGCATTTTTCATTCCTAATTCTGAAAGTATCGTTTCGATTTGGGTTTGAATTTTATTTGAATATAAAGTTCTTTCTTGAGTAATTGTGAGGCATACTGCTTCTATTTCTTTTTCAAGGTACTTCTTTTGCTGTTCTAGTTTTTTTAATATCTCTTCACTATTTTTTATATTATTTAGTTGAATAGAAATTTTATCATAATAATCCAATACTTCTTTTACAGTAGCTCCATATTTCTTCTTTAGCTTATAGATTAAATCAAGTCTTTCTTCTATTTTATTAAGTTCGTTAGGTTCATAGTCTAAACTCTCACAATAAACGCTAAGTTTATGGGAAAATTCTGAAAACAAACCCTCTATTTCATTAATCTCCTGCGTAAGAGATTCGAGAGAACTATCAATTCTTGCCATATCCGATGTATTTCTTGAAACTTTTTTCATTCTGTCCATAATAGAGCTATCATAAGAACTTTCTGCACTTAATAAAAGTATGGTTTCTTGAGAAATTTTAATTAGCTTTTCAGAACTATTAAGCACTTTTTTTCTTTCCATTAAAGACTCATCTTCACCTATCAATAATTTGGCAGTTGAAATCTCTGTTGTCTGAAAATTTAAAAGATCAATGGTTCTTTCACGGTCTGCTTCATTTCCTGTTAGCTGCTTCATTTCTTTTAAAATATTTTTATATTTTTTATACAAAAGCGATAGTTCTCTCTTACGCTCATCTAGATTTTCACCACAAAATCTGTCCAACAATTCTATGTGTTTGTTTGCATTTAAAAGGGATTGATGTTCGTGCTGCCCATGCATATCAACCAGAACACTGGACAGTTCTTTTAATATCCCAACAGTGGCACTTCTTCCATTAATTCGACAATGGGATTTACCTTGATTATTAATTTGTCTTGAAATTAATAATTGATTATTCTCATCAATATCGATTCCCATTTCTGAAAAAATTTCAGCTTGATGCTTTTGATTGATTTCAAAAATAGCCTCTACAATAGCAAGTTCTTCACCATTACGAATAAAATCTTTTGATATTTTTTCGCCTAATACAAAATTAATAGAATCAATAATCATAGATTTCCCAGCACCTGTTTCTCCAGATAAAATATTCAATCCACTTGAAAAATGAATATCAATTTCTTCAATTAAAGCTACATTTTTTATATGTAAATTAAGAAGCAAAAAAATTCCTCCTTACATTATATTCATGAGATATTTAAAATGCGAGTGATTTTTTGTTTCAGTGAAGCTGTTTGCTCATTTGTTTTTGCAACACAAAAAATAGTATCATCACCAGCTATATTTCCCACAAGTTCTTCATAATCAAGTGTTTCAATAGCTGCCGCAATTGCCATAGCCATTCCCGGCATGGTTTTTACCACCAAGATATTTTGAGCTGCCTCGATAGAAACAACAACATTTCTAAAAGAGCGAATAATACTATCTGCTTCATTTTCATTATGAACATACAGCGAGATATATTTTTGTTTACCACTATCAGATAAGACTTTTGTTAATTTCAAATCCCTAATATCTCGAGAAATAGTAGCTTGTGTAACATTAAACCCATGATTTTTTAGCATTTCAGCAAGTTCTTCTTGCGTTTCAATATCTGATTTATTAATAAATTCAATTATTAAAGACTGTCTTTTCGATTTCATGTTAATCACTTCCTAACACCAACCATTTTAGCTCTTAAAATATCATAGAACCCTAGGTTATTTGTTTTCATAATCGTAGTATACTGGGTAGAACGTTTAATTAAAATGACATCATCGTTCTTTAATGGGACTTTTGTGTGACCATCTATGGCAAGCATTTTATTATCTAAAATATTTTCCCCGATTTTAATTTCGATCAGATCATTTGCAGAAATAACAGATGATCGGTTATAAATAGCATGAGGACAAATGGGTGTTATTGCAATCATTTCACCATCTGGTTTTAAAATAGGGCCACCTGCAGAAAGATTATATGCTGTAGAGCCTGTAGGCGTAGAAATAATTAAGCCATCCGCTTTATAGGTGTCAATATATTCATTATTCACAAAAACATCCAATTCAATAATACTCATAAAAATACCTTTTGAAATACAAACCTCATTCAAAGCAAAAAATACTTCCGTATCATCATTTTTTGAAATGATAGTTGCTTCCAACATCATTCTTTTTTCAAGTTTATATTCACCTTTTAAAACTTTTTCTAATGCTAAAATAGCCTCATTTTTCTCCACATCGGTTAAATACCCAAGTGTCCCTAGATTGATACCTAAAATAGGAGTGTCGTGAATAGAAGCATTTCTAGCAGCATTTAAAATAGTTCCATCCCCTCCAAGCACAACTAAGAAATCCGATTCTGTATATAAATGATCAACAGAAACACTATAACTTTTTAATCCTAGTTTTTTTGCAACTTTTCCAGAAATCAAAGGAGTACAGTGATTATCGATTGCCCAATTCACTAATTTATTTGTAATCTCTAAGTCTATATCTCTTTCAAAATTAGGGATAAATCCTATTTTTTGCATCATAACACCCTATTCGCCGCCTCAACTGTTTCAGAAGCTTTTTTAATTACCTCATCATAATCAAAACCGTTATTTTTTTTATCAATAAAAATTAAATACTCAATATTTCCTTCTGGACCTCTCAAAGGTGAATAACTTATATTTATAATAAATAAATTCATATTAAACACATGGTCTATAATTTTTTTAATAACATCAAAGTGCACATTTGGGTCTTTTACAACACCTTTTTTGCCTACCTTTTCTCTTCCAGCTTCAAATTGAGGCTTAATAAGACAAACTAGTTGTCCGTCATCAGAAAGCAAATTACAAACTGGCTCCAGTACTTTTGTAAGAGAAATAAAAGAAACATCAATAGAAGCAAAATGTCCAAGTTCCGAAACATTCTCTTTTGTGACATATCTTACATTTGTTTTTTCCATACATACAACCCTAGGGTCGTTACGAAGTTTCCAAGCAAACTGACCATAGCCAACATCAATAGCATAAACTTTTTTAGCACCATTCTGTAGCATACAGTCTGTAAAACCACCTGTTGAAGCTCCAATATCAAAACAAATTTTATCAAAAACATCAACATGAAAATCAAGAATGGCTTTTTCTAGTTTAAATCCACCACGACTTACATATTTGGGCGTTGTATTTTTAACATCAATTTTAGCATCTATTTTAATTTTTGTTCCGCATTTATCAGATTTCTGACCATCTACATAAACGTTTCCTGCCATAATGAGAGCCTGTGCAGTTTCTCTTGAAAGTTCAGGATTATTTTGAACAACCAAAATATCCAAGCGTTCTTTTTCAGCCATAAAGTTCAATCCATTTCTATAAGTTTAAAGTAAATAGTATTTTATCTGTAATGCTCTTCTCGTCAAGCAAATATTTTTCAAGGAGCAAATTTCTATTTCCATGTTCAATAAAAGTATTGGGAAGTGCAAAATTAATAACAGAACAAGCGGTTACTTGTTTATCTGAAAAAAATTCAAGAATTTTGCTTCCAAAACCACCTGAACGAATGTTTTCTTCCATGGTAAATATATATTTATTTTTTTTGCTTAGCTCTAATAAAAGACTTTCATCTATAGGTTTTAAAAACCTTGCATTAATAATCGTTGGACATACTCCATTCTGCTTTAAATTATCTGCTACTTTCATAGCGGTCTGCGCCATGCTTCCAGCATAAATTAAAACAATATCTGATCCTTCTTCTATTACTTCAAATTTCCCATATTCGATTGGTTTAAAATCACCATCTGATGAAAATTCAGCTGGGTTCCCTTTTGGATATCGAATTCCAATTGGACCATTAAAATTGGCTGCATATTTAATCATTTCAATAAACTCGGTTCTATCTTTTGGCGCCATGATTGTCAAATTAGGAATATGGGAAAGAAATGAAATATCATAAATTCCTTGATGTGTCTCTCCATCTTCCCCTACGATTCCAGCCCTGTCAATTGCGAAAACAACGTGCAAGTTTTGTATACAAACATCGTGTAAGATTTGGTCATAACCTCTTTGCAAAAAAGTAGAATAAATTGCAACAAAGGGAATAAAACCATTTGTCGCCATTCCAGCAGAAAAAGTGATTGCGTGTTCCTCCGCGATTCCCACATCAAAAGTTCTTTTAGGAAAAATTTTTTTAAATGATTCAAGCCCTGTCCCAGAAATCATAGCAGCAGAAATAGCAACAATTTTTTTATCCATAGTGGCAAGTTTTACAAGTGTTTTTCCAAATACGTCTGAATATGTTTCAGAATCTTTGTTTTTGGGTAATGTTCCTGTTTTTATATCAAACTTCCCAACACCATGATAAAGACTAGGATTTTTTTCAGCAATTTTATATCCTTTTCCCTTTTTTGTCATAACATGAATCAAAATAGGCCCTTGCATATTTTTTACTTTATTATAAACTTTAATTAATTCATTTAGATTTTGTCCATTAATTGGTCCCACATATTGAAAACCCATTTCTTCAAACATAATTCCAGGAACAAGCATATACTTAATGGTATCTTTTGTTTTTTCAATAAGTGAACCTGTTTTTTCTCCAATAGTTGGAATTTTTTTTAAAAATTTATTAAAACCATTTTTTGCATTAATATATGTAGGTGCAATTCTTATGTCACTTAAATGCCTTGACATTGCTCCGACATTTTCGGTAATGGACATTTCATTATCATTTAAAATAACAATTAAATTTGTATTTGTTCTTCCTGCATTATTTAAGGCTTCATAAGCAAGCCCACCAGTCATGGAGCCATCTCCGATTACAGCAATCACACTATAATCGTTGTTTTCTTCCAATAAATCCCTTGCAGAAGCCATTCCTAGGGCAGCTGAAATGGAAGTTGAGCTGTGACCAGTTCCAAAAATATCGTGAATGCTTTCCTTGGGTTTAGGAAAGCCACTTATTCCATTAAAAGATCGCAATGTATCAAACATTTCTTTTCTTCCTGTTAAAATTTTATGAACGTAGGCTTGGTGGCCAACATCCCAAATAATTTTATCTCGAGGAGAGCTAAAGCAATAATGTAAGGCGATTGTCAATTCTACAACGCCTAAATTAGAAGCTAAGTGCCCTCCTGTTTTTGAGATGGAATTAATAAGAAATTCTCTAATTTCACTGGAAAGATTTTTCAAATCAGATTCTTCTAATTTTTTTAAGTCTTCCGGCGAATTAATATTTTTTAATATACTCACCAGTATCACTCCTTGCCTTGGTGTTATGCTACTATACCAGCGATTAAAATACCTAAAATTGCACCAGCGGCAACCTCAATTGGGCTATGTCCTAATAACTCTTTTAATTTTTTATCCAACTGAAACCCTTGTTCTTCCACTAGCTCCACAAGAGAATTAATAACAGCTGCTTGCTTTCCAGCTGCTCTTCTAACGCCAGCAGCATCATACATTACCACAAAACTAACGACAGCACAAATAGCAAAAATAGGAGAGTCAAAACCCACATATTTACCAACAGAGACTGTAAGTGCCATCACAATAGCACTGTGAGAACTTGGCATGCCACCAGCACTTATGAGTAGTGATTTATCAAATCTTCTGGTTCTAATAAGACCAATAACTACTTTAATAAGTTGAGCTGCCGCCCAAGCGGAAACAGCAATCCATAAAAATCTGTTTTCCAAAAATTGATACAATGCGTTCAAGGCAATCCCCCTATTATCACTTAGTTCTAGCTACAAGATACTCAAATAAATCATACAAAAATAGCGTGTTTCCGCTTATTTTTGAGAGCAATTGTTTTGTTTCTTGTGTAAGCTCTGAAATTTTTTGTTGTGATCTTTCGATTCCAAATAAATTTACATAAGTGGTTTTACAATTTTCAAAATCACTGTTTACTGGTTTGCCAAGATGTTCTGTTGTACTTGTAACATCCAGTAAATCATCCTTAATTTGAAAAGCTAAACCAATATTATCACCAATTTGCCCAAGAATTTCAACTTCTTGTAAAGATGCTCCACCCAAGGTTGCACCAGCACAAAGAGCGGCTTTGATGAGGGCTGCAGTTTTATTGGTGTGTATAAAATTAAGTGTCTCTAAATCAATATTTTTATTTTCACATATAATATCTGCAACTTGACCCGAAATCATACCTCGAATTCCAGAAGCTTTTGCAATAATTGATGTGGCTTTTAAAAATTTTCTATCACCGTTTTTGAGCGAATCATCAATCATCGTTTCAAATGCCAAATTCAGTAAGCCATCACCAGCAAGAATTGCAACAGCTTCATTAAATTGTTTATGGTTAGTTGGTTTTCCTCGTCTAAAATCATCATCATCCATAGCTGGCAAATCATCATGAATTAAAGAATATGTATGAATCATTTCAATTGCCACTGCATAAGGCATAACAACGCTAAAATCTTCTTTTGAAAAAATTTCAAAAGAAGATAATAAAAAAACAGGTCTAAGTCTTTTTCCTGTAGCAAAAAGACTATATTCCATAGATTCAAATATGACTTCGGGGTATGTGGTTACTGGCATATAATTTTTTAAATTTTTCTCAATTATTTCTATTTTTTTATTTAAATTTTCTAAAAAATTCATTTTACTCCTCCGAAGCATTAAAAGGATTTAAAACAAGCTTGCCATCCAAATTCTTTTGAAGGATCATCACTTCTTTTTCAACACTATCTAGTTTTTTCGTACAAAACAAAGAAAGTTCCATTCCTTCTTTATACAATGCAATAGAATCTTCCAATGTCGTTTTGGGATCTTCCATTACTTCTGAAATTTCTTCTAACCTAGCAAGTGCCTGCTCAAAAGTATATTTTTTCTTTACCATTTAAACGCTCCTATTCCACTACTTTTGCTTTTATTTTCCCATCACATAATAAAATACTAATGTTTTCATTATGTTTTATATCATGGGATGAGGAAACAACCTTATTTTCTTCATTATAAACAACAGAATATCCTCTTGATAAAACATTCATTGGAGAAACAACTTCCAGCCTTGAAATAGAATGTTTTAAAATAAGTTTATTTTTATCTACTTTATTTTGAAATGTAGATAAAATATTTTTTTGAATCTTAAAAACATGAAGCTGATTATTGTAAATAGACGTTGTGTATTTTTTCATATTTAGCTGTTTTTTCATATTTTCAAGTTTCATTTTATAAAAACTTACTTTGGAGTTCATTATTTTTTTAAGTTGGACTTCTAAATAATTCAAATTATTTTTCATGATAGAAGTTTCATATGAAGCAATTTCAGCAGCAGCAGATGGGGTTTCAGCTCTTAAATCAGCAACAAAATCCGTAATCGTAAAATCGGTTTCATGTCCAACAGCTGAAATAATAGGAATTTTAGAATTAAAAACAGCACGAACAGTAACTTCTTCATTAAAAGCCCATAAATCTTCTATGGAACCACCACCACGCCCAACGATAATTAAATCTGTATTTTTAAACGTGTTTACAAGTTCAATGGCATTTTTAATACTTTGGACTGCTTCACTTCCCTGAACCAAAGCAGGGACTACTACAATTTCAATTGAAGGATTTCTACGTTTGATAATGTTAATAATATCCCTTACAGCAGCACCTGTAGGGGATGTTACAACAGCCACACGCTTTGGAAATACTGGAATGACTTTTTTATGTTTTGCATCAAACAAGCCTTCTTTTTCTAACTTTGATTTTAATTTCAAAAAGTCAGCATACAAATCTCCAGCTCCAGAAGCCTCCATCATTTCAGCATAAAGCTGGTATTGTCCTGTTTTTTCATATACAGATACATAACCGAAAATAATAACATTCATTCCGTCTTTTGGGTCAAAGAGTAACTTTTGAGAATTTGTTTTAAACATGACGCAGTTCATCGCTGCTTGATCATCTTTTATTGTGAAATAAAAATGCCCTGATGAGTGTTTTTTTAAATTAGAAATTTCACCCTTGACAAATATACTGTTTAAAACTAAATCATTTTCAAAAATATGTTTCATATAGCCATTTACTTGTGCAACTGTAAAAATATTTCTATTCAACTTTTGCTTCGCTCTTTTCCCTTATGATTTTTCCTAAAATACCGTTTATAAAGGCAGGAGATTCATCACCGCTATACTGTTTTGCTATTTCTACTGCTTCATTTACAGAAACACTTGGTGGAATTTCTGTATCTTTTAAAATTTCATATAATGCAAGCCTTAAAATAGCCAAGTCAATTTTGGGTAACCGTTCAATATTCCAACTGGTAGAATATTCTTCGATGTATTTATCAAGTTCATCTTTATGAATTATTGTGTTTTTAACTTCACTTTCAATAAACTTTTTGTCTATTTCATTAATAGACTGGTGTTCTTCAAAAAAATAATGAATCATATCAGTAATATCTTCATCTTGTCTAAAATCTTGTGCATAAATAAGTTTAAATGCGTTTTTCCTAGCGGTCCTTCGACTCATGTCTTCTCTCCTTAAGAATGTATATATAATACAGGAGCGTGTTTAAAAATCAGATTTTATGGATTTGTACAGTTAATAAGATGCAAAACCCCTGAATGAATTTTCAAACACGCTGTAATTCGCCTTAAATTTCATAAAAACGAATTTGTATAAATCAGCCCTTAAACAAGGTGTCTAAGGGCGTTTCTAATCATTCTTTTTCTTGTTCATTTGTCTCTTTTATTTTTTCTTTTTCAAAATGAATTGCTGTAACATTTACATTGACTTCTGAAGCTTCTAAACCAGTCATTGTCTCAACAGCATTTTTAACACGTTTTTGAATTTCTACACAAACTTCATGAATTTTAAAACCAAATTTAATTAACATGTTAATATCAATTTTAACTTCATTTTCTTCTACAACAACTTTAACACCTTTTGAAAGATTTTTTTTCCCTAAAATTTCAGCGATGTCACCCGTAAAATTACCAGACATACCAACAACGCCATCAACTTCTAGCGCCGCAGTCCCAGCAATAATTGCGATAACTTCATCTGCAATTTGAATTTGACCTATATTAACATTGTTTGTTTTTAACTCAGTCATGTGTATTCCTCCAAAATAAAAAATAGTTATTTAATAGTATTACCACAATTTTAAAATAATCATTATAATTATATCAGATTTAATTTCATTTGCAATAAATTTAATAAGTTCTCGCCAACTGATAAAAAAACATCTCCAAATATTTTTATATTATAAAGATATATAATATAAAAAATGAAGATGTTTTTAAATATTTTATTATTTTTTAATTGTGTGAATATTAATTTTGTCTCCAGATATTCCTGTTTTTCTTTTTACGATATCAAGAATTTGAGCAGTTTCTGCTTCTGATAAAACTTCTTTATTCACAACAACATCAACTGTGTTGTCATCAATTCTTACATAAGCTTCGCTAAATCCTTTTGCTTCGATCATGGCTTCAGCTGATGTTTCTTTTTCAATTCTTTTTTGAATATCAAGCATTGATTCAGCAGCTTTTGCTCTTTGCTCTTTTTCAACATTTTGATTATTTACCATTTCTGTAAGCATATCTTTTGATTTTGCCCTTGCTTGTTCTCTGTCCAATTTGGCTTGAACAAAAAAAGTTGTATCAGATGTTGTATTTACAAATACTGCTGCACCAGGTTCTGTTGCATTTGTTTTTGCTTGTTTGTCAGAAGTTTCTGGAGCTACTACACTTGCTGTTTTCTCTGATGTTGCCGCTGGATTAGTTGTTAACGCAATTCCAATCTCTTCATCTACAGGTTGTGCTGCTGTTTGAACTGCTGTCTCTGTTAATGTTTCATTTGGAACTACTGCTGTTTGAAAAGTACCATCTTCATTTAAAACAACAGCATCTTTTCCAGTACCTCTTGTATCTATGTAATTCAAATAGCCTGCAACTGCAATCATTACTACTAACGCTGTTATTATTACTTGATTTCTTTTAATTATAAACATTTTCTTTTCCTCCCTATTTCATTTTTAATACTTGAATTTTATGTGGCTCTACATTTAATAATGCTTCTGTTGAGTGTATCAACGCTTGTTTTACAAATACATCTTCACCACCTTCTGCTATTATAAGCACACCTTCTATTTGTGGCTCACTTTCTTTTAATATCAAAGGTTGGTCATAACCATCTTTGCCTGATAAAATAATTGTTTTGTACTCATTTTTTGAAGTTTTTATTTCTCTTGTGCCACCGCTTTGTTCTTTTTCTGTTGTTGATGAAGTATCTGTTGAAGTGTCCTTTGCTAGTGATATCTCCTTTCCACTTTTTATTGTTACAACTACAGATACGTTCCCAACGCCACTCACCTTCCCGTATGCGTCTTCCAGTCTTTTTTCAAGCGATTCCTCATATGCTAACTCTTTTATTGCTGATGAATTTTGTGTAGGTTCTTGAGTTTTCACTGCTTTTTGACTTTGGTTTGGCTGAAACAAGGTCTTACCCATCACAATTAAAAGTATTCCTATAAAAAATGTTACTGCTAAATTTACGATTGATTTCTTTTCTTTCCCTTTAAACCATTTCTTTATTATCTCCATCGTATTCATCTCCAACTTTTCATCAGTGGTTATGTTAATGCCACTAAAAGGATGCCTAAACTATTTTTGTAAACGTTCTGTTTTAAAACTAATTAGGCTCATTCTAACTGGAATCAGCATCATACTCTATATATATATTATCAGCGGACAAATTATAGAAGTCCGAAATTACTTTTTTTATGTTATTTGTTTTTTCGTTTTCAGAAACCTTTTTATTTTGATTGCTAAACACTACTTTTATCGGTTCAATTTGACTTTTTTCAGCTGCATCTTCTTTGTTGTCTTTTATTTTTACTGCTATTTTATTAATTTGAGAATAGTTTTCATCAGAAGGGTTTCCATTCACTTCTACGTTCACATTTTCAACTGTTATTTTTTTATCTTTTCCCAACATAGCAGAAACATTATCTGCAATCTGGGTTTTATATTGACTTATGATAAGTTCATTATTTTTCTCTTCATAGTAATTTTTTTCTCGCTGCATGATTGACTTATTAAGCTCGTATGTATTTTTAAATAAATCTTTATTTAAGTCCAGTGAAACAGCCTTAATGTTATTTAAAGGGTTGATCATAATAATAATTAAAATAATTCCTAATACGATATCAATATATTTCTTGTAACTTGACGTCGGCATAATAAGCTCAATGAACGACATGAAGATAAGAAACATAATAATAGTTTTTATATATGAAGATATAGCTTGTAACATTCCTTCACTTCCTTTTTTATAAAAATTAAGTCACTGCCGTCAGTGTAATCATTACTGAAAATATAAACATAACACTAACAGTCGTTAACGTTCCTAATAGCACAAAGGTAAATGAACCAATTGCATTGATACATTTCACAATTCTCTCATCGCTAATTGGTTGAATAATTGCCGCTGTAAATTTATAAATAAGCACCAAGACCGCTAATTTTAAAACAGGAAATGAACATACTACAATAATTAAAATAATGGATGCAACGATAGCACCACTTCTTACTGCCTTTGACCAAACTTGAACGGTATCAACAGCCCCCACAAAAACCTCACCCACAACAGGAATCGTACTAACAGCAATTTTCGCAGTTCGATTTAAAACATTATTTAAAATTGGGGCAGCGATACTTTGAAGTGACAAAGAAACCATGAACAAAATAGCCATCCCTTTTAAAACAAAACTAATCCCATTTTTTGCAAGTACTGAAAACTGATTTAAAAACTCTCTTTCGGATAAGAAATTAATAATTTGCATAGAAGCACACAAAACTGTAATAGGGAGTAGCATATCCTTTATAAAAATAGAAATAAACTCTGCTGCAAAAGATACAATGGGGTTAAAGGCGTAAGCAGAAGCAAAATTTCCGCTAGAGATTACCAGTGCCGTTTGTAGTGGTAAAAAGGCAAGCATAATATCAGAAATTATTTGTATGGCGTCTTTCGTCAATTGAACCGACAAAACAAAGGATGAAAACAAAATGATAACGAGAACGATATAGCATACATAAAATGAAAGTTCCCCAACGGATTTCTTCATAAATGAATTGGATAAATTTTTTAAAATTGCACACAAGATAGAAATAATAATTAAATTTTTAATTAAGTTTGATTGCAAATAAATTTCATTTAAAATTTTTCGCCATGTAAAGTCTACTATTTCATTTGGCTCGAATTTCATTTCACCACTAATTACTTTTGCAATCATGTCTTTAAAGTTAAAATGTTCCACATATTGATTGGGAATTTTTTGAATGGTGGAATTAATATCATGAAAGTCAAAAACTTGCAGTTGTTTATTGATAATAGAACTTGTTTGAGAATCGGAAGCATATACAGTTTTGACACTAAACATAATGATTATAATGATTAATAAATTTCTCATTTGTAAACCTCCATACATAATGAGCAAGATAGGAGAAAACTAAAACATAGAAAGAAGCATATTCAGTAGTGTAAGAAGAATTGGAGCTGAAATGACGATAATGAGAATTTTTCCTGCCATTTCTATTTTAGAAGCAATTACTCCTTCTCCAGCATCTTGGCAAATTTGAGCACCAAACTCTGCTAAGTAAGAAATTCCTATAATTTTAAAGACAATTAAAATGTAACTCATATTCAGGTCAACATTATCAGAAATATTTTTTAAAATAGTAAGTACTGACTCTAGTTTAGGCAGGACAATTAAAAAAATAAGAATACCTGCTGTAATACTGATTAAAATCGAAAATTCAGGAGCTTGTTTTCTAACTGTTACAGCAAGTACTGTTGCAATTATTCCAATGGCAACAATCTGAATAATATCCATTACAATCACCTACAAATTAAATAAAGTTTTAACGGTGTCAAAAAGACTGCTTATGTATTGAATCACCCAAAATAAAACTACTACAATTCCCGCAAGGGTGGTCATCATTGCCTGTTCTTTTCTTTCCGCCCTTTCAAGTACTTGGTTTAAAACAGCTACTAAAATACCTACTGCTGCAATTTTAAATACAATTGTAATATCCATGGTTTTCCTCCTAGATTAATATAATAATGACAAGTAACCCACTTAAAACACCAATGCTTTGATACATAACTGATTTTTTGCTGTCTGTTTCTTTGATATTCTCTATTTTAGATGTAATATAATCTATTGTTATTTGGATGGTATTGATTTGCATATTTTTATCAAGATACCCTAATGTTTTTGAAAAGCTACTGAAAGCCTCTATATCTTCCGCGGAGAAATAAGTTTTATCTTTATACTTTAAAAAACATTTTTTCCAAATATCATAAACACTATCACCACTTTTAGTTGTAAGGCTCTCTGAAATTTCAAGCAAAATTTTACTAACAGGTTTGTCCACCCGCTGTGATATATTGAAAAACGCTTCTGGGAGCGGTGTAATTGCATATTGAATTTCTGATTTTAATATTGTAATTGCCTTTTTCATTTCTCCAAGTTCTGTTATTCTTCTAAAACCCATTTGAGAGTAGTATCTCCCTGCTAAAGTAGCAGACGTAAATATTAAAACCATCCCGATTATTTTTAAAATCATTTCTCACACTTCCCTATAAATATTTTTCATATTTTCATCGTATACAGCTCTGATTGTTCCAGATCCTTTACTATGGTCCAGAAAAATGATTCTTGTAAATATTTTCTTTTGAAGCAAGGACGATAACACAGGCTTGTTATTTATATCTTCTATTGTTTTTCCATGAACAGTGCAAATTAATTTGATTCCAGCGTTGATAATATCTTCTATGGCGTTAATATCTTCTGATTTTCCGATTTCATCTACTGCTATGATTTGTGGTGACATGGATCGCAATAACATAATCATTCCTTCTGCTTTTGGGCAAGCATCCAAAATATCTGTACGTATTCCTACATCGTTTTGTGGTAGTCCCATGTAGCACCCGGCAATTTCAGAACGCTCATCTGCAACTCCTATGGTGGCACCATCGAAAACGCCCTTAATACCATCGCTAAGTTGCCTCACCATATCCCTTAATAAGGTTGTCTTTCCACAAGCAGGCGGGGAAACAATCATGGTGTGGTGAATAGAATCACGATTTAGAACATAAGGAATTATTTTATCAGCACATCCTAGTATTTGATGTGAAACTCTTATATTCAAACCATTAAAATGTTTGATAGTTTTTACAATATTATTTTGTGTAATCGTTTTTCCAGTAATGCCAACCCGATGCCCACCCGAAAGTGTAATATACCCCACACTTAGTTCTTCTTCAAAAGCATATAAAGAATAGTCACTCATATTTTCAATGGTTTTCCGCATATCGGTTAATGAGGGTAAATAAGCACCCCTTGCATCTAGTAAAAACATTCCATTTTGTGAAACAAAAAAAACTTGTCCACCGCAACGGATAATCAGTGGTTTATTAATTCTGACTCTAATTTCTTCTGTTTTTTCAAATTTTTCTTCTGGTATTTGCTCAAAGATTTTTTTAAGTTCTTCCCCTAAATAGTTTAGAAGTATTGTTTTAATATTCATTATTTATTTTCCTCCTTCGTAAGAATCTATAATATACTTATGAAAGCTCGTACCAATTTATACTAATTAATTTTCAAAAAATTTATTTGTATAAAAAAAGACTAATTTTTAAGGTCATCCCTAAAAATTAGTCTTTTTTTATGCAAACACGCTATCACTTATTGAACTTTCCTCGAAACTTCCATAAACCGATCTTGCAATCTTGTAAATATTTCAATTAACTGCGGATCATATTTAGAACCACTTTTACTGATGATAATTCTTACAGCCTCATAATGAGTAAATGGTTCTTTATAAACTCTTTTGTTTACAATGGTATCATATTCATCAGCCAAAGCCATAATTCTTGCAATCAGCGGAATCTTTTCTTCTTTTAATCCCTCTGGATATCCACCGCCATCCCACCGTTCATGGTGATATCTGACAACAGCTTCAATAGTACCAAATAAATCTTCATCTACATTTTCTTCTCTTAAAAATGCCTTCATCTCATCATTAAAATGAGTATGCGCCTTCACAATTTCAAATTCTTCGGCGGTAAGTTTTCCAGGCTTTAATAAAATTTCTGAAGGAATAAATCTTTTTCCAATATCATGGTAAGGTATGGCCTGACAAATATTTTCTACCAAATCAGTTGCAAATAAATCAATATTGCTTAGATCATCTAACATATCGTTTAAAATAATTTTAGCATATTCTACACAGTTATTAATATGATCTTTGCCCACATTGGTGTCCAGAAATTCTGTTTCTGCAATTTTTTCATATTTAGCGATATCAACTGGCTTTTGAAGAATTTCTTTCTTACCAATAGCTAGTTTTTTTATTAATTCTTTATATGTTTTTAGTTCTATATGAGATTTAACCCTTGCTTTTAGTAAGTCTGGCACAATTGGTTTAATAATATAATCAACTGCACCTAAATCTAGGCCCATCAATTCATTCGTTGTATCAGAAAGGGCAGTTACAAATATAATCGGTATGTTTTCTGTTGCAGGATCACTTTTTAATTGAATACAAACATAGTAGCCATTTATTTCAGGCATCATAATATCGAGTAAAATCAAGTCCGGTTGCCATTTTAAAGCAATTTCAATCGCATCAAATCCATTGGTTGCGGCATTAAGCTGATAATCCTTTTTAAGAAGTTCCACCATCACTCTTATATTATCTGGATTATCATCAACAACAAGAATTTTAAATTTTTTTTCCAAAATTAGCACCTCGCCTTACATTATTTTATTTTCTGAATTGCTTCATTAATTCTTGAAACAGCAAGAGAAATGTTAAACATTTCTATAGGAGATTTAATAGAAGAAATCAGATCGCTATATTCACTTTTCTTCGTATGTTCATAAAGCTCATTTACAGTATCTACTGCAACAGATATGTCTATATTTTCGGTTAAACTAATAAGCATTAGATGTAAACAACTTTTAATATAATTTACATCAAGTTTAACCTCTTTTTTATCATCATCAATAGGTTCTAGTCTTTCTGCTTTTTCAATCAAATAACATAATTCCATTACAGAATTTTCAAAAGTTTGAAGTAGCTCTTCTATTTTTAACGTATCCTTGCGAATGATGGCATCCCGTAAGTCAATTCCATTTCTATAAACGGCAGTGGCTGAAATATTGCCACTAACGGATTTTAATGAATGGAGAATCCCATCTGCCTTTTCCATATTTCCTTATTTAACGAAATTTCTAATTGTAGCAGAAATTTCTTTATATCCATTTTTAAAACTTAAAAGCAGTTCAAAATATAACTTACTGTTTCCATTCAGCCGTCTTAGGCCTTCTTCGTAATCTAATCCAACAATTTTTTCAAGTAAAGTAATATACTTATCTTGTCCTGCATCATTAATGGGCTGTTCTAGATCACGCTTTTCAATATTTTTTCCAAATACATAAAGGACAGCCGTATCTATTAATTCTACAACTGAAAAAGGCTTTACAATAACTTTTATCATTCCCGCTTTTGTACATTTTATTTTCATTTCTTCTGAATTATGAGCAGTAAGACCTATGATCGGAATCTTCACTTTGTTCCCTTTTTGTAAATCATTAATTTTTTCAGTAGCAAGAAGTCCGTTTAAAATAGGCATCTCAATATCCATAAAAATAATACTAAATTTACTTTCTTTAAATCTATCAATTGCTTCTAAACCATTATCTGCAGTAGTGACAATAGCGCCCTCTTTTGTTAAAATTTCATATGCAATTCTCTGATTAATTAAATTATCTTCCACTAACAAAATTTTAACATCATTTAGGTTTTTAACTGTTTCCAATTTATTTTTGTCATCATCAACAGCAAGTGATTTTTCTATCCTTGTTTCTGGGATATAGGAAAATTCAAGTTCAAAAAAGAATTTACTACCCTTTCCGACTTCACTTTCCACATTAATTTTACTATTTAACGCTTTAATGTAGCCAGCAGCATTCATTAACCCAATGCCCATTCCCTCATAATGTCGCACACTTGAAGTGTCTTCTTGATAAAAGGCAGTAAAAATCTTCTCAATACTTTCTTGCTTAATTCCTATTCCAGTGTCTGCTATTTCAAATAAAACAGTAACTTTTTCCGCTTCTTGTTTTTGTAATTTTATATTTACTGTAATTGTACCTTTGGTTGTAAATTTAATTGCATTATTAAGAATTTTAGTAAGTATATTTTCCAAAGCTTCTTTACTTGAAATAATCGTTCTGGGAATTTTAGGGTCAACATGAATGTTTAGCTCGATATTTTTTTCTTTTGCAACATGAACATACTCTTTGAAAATTGTAGAAATAAAATATTCTAATTCTATATTCTCAACAGTAACCTCGATATCAGTATTCTCCATTTTTGAAGCAAGTAGTAAATCATTGATTTTTGCCAAAAGCGTTTGTGCGGAGGACAAAAGTGTCTCTAAGTACTTACTTTGTTTAGCATCTGGATTTGATTCTAATAATAAAAATGTCATACCTATAATTGAATTTAAAGGCGTTTTCATTTCATGTTCCATTAACCCAAAAAATTTATTTTTCTCAATCGATTCCTTTTCACTTTCATCCACTACTTTAGAAAATGCTTCTTCATACTTAACTGCTTCTGTTATGTCAACACTCATAGTAATAAGTGAAATGACATTTCCAAAGGAGTCTAGTATAGGTTCTCTAGTAGTAGATAAGTATTTTGTAATACCATTTATTTCTATTTCTTCTAAGGTTGTGATTGTTTTTTTATTTCGAATGGCTGCAGTATCTCGCTGATTTAAAACTTTAGCCACCTTGGGACTCAGTATATCATCATTTGTTTTTCCGACTAAGTTGCTAGCATTAAAAATATCTTCTGTAAGTGAATTCACTTTAAGGAATTTTCCACTTAAATCTTTTTTAGAGACAGCCGCAACTCCTTGATTCATAAAAAAATCGGTGATTTTAGAATCCAAATATGAATCCAACTTCACATTGTAAGTTTCTGTTTCATCATGAAACATACCAATAATAAATAAATTATTATTGGTATCTGATACAAGATAAAAATTAGAAACGAAGCATCTATCTTTATTATTTAAATCACTTAAACTAAGCTCACCACTCCAACTTTTTTCTTCAACGATTTTATTTAGGACAGTTGTTATATATGTTTTTGTGTAAAACTTTTTCATGTTTTTTTCAAGTATCTCAGTACAATTAAGGGGATAGCCTAGTATATTTTTAAATCCATTATTTGTATAATAAATATTTCCCATTGTATCACAAATCATCACACAGTTTAGGGAATATTTTAGACTATTTTTTAGATCACTATCTGTAATATACTTAAAAATATCCTTCACATTAAAATCATTCATGAGAAATCACTCACCTAAACTCCTAAGATTCCTTGGATTCTTTAGAATTAAATTTTGGCTCTTTGTTTGAAACAATATCGGTTTTTCTAACAGGTACTCTAACACCTTTGTTTGTTCCAAATTCCACAACAAAAACATCTTCTCCAAGGTCAACAATTTTGCCATAAAAACCACTTGTGGTCATAACACTATCGCCAACTTTAACTGATTCTTGCATATTTTTTAATTCTTTTTGACGTTTTTTCTGTGGTCTAATGGAGCCAAAATAAAAAATTGCAAACAATACAATACAATAAAAAATAATACCTTGAACTGGACCAACCCCAAATAGACCGCCACTTGGAGCTACACTAGTCCCCGCACCTGTCGTTGCCGCCTCTGCTGCTTTTTGTACAACAGCTTTTCCACCTTGCGCTCCTGTAATAACAGAATCAGATGTTAATAAAAAATTAAAAAAATTCATTTAAAATCGCTCCTTATGAAATATTTTATCTTATAGACCTTGTTTAAATTGCTCTAACTTGTATTTTTTAAATTCTGCAAATCTATTTTCGTCTAAAGCACATCTAATCTCCGCCATTAGCTTATTGTAAAAATATAAGTTATGAATAACACATAATCTCATAGCAAGCATTTCTTTCGCTTTAAATAAATGTCTTACATACGCTTTTGAATAAGTCTTGCACGTTGGGCAGTCACAGTCTTCATCCATTGGTGAATCATCTAACTCATGTTTAACATTCATCATATTAAGCTTACCTTTACTTGTATACACATTTCCATGACGTCCATTTCTAGCCGGAAGTACACAATCGAAAAAGTCAACCCCTCTTTCAACAGACTCCAATATATTTTCTGGAGTACCAACTCCCATTAAGTAAGTTGGCTTATTTTGAGGCAAATAAGGAACAACATCTTCCAATATTCTATACATTTCAGCATGACTCTCGCCAACTGCCAAACCTCCAACTGCATATCCATCTAAATCAAGCTCTGAAATTATTTTGGCATGCTCTATTCTAATGTCCGAAAAAGTTCCACCTTGATTAATTCCAAAAAGCATTTGTTTTTTATTAATGGCATTTTCAGAATGATTCAGCTCATTTAACTTTGCAATACACCGAACTAACCAGCGTGTCGTCCGCTCAACAGATGCATTCATATACTCCCTTGTCGAAGGGTAAGGGGCACATTCATCAAAAGCCATAGCAATGGTCGAAGCTAAGTTAGATTGAATTTGCATACTTTCCTCAGGACCCATAAAAATTTTCTTTCCATCGATATGAGAAGAAAAATAAACGCCCTCTTCTTTTATTTTTCTTAGGGAAGTGAGAGAAAAAACTTGAAACCCTCCAGAATCAGTCAAAATAGGTTTATCCCATACCATAAATTTATGTAATCCACCTAACTTTTTAATTACTTCATCACCAGGTCTCACATGAAGATGGTACGTATTCGAAAGCTCCACTTGACAATTTATTTCTTTTAAATCATTGGTGGAAACTGCACCTTTAATCGCTGCAACAGTACCCACATTCATAAAAACTGGTGTCTCAATAACACCATGAGGCGTATGAAACCTTCCTCGCTTTGCTCTGCCTTCCACATTCAGTAATTCGTACATTAACATTCTCCGTAACTTTCATATTTTAATAGTGGGCGCTCTTGCAAATCTTATCACCAGAAAAAATTTTATCAGAACGCCAGTACATACTATAGTTTATCTTTAAAATACATTTTTTTCAAGTAGATAATGAAATTTTATATTATTTTAATTATTATTAGTAATTATATCAGTTGTGTTTTATATGAATATTAATGTATAATAAAAGTATTACCCTTTCATCCTTCACGCTACACTATGAATCAATTTATTTCAATTGATTCACATAAAAATTTAAAAGTTATATTAAAATTAAAGGGGTTGTTTTATGATGATTCATGAAGATGAAAAAAAAGAATTAACAACGACTTGTAAAATTTGTAGACGTGTTTTTAAACCAGAAGGCATGAGTAAAATTTGTCCTTCTTGTGATATTCGAGATGATAGTGTTTATAAAGATATAAAAGAATATCTTTATAAACATCCAGGAACTTCTTCTGAGGTACTTGAAACTCTTTTTGGTGTAAAAAAAGAAACAATTGTAAGATATCTAAAAGAATATCGTCTTGAAATTACAAATCCAGAAGTAACCTATTATTTAGTGTGTGAAGTATGCCACACTCCCATCCGAACAGGAAGATTTTGTGAAAAATGTGAACCCGCCGCAATAAGATCTGAAAGAAAAGGCTCTTCCATCTACAGACAACCACTTCGTGATGAGAAGTTTAGAACACCGCTAAAAGATTCTGATACAAAATGAACTAAGGAGATTATTTATGAGTGACTTAAATTTTATTGCAACAACTACATTTGGGCTTGAGGCAACTGTAAAACGTGAAGTTACAAAGCTCGGTTTTAAAAATATTTCTGTGTTAGATGGTAGAGTTGATTTTTCTTCTGACGAATCAGCAATACCAAAAGGAAATTTATGGCTTAGAAGTTCCGACAGACTTCTTCTTAAAATGGGAGAGTTTACCGCCCTTTCCTTTGAAGAACTTTTTGAACAAACAAAAGCGTTGCCATGGGAAGAATGGATTCCGAAAGATGGAAAATTCACGGTAACAGGAAAGTCAATTAATTCTAAACTTTTCAGTGTCCCCGATTGTCAAGCAATTGTAAAAAAAGCAGTTGTTGAGAAATTAAAACAAAAATATAATATTGAATGGTTTAAAGAAACAGGTGCTGAATATACGATTCAAGTTGCACTTTTAAAAGATGTAGCAACCCTTACTATTGACACAACTGGTGGCGGCCTTCACAAGCGTGGTTACAGAGAAACTGCGGTAGTTGCTCCATTGAAAGAAACCCTTGCAGCATCTTTAATCGAACTTAGTTATTGGAAAAAAGACAGAACACTTCTTGATCCATTTTGTGGCTCAGGAACAATTCCAATTGAGGCAGCTTTAATGGCAAAAAATATTGCACCAGGGTTAAAAAGAAAGTTTGTTTCTGAAGATTGGGAAAGAGTACCAGAAAAGCTTTGGAAGCAAGCTAAAATGGAAGCTTACGCCGCAATTGATGTTGATTTCAAACCAGAAATTTTAGGATTTGACATGGACCCACACGCTATTGAACTTGCAAAGCATAATGCTAGAAAAGCGGGCGTAGATGATTGCATCCGATTTGAAGTGGTTAATTTTAGAGATATAGAGTTGCCTAATGAATATGGGGTTGTAATTTGTAATCCACCTTACGGTGAAAGAATTGGAGAGCGAAGAGACGTAGAAGAGTTGTACCGCCTCATGGGCAAGAAGTTTACAGATAAAACTTGGTCTTATTATATTATCACTTCACATGAAGATTTTGAAAAATTATTTAATAGAAAATCAAATGCAAATAGAAAATTATTTAATGGAAAAATTAAAACATATTATTATCAATATTTTGGTTTGATTCCTAAAAGAAATAAAGATGTGTAGAGCTTTCTACATATCTTTGTTTTTTTGAGTTGTAGCGGAGGTGTTGAAAGTGACAGAACAATTCCATGAAATACCAACTTTTTCAACATGGAGCAAAATTAAATTAATTGATAAAGGTTGGTCTGGTGACAAAAAATATTATATTGAAACAGAAAATGAAAAACGATTACTACTGAGAATTTCAGCTATTTCAGAATACAATCGTAAGCAAAAGGAATTTCATGTGATACAACAAGTAAATAATATTACCCTTTCGACTTCAAAAGCAATTGATTTTGGTACATTTCACAATGATACCCAAGTATATTCCTTATTTACGTGGGTTGACGGAGATGATGCCGAAGTGATTCTTCCAACCTTAACAGAAAGTGAGCAATATAATCTGGGAGTTCATTCTGGAGAAATTTTAAAACAGCTACATGAACTAGTTACACCAAAAATCAAGCCGACTTTGTCATGGTCTGAACGTTTTAATAACAAGATTAATAGAAATATTAAAAATTATAATGAATGTGCAATAAAGTTCCAGGGCGCCGAGCATCTTATGGAATACATAGAGCTTAGTAGACATTTGTTACACAACCGCTCAGAAACATTTCAACATGGTGATTATCATGTTGGAAATATGGTAATTAATAACTCTTTTGAACTTGGAATAATTGATTTTAACCGATTTGATTATGGGGATCCATGGGAAGAATTTAATCGTATTACCTTCTGCGTCGCAATCAGTAAACCGTTTGCAGTGGGACGTATCCATGGATATTTTAACAATCTGGTCCCCGATTCATTTTTTAGATTGCTTGCTTTGTATATTGGAAGCAATCAACTTTCTTCAATTCCATGGGCAACCACTTATGGGCAAAAGGAAGTTGATTTTATGATTAGACAAGCAAATACGGTGATGGAATGGTATGATAATTTTAAAACATATATTCCTAATTGGTATACTACACCTGTTTGATTTTTGTTGACTATTTCATCATTTAATTGTATGTTAAATAAAATTATAAATTTTACAAATTGGAAAAAATAAATTTGCAAAAGTAGAAAATTCAAAAAATAATAAAAGCGTAAGAATTTAGCATATACTAAATTCTTACGCTTTTATTAAAGTGCATTAAAACATTTTCTTTTTTGCCATGAATAGAGAGGAAAGAATACAAGCAATAATCGCAATCACTAAAATAATAAAAAATGCTGTAGGATTGTTTCTTAAAGGAACATCTACGTTCATTCCAAAAAAACTTGCGATCATCGTAGGAATCGCCATTACAATTGTAATCGAAGCTAAAAACTTCATTACAATATTTAAATTATTAGAAATTACTGAAGCAAAAGCATCCATTGTTCCACTTAAAATATCACTATAGATTTTAGCCATTTCGATAGCCTGCTTGTTTTCGATAATCGTATCTTCCAGGAGCTCCGCATCATCAGGGTATTTTTTTGTAAAACTAAACCTTGAGAGTTTTTCCAGAACCAACTCATTTGATTTTAAAGAAGTGGAAAAGTAAACAAGACTTTTTTCTAAATCCAGCAATTGAATTAATTCTTTATTTTTCATGGACTTGTGAAGTTCTTTTTCAATTTGACCGCTATGTTTATCAATTTGCCTTAAATACTGAAGATATAACGAAGCATTTTTATATAAAATTTGAAGGACAAATCGTGATTTTTTATAAGTAAAAAAAGTCTTAATATTATTTTGATAAAATGATTGTAGCAAGGAGGAATCCTTTAAACAAACTGTAATAATACAGAGTTCTGTCAAAATAATCGCTAAGGGAAATGTTTCATATATCTTTGAACCTTGTTCATTTAACTCAACAAAAGGAATATCAACAATTAAAAATGTATGGTCTGTGTCTTTGTCAATATCTATACGTGGTCGTTCCTCATCATCTAGTGCCGCTGTCAAAAAATCCATATCAACATTTAATTTGCTGGCAATATTATTTAATTCCTGCTCGGTAGGAGCAATTATATTAATCCAGCAACCATCTTCTACTTTCTCTATACATTCTAACGCATTTGATTTAGATCTATAAATCTTTGTCATCATCATCATTCCTTTCTGTCGCAAATAATAATTATTTTGCTTTTTTAAACAATAGGGTTTTTGAAGCACTCCCTCAAATCTTGTACTATCTGCTCTTAAAAGCAAGTTATAAAAAATAAATTTATTTATTATTCAATAAAAAATTAAGTTTTGTTTCTAAGTTGTTGGCAGTCTCTTCTGGTGTCGTTTTGCCGTTAATTACATTGTAAATTTCATCTTGCATTATTTCAGAAAACTTAGCGTACTGGTCGGTAACAGGCAACGAAACTGCATCTTCCACAGATTTTTTAAAAGAATCAAGTGCAAAGTGGGGATTAACGACTAAAACATCTTTATCCACTAAAACAGATTTCAAGGTTGGCGTCTTCCCTTCAACCACGGCACCTATTTTTTCACCCTCAAACCCGGTCATATATTTAATAAATTCCCATGATTCGTCTTGAAATTTAGAATTTTTGTTAATCATGGAAGCTACTACTGAAATTGTGTTGGAATTACTATTATCTCCTGCTGGCGAGGAAGCAATCGCAAATTTATTAAATACTTTAGAATTTTGTCCTTTACCTACCGCCCAGTTTGATGACCAATTGCGCATAAAAATAGAATTACCCGAAAAAAAGCTTGCCGCCGCATCCGCTTCTGTATATTTATAAATATTTTTAGAAACTACTTTAGAATTATAAATCTCTTTTAATTTGGCTAACCCTAATGTGGCATTTTTACTATTAATTGTAATGTGGCCATTTTGACTTACAATAAAACCACCATAATCATTCATTAGCTCCATTGCAAAATAAACCATATCATCGGCTAATCTACCAGAAAAGTCAAAGCCAACCAAAGTGCCGTTTTTACCTGCTAGCAAATTAGATGCCGTAAGTAATTCATCCCATGTTTTAGGACTAGAATTGACTATATCTGTTCTAAAAAATAGAATATTAACCGCAAGATATTTTGGCATACCCCATATTTTATTATTATACCGAAGTGCATCTATTGAACCTTTATTGTAAGCATTTAAGTTTATTTTATCCCTTTCGATAAAACCATCTATTGGAGAGATAAATCCGCTATTAGCAAAACTTGCTGACCAAATTGCATTGGAATCCAGCACGTCAATTTCATCAGAGTTAGATTGAAATAATGTTAAGTAATAATTATATAATTGTGAAGGGTTCGAAGGCAATTCTTGGTATTTCACAACGATGTCTTCCTGCTTGGCATTAAAATCATTTACTATTTGAAGCGTTGCATTTGTACTATCAATCGTTCTAGCAAAAACAATTTGTGTTTTTTTAGGGGAAGCGGTTTCTTCTTGGGTAGCTTCTTGTATTTGAGGGGCTATATGTTTTTGAGGTTTCGTCTGAGAAATATTATCAGTTTGAAGCATACTACAACCTACCAGCGCCGTCAGTAAGAAAAATATGGGAATTTTTTTTAAAAGCTTCATAATCGTTCCTCCAATTATTTTTTAAATAGTAGGGTTGTTTATACGCCAAAGTAAATTCCATGTATTATTATAATATACAATAATCACAAATTCAAATAAAATAGAATATTGTGGTTTATAAATAATTTTGAAGAGGTGTAGATAATGGAATTAAACCAAGCCATTAACCAATTAGTAAATGCCCTTGCAAATTCAACTGAATTTAATAATTTGAGAAAAGCAACTCAAGACGTAAAAAAAAATACTCAAACCAAAAATGCCTTCGACCAGTTTCAACAAAAACAAGAGTTATTATATTCAAACAAATTATCACAAGGCGATATGGATAAATTAATGAATGAACTCAATAATGATTATGAACGTCTTATACAAAATCCTCAACTTAAAAATTATTTTTCTGCTAGCGAAGCCTTTAACAATTTATTAAATACTGTTATGAATGCTGTAAATGAAACACTCTCAAAGAATTTAAACTAAAATTATTTTTGACATAAAAATCCCTGCGGCAAAGCCGCAGGGATTAAAATCGCTGATTTGGCTAAAGATAATTATTACGAATCCATCCCGAACGGATATATTCTGATAAACCATTCTTTTGAATTCTAATATGACGGTAAATATCTGCCACTATTACACAGGCATTGCACCATTCCTTATTCTTAATTAGTTTCTCAGCAATGCTCCAATTAAAAACAGAATCTGATTCTTTTGTACATAGAAAAATTCGAAACGCAATATTACGAAGAAAGCATATATAAATAGGGTCATACCTAGATTTTGAC
>JAVBJQ010000013.1:0-123262 GCA_031546905.1 Eubacteriales bacterium | reverse complement strand
TAATAATATTTGTATCTGCTGTATTTGCATTTTTTATTGTAGCAAATGTAAGTGCTGTTTTGTCATTGGCTACTATTTCTGCTGGGGTAGGTTCTTGTGCCCCTATTGCAGGTACTAACAATGTAAATTGTTTTGTAGTACTTGCTGTGGCATATGAAACAGTTGCTGTTAAAACTACAGTTTGCTCCCCTTGTGCAGTTGTTGGTCTTGTTACTTCACCTTTGTCACTAATAACGGTTTTCTTGTCACTTGACCATGTAACGATGCAATTACTTTGACTAGTATCTGGCAACGATAAATTATCGGTAATAGAATTTTGAGAATCATTGGTATTTTTTATGCTGTCAAAGGTGAGAAGATTTGCGTCACTTGCTACGATTTCACTAGGAGGAGCCATGGCATCTTCCATAATGGTAAGTTTAGTTCTATCTGTGTCTGCTGTATTTTCTTTTGAAAGAATTTGAAGGTTAGCATTTACTCCAACTTCTCCAACAAGCATTAAACCTACAATTGATTTGTCCATAGCATAACTGGTTATATCTAAGCTATTTTCTGCTACACCGGATTTAAAAGGGATTGTTCCTAAATTCACATAATTGTTAGGAATAACAAGTGTATTGCCATTCGATGATACAAGTCCTCTATCAATAGCAGTATTCCATGTAAGGTCTGTTTCTTTCCATGTAGTATCTGTTATACCATAGACTGTAACTTTGATTTTATCTGGGCTTGTTTCGCTAATTGTTCCAAAAGCCGAACGTGGGCTTAATAAAATAGTACCTTTCTTACCTGCATATTGCGATAAGTCAAATTTAAAAAATGTAATTCTTTTATTGTTGGTAGTCGTTTTTGCTTTTAATTGTTTCGTATTGGTTACAACCGTAACACCTGGAAATGGGCCAAAATTATTTTGATTTGGGTCAAGATTATCTATATAAGTATCATCTGTTGGAAGTAATTTCGTAATAGCACCACTTCCTTTTGGAATGCCCGTAACAGATATTCCTTTTGATTCATCTCCACTTTGATTTATTGTCTTGACAATATAAGAATAGCTCAACCCGTTTAGTAAGTTTGAAACTACAAATAAATTTTCAGTTTTTGGAAGTTCGGCAACAAGGGTAGTTCCTTGATAAATTCTAGTTCCATAGAAAAAGCTTTCTGTCGGATTGCTCCAATTTAATATTAGTTTTGTATCTGCTGGGGTTGCTGTTAGCGCTGTGACGTCAGCCATTTGTACAGATTTATCAATTAAATTGGTTCCCTTGTTATTTTCTATTGTGTTATCTTTTAATGTAATAAAATACCCACAATCGATATTGACACCATTTGTGTTACCAGTGACAGTGTTGTTTTCAATTGTAACATAGCTTGGTATTCCAGCACCGCCATTTGCAGGGTCACCAGCATCTTCATTCAGCTTAATTGCCCAGAAGTCATTTGCTGTATTACCTGTGATTATATTTCCACGAACAATCGTACGTGGTGCATTTTGAACCCAAATACCAACAGCCTTATCTGGTTTGGTAGAATTTATTATTCTGTTATTTTCAATAACAGTGTCATAAGTTTCTAGGTAAACCCTTATACCATCACGACAATTTGTTAATGTATTGTCATGGATATAATTTTTAGGACCAGAGTTACGATGAGTTGCACCAGTATTACCTAGTCCTACTCCACCGCCCCCTAAAACATCTGTCACTGTATTTCCACATACTTCATTTAAGTACTCGTCTTCTCCATGAAGGTCAATAGAGTCAAGCGCTGTATTGATAAAAGTATTATTTCTTACAAGATTATTATGGGCATAATATTGTAGCAATGTACCATGTCTTAAATAAGGACCTTCAAATATACAGTTTTCAACTAAATTATAACAAGTATCATTGTCATAACCTGTACGGTCTATTTTATTACCTGCACCTTGAATTGAAATACCATATCCAGCACCACCACCACCAACATCCGTCGTCTTTCTGATTGTTGTATTTCTTATGGTTACGTCATGACTTTTGCTTACACGTATTCCCATTTCTTTATATTTTTCAATTACAACATTATCAACCGTAATATGATAGGATGGGATACCCGCACCAATTTCATCAATATGAATTACATATGTTGGTTCATTTCCTTTTGTTGTATTTGCATTTGTATTAATTTCATAACTTGGGTCAGGAATATTCGTTGTAAAGGTAATATTGGATATTTTGATATTATTCTTCCCAAGTATTCTTACAACGCCTGTTCTATTTGCTGTAACAAAGAAGTAGGACCTGAGAACAGTACCATCTTTGCTTTCACCACGTAGATTTACACCACTCTTTAAAGCAAGCATTGCACTTGTATTGGCATCTGTAGTAATCAAATCGTAAACACCATTTGGAATATAAACTTCATCACCAGCAACCGCATCATTGATGGCTTTTTGTATTGCATCTTTATCATCTTTGCCATCATTAGGAATTGCTCCATACGTTGTTACATCTAACGTTCTACCCGTTACACTATTTGGTGTGTGAACAGTATAAGGTGTTCCGTCTGGATTATATAAACCCGCCTTTGTATAAACAACATCCTTTTTATTCTCTACAAGTGATGTTACAGTATCCACTGGCATTGTTCCATCTGCTGTCGGAGGATATATGTGCATTTCTGTAAAGCTATTCCAACCATTTGCATCTGCAGAGTTTCCATATCCTGTCAATCTTACGTATTTAGCATTAATCCCATTCAAATAATTTGGAAAATTAAATGTTTGAACGGCATCTTCTGCCAATAATGTACTTGTCTTTTTATCAATTACTTTTGTCCAATTTGTTAAATCATTGGATACTTCTATATCGAATGTTGCTGTTCTTGTCTTTGCACTGTAGAAAGCGATTCCCACATATCCAATTTTCTTTATATCTTCAAGTTCGAATATAGCCCATTGTCCATTTCCTTTTGCTGACCAGCGCGTAGATAATAAGTTGTCAATTGCATTTAAAATATCATTACCATCATCCGCGCTTGCAACTGCAGATACAATTTTATATCTTCTTCCAACTGTCGAATCAATTACAGTAACTGTAAATGTGGTTGTTATTGTCGGATTTGCCAGTGATGAAACCGTAATGTCTTGTGTTCCTGCTGTTGAAATATTAATTTTGGTCGGTGTTATTTGATATTCCGCAGTTGTAAGTTCCTCTGTAGAATTATCTGAGTACGTAGCGGTGACTTTCATGCCCGTTGTGTCAACATCTACATCCCCTGTACCTGTGTAATAGTATGTATTTTTAAGCCCCGAAACAGCAATGCTACTAATAGCCTTTGCAGTTCCTGTGGTAGCTATTCCATTTAATGTGACAGCATCTGATGAACCACCATCATTTTTAGCAGTAAGCGAAAAATTATAGGTTGTCGCTGGTGATAAATTGGATATTGTATATTCAAATTTACCAGCTGTAGCCACTAAATCACTGTAATATATGCTACTTGTAACTGTTTGCGCTCCCGCTTTTCCATAAACCATATCATAGGTTGTAACTCCAGCTGTTGAGCCTGGGTCAGACCATTGTAATGTTATGGCATTATCCGTTTGAGCAGTGGAAGTTAAGCCTGTTGGTGCTGATGGTTTGGATGGCATTGTACTTAAAAGTCCTTTATCAAAAATAATGTCATTTGCTTTTGTAACAGTTAAATCCGCTATTGTATTGCTACTATCCTCAATTGCTGTTTTATAAATTCTAAAGTCAGAAAACTCTGCTTTTTGTGCTGGATGACTAGTTGGAGCAGTAGAATTTCTAATAATACCTATACCAACTTTGAAACTTGAGCTAGTAAAAGTCGCTGGTGTGGAGAATGTGGTATTTGGCGAAGTAGTGGTGCTAACTGTATTGGTCCAATTAATAGTCTCTGATCCAGTTGTCTTTTCGCCGTAACGGTATGAAATTGCACCATTTTTATATACTAATTTCACATAGAACTCAGAACCAGTTGGAAACTTTGGAAGAGCTGGTGTATTTGCAGGAAGTCCACCTGAATTTGCATAAACAATATCACCAATTGCTGGAGTTCCTTGTGATGGTGCCACTGTCATACCTGTTGCGGTATTAGCTGTCCTGTGGTAGTTTTTTGCTTTAAGTCCGAAGCCACTGTTCGTCATATCAAGACCAACAAATGCCATTTTAGGATAACTATTATTCTTAGCATTGTCTGTATTTCCAACTTCACCTTTAGTTGTATCATAATCTGTTTCTGAAATCATGACACCAGCTGTTGCACTGTCACCGCCAGTAGTGTTAATTTTGGAAATAATTGTAAAATTACTACTTGGAATCTGGCTATTATCAATTCCAACCATATAATAATTCTCACCGGAAACTGTTGAACTTGAACTACAAAGGTTGGTTGAAGAAAGCGTATATCTTCCTGTAGTTGAATCATAAGTTGGGGCACTAATTGGATTTGTTGAGGCGCTAATTGCTGTGGCCCTAGCAGTAGATGTTCCAGTACCTTTATACGTTGGTTTAGTGGCTGTACTTGAATAAACAATGCTTAATCCCCTAGGTCCGCCTGTCCATTCCGTGACATAAGCACCCAGTCCATCTGCCCCTGCTGCTTTCACAACTTTTGGTGTCATCCCAATTCCAACAAGCGTTCCGCAAATCAAACTCATTACTTGAATCATCGATATTAGTTTTTTCACATTACGTTTGTATAACATGTATTTTGTTCACTCCTTTTTCAGATAATAGCCAAAACAGCGTAGTCTAAAATATTAAACTTTTAAAAATTCTGAAACCAAAACACACCCTCTCTTCAATTATTCATATACTTCAGAAAGCATTTTTAAAACAAACTTCAATTGTAAAACTTATATTCCTATATATACATATTAAATTAAAATTATAGAGAATGTAAATTAACACCTTTAGCAATTTGTTAACATTATCTATTTTTATAAAATGTGTTAATGGATTTCAAAAATTGTTAACAATCTTTTCCAACAAATAAAAGTTTGCCGACTATTATCCTTAGCATTTTCCCAAAATAAAAAAATCGCACAAGAAAATTCTTGTACGATTTTTTTATTTATTTTTATGTAATTATCTTTGAACTCTACCAGAGCCGTCGCCCTTCATAAGTGCTTTTACTTCTGAAACAGAAACAGCATTGAAGTCACCTTCAATGGTGTGTTTCAAACAAGAAGCAGCAACCGCAAATTCAATAACGTCTTGTGGTTTGTAACCTTCAAGTAAAGCGTAAATTAAACCGCCACCGAAAGAATCTCCACCACCAACACGGTCAACGATATGGATTGGATACGTTTTTGAGAAGTAGAAATCACTTCCGTCATAAAGCATTGCAGCCCAATTGTTGTCATTGGCACTAATACTTTCTCTTAATGTAATAGCAACTTTTTGGAAGTTAAATTTTTCTTTTAATTTTTTAGCAACATCTTTGTAACCATCATGGCTAATTTGTCCGCTAGAAACATCTGTATTTTCAGCTTGGATTCCGAAAACTTTTTCAGCATCTTCTTCGTTAGCGATACAAACATCAACGTATTCCATTAATTTGCCCATTACTTGACCAGCTTTTTCTGTTGACCAAAGATTTTTTCTGTAGTTTAAGTCACAGCTGATTGTGATTCCTTTTGCTTTAGCAGCTTTACAAGCTTCTAAAGTAACTTCAGCAGCATTGTCGCCTAAAGCTGGTGTAATTCCTGTGAAATGGAAAAATTCAGCTCCTTCAAAAATTTTGTCCCAGTTAAAATCGCTAGCTTTTGCTTCAGCGATAGAAGAATGAGCTCTGTCATAAACAACTTTAGATGCTCTTTGAGAAGCGCCTTTTTCTAAGTAGTAAATACCAACTCTTTCGCCACCACGAACGATATTACTTGTACAAACGCCATATTTTCTTAATTCATTAATCGCCGCTTGTCCAATTGGATTATCAGGAAGTTTTGTAACAAAAGAAGCATCGATTCCATAGTTAGCTAAAGAAACGCTTACGTTTGCTTCTCCTCCACCATAAACTGCTTCAAAAGAAGTAGCTTGATTAAATCTTAAATAACCAGATGGTGCCAATCTTAACATTATTTCTCCAAAACATACAACTCTAGACATTTAATTATTTCCCCCTAGCAATTTTAACTTTTTCAACAAATTGTTTACCAATGGTAGTAATAGATTCATAGTCACCAGTTTTAGCACCAGCTGTTAAGCTTCCGCCAACACCAATGGCAATAGCGCCAGCTTTAATCCATTCACCAACATTATCAAGTGTTACGCCACCAGTAGGCATTAAAGGAGCTTGTGGAATAGGTCCTTTAATTGCTTTGATAATAGCAGGTCCATAAACTTCACCTGGGAACACTTTAACCACATCAGCACCAGATTCCATTACTGCAATAACTTCTTTAATCGTCATAGCACCAGGCATAGAAACGATTTGGTAACGGTTACAAAGTCTAACAACTTCTTCACTAAAGCAAGGGCTAACAATGTATTGTGCCCCAGCAAGAATAGCAGCTCTTGCAGTTTCAGGATCAAGAACAGTTCCAGCCCCAACAATGATTTCACCATTTTTGTAAACTCTAGTAAGTTCTTGAATTACTTCTGTAGCACCTGGAACGGTGTATGTAATTTCAATACCAGCGATACCAGCTTTTACGCACGCATCTGTAATTTTAAGCGCTTGTTCAGCACTTTCAGCTCTTACAACTGCAACAACGCCGCAATCTGTAATTTTTTGCAGTACTTGTCTTCTATCCATTATATCACTCCTTATATTTTGGGGCGCAAATATGCGCCAATGATAATTACTAATCGTGATGCCATATTATGACAAGATAAATTTTACCACATTTGTACAAGCATTTCAAGAATAGATTCCTGATTAAAATACATTTTTGATTTCTGTGCCATTGTAATAATGACTTAAAATTTGAATATAGTTAAACCCTTTGTCAATCATTCCTTTTACACCATTTTGACTCATCCCTACCCCATGTCCGTTGCCACCGCCAAAAAATTGGATGGAAGTTACATTGCCACTTTGGTCTTTTACTTTTTCCATGACAAAAAATCCGCTTGGCATTAAGGCATAATTTGATAATTTAGTTCCGTCACCTCTATTTAAAATAATATTGTTACCACCTTTTATATATTGCATGGGTCTTATTAATGTTCTGATGTTGTATTCGGTTTCTACTAAAATAGTTGCGGCGGTACCTGTAATTTTTATTTCCATTATATTTCCGCCTGACCCACGTTTTGTTACTTCTATATCTTTTAAATTTCCGATAGTAGCAATATCCCTGCTTCTATATATATTATTTTCTTTTAACGTTTTAATCAGAGAAGGATCTCGCTCATAAGCTTCTTTTAAATTTGCATTAATAGACGCTGCAATTTCATCAGCCTTCATCTCCACATTCCATCTAAACCAAGAAAATTGCTTGTCATACCCTTCAATTTTTGTATCTTTTAAGAATGTTGTTGCATTTTCTTCTTTGCTTACATCGCCATAGTCTTTGCCAATATATTGTTTGGAAGCTGTCAAATAAGCGGGGGAATCTTGGGGAAATTTTTTTGTAACTACATTAGACCAAACTTCTCCTGAATTTGCAGTCATACCCGATGATGTGGAAAAGAAATTCGCACTTACTACTTCGGAATGATAAGTAAGGCATAATCCCTTGGTATCCTCTACTGCTTTTATGGAGGAAGCATTTTCTGGAGTGTTGTTATACACTTGGCACTGAATGGAGTCGTCCATATTTCCGCCATATTTATGGTACTTGTTTCCATAATATTGATTGTACGCATAGCTTCTGGCTGTAATTGCTTGAACTTTTAAAGCTTCTAATCCGTAACTTGTAGGCATCTCGCTAGGAACAACTGCATACAAATACTGCTCTATATTTAATTCATTTACAATGAAATATCCTGTTCCTTGTTTTACAACTTCTATTGTTCCTCTGTATTTGGGATGTTCCCCATTTGTCCAATTTCTTGCGATGCTTGTGATTTCTATTTTTCCAGTTTCATCTGTTGGCTTTACATAGATCCTTTTTCCTTCTTCAATATCTTTTTGTTTTGACAAGTCATATGCTTCGCCTTTTTTTAACGTTTTGATATTTTCTCCTATTGTTACGGTGTAGTCACTGGTTGCTGTTAAAACAACATTTTCATGGGCAAAACCTTTAAACCCTGTTGTGTTGATGGAAATCCTTACGTTTTCTGGTTTTGAATTTTTATTGATGATGGCGGCACAAATTTTGCCATCCGCAATAATAAAATCTGCAATGTCTGCTCCCACGGTTAAATCGCTTAACAGCTTCCACTTCACAAATCCATTGGCAACAGAATATATTTTCATGTCAGAAAAAGTTTCCAGTACCCCTTTATTTTCAAGTTCAATAAAGGAAGTATCTGTTCTTTTTACAACACCTGCTATTTTTTCTTCTTTTAAATGGATATCAAGTGCTGTTCCTTGACTAATTTTTATATCACAAATCTTCCCTACTGCGTCTACTAAATCATTTTCTTTTGTGTACGTTCTTTCCACTCCACCAGAAAAAATAGTAATATCTGCATTTGTTACGGCGGTTATATAAGAATTCGTTATGATTGGGGTTTTATCTACTACTTCAAGCAGTGCCAACACTTCCCCGTCTTTTTGCAATAAACTAATTTCTTTATCTATGTAAGAATCTAAAGATAATCCGTCAAATCTCATAAAACCTCTTTCTGTAATCATGTTCCATGCTTTTAGCTTTTGATTGTTAGAAGGCGTGGCCAGTAGGATAAAATTTTCTTTGCTGATTCCAAATGTTTTTTTGATATCTTTTTCTGCCGATTGGTTTTCCAGTGACTGCAAAAAAAGTTTTGTCCATAAGGCATAGGAAATAGGCTTGCCTTTTGTTTCCTCAGTAATCTTTATTTTTGTTTTGTTGTTGGGGTCTAATCGGTCTAATAAACTTTGGGCTTGACTCAATGTTAGTGGTGCTTGTGGGCTAAAAGTTGTTTTTGTCGTCCCTGACATATACCCCAAAATAGAAACGGTATTAATATAGCGATCATACCATTCTGACTCATTTGTATCTGAAAAATTTATTTCCCGTTCCTTTGTCTGAATGGAGGACTGATCTGAATAGGTAAAACTAATCATTTTGGCAACCTGAGCCCTTGTGACTGGGAGTTTCTCCCCAATATTCGTTTCATCTTCGTCATCTGATTTGGGGACTTCTATTTTCGGTTTCACCTCTTCCTTTGGCAACTCCTTTGTAGGAATGAGATTTGCGCAACCGCTTAAAAGTACTATTAAAAAAACAACTGGACATAGCTTTTTCAATTTAATTTTCATGTTGGAGACCTTCCTTTGTTTTTTATTTTCTGGTTATCTTTGTTAAACTTCCTAAGTTTCTATGTGGTTAATACCTTAATCAGTATATTTTATGCTTGTACCATGACCCAATATGAATTTTTTTGCAAAAACAAAAAATGACTTATACGAATGGGTGGTTTATCCACCTTACATATAAGTCATTTACATATTTTTTATAAGCCCCGAAATGCCGTTCCCATACTTTGACACCTAGCAACAGCTAGGTGGGTGTCCGCAATGAAGTTTTCTGCCTTCCTCCGCCCAAAGGGAATTAGCTTGAGGCCTGACATATCCTTCTATATATAAGACTCCCTTACGAAATCTGTAGGTTCAAAGTATTAGGCTGTCGCACATCTCAGGATTTCTAAAAGAAGTCTATTCAGAGTAATTTTATTGCAACAAATTGTGAAGCTGTTTTGAATTATATAATATAATAACTAATTTTTCAAGCCTAAATTTGAATTGGAAAAAACTTTTTATAAAAGTTCCTCTTTGATCTTAACAAAAAAGTAAACAACAGCTCCCAAAAAAACAAAAACATCAGCTAAATTAAAAATAGGAAATTTCTGAATACTCACATAATCAACAACATATCCCTTTTTTAATCTTTCAATTAAATTAGCAAGCCCCCCACCTAATAAAAAGGCAATGGAAATCTTTTCTAGCGTTCCTTGCTTTAACATCACTTTTTTACAAAGCATATAGATAAGGGTAATAATAGAGGCCAACGTAATGGCAAGTAATATTTTTTTATTATTTTGAAAAAGTCCTAATGCCGCCCCATCATTTCGGACGTTGGTAATAAAAACTTTATTCTTCATAATAGTTTTATACCCATTTAATTTTATTTTGCGAGAAACCAAACTTTTAATTTTTAAGTCTAAGCTTATTATTAATAAAATAGCAATTACATATACCACCATAACACCATTTTCTTTTTACAATTTTGTCAATAAATGCACCAAACCACTTTATTCACATTATAATCTTATCTCAAATAAATACTTATTTCAAGATACTTTCTATTTTAATAAAAATTTTTTAAAAAATTATTAAATTTGTGTTACATTTTATAAAATAAGTGTTATAATATGTACATACATAAAAGCACTAGGGGGAACTATTAAATTGAAAAATCTTAAACGAACTCATAAACAAAAAAAAGTTTTTACACTTATGTTTTTAGCTGCATCTGATAAAAAGCCATTGAGCCTATCCATTCCATATTATGCTATTTACAGTTTTTTAGTTGTTGTAGCACTTTCTGCTACTTATATATTTGTCAATGCGTCTATTGCTTCTTCTAAAGTAACAAAATTACAAGATGCTGCCGATATGGCAAATAAAAGTCTCCAACAATCCCAACAATTAAATAACCAACTCAAAGATGAAACTCAAAAATTAAAATCCGACAACGAAAATAAAGTAAGCGAATTTAAAACGAAAGTAAATACTTACGAAGAGAAAACAAAACAATTAAACAAACAACTAGAAGAAATACAAAAACAAAAGCAACAAATTTTAGATAAACTAAGTAAAAAAGTTGGTTCACAAGCCTATAAAAATGCAAGTCTAGAGCAAAAAGAAAACACATCTGCTAAAATCGTAAAGTTAAATGTATCAGAAAATAATGACGAAATTTCTAATCAACTTAGTTTATTAGAAGCAAAAGTTTCTACAGAATTAGCACAATTTAAAAAAATTAATGCAGAAGTGGATAAATTAAAACCACTTTGGACTTCCACCCCAGTAGGCTTGCCAGTACAAGGTCCCATATCTTCTGAAGTTGGTTTTCGTAGAGACCCTTTTGGCGGCGGATCTGAAAACCACACAGGAATGGATATACGAGTTCCTACCGGTACAAAAGTAAAAGCAACTGCACAAGGAACCGTAAAGTTTGCAGGAATGAATAGCGGTGGCTATGGGAACTTAGTAATTTTAGATCATGGCAATGGCTTTGAAACCTATTATGCTCATAATTCAAAAGTCCTCGTAGAAGTTGGTCAAAAAGTAAATAAAGATGATATAATTGCTGAATCTGGAAGTACGGGAAGAAGTACAGGCGCTCATGTTCATTACGAAATAAGACTAAATAACGTAGTTAAAAATCCTAGAGATTATATGAATTAATATAAATTGTTGAAGGAGATGAAATATGGGAGTATTCAACACGGGGAAAAAAGTAACTTACGATAAAACCAGTACCATAATAGGCGAAGGTGTTGTAATAGAAGGTGCAACATTAAAAGCTACTGACAGTGTCAGAATAGACGGAAAATTTATTGGTGACTTAGTGGTAGATGGAAATGTAGTAATCGGCGAAAGTGGAGTTGTTGTAGGAAATATAGCTTCCTATAGTTCCTTAATAAGTGGAAAAATTAACGGTGATATCAAATGTACCGAATCTGTGCATTTAACATCAACTGCAAATATTAATGGAAACATAGAAACCGAATCTTTAATTACAGATGACGGCTCTACATTTAACGGAAATTGTAGAATGTCCCGAAATCCAAATGTAATCTCAAATGAAAAGGCATAAAAAAAAGAGCTGATGGCTCCTTTTTTTATGCCTTAAAACTTTTTTAATCACATCCATTTATTTCGATGAAGTTCCCCTTCTGTCTGCATATTTTTAAAATTCTGCTGTCTTAAAGCTTCATACAGAATAATGGAAACCGAATTGGAAAGGTTAAGAGACCGTATGTCCGATACCATCGGAATGCGAATAGATGTTTCTGGGTATTGAAGCAAAATCTCTTCTGGTATACCAGCACTTTCTTTTCCAAACATAAGGTAACAATCTTCTGAAAAACTAACTTCCGAATAATTTTTTTTGGCTTTTGTCGTAGCCATGAAAATGGTAGGGCTATGGTTTACCTCCAAAAAATGCTCAAAGCTATCGTAATAAAAAACATCAACTAAATTCCAGTAATCCATTCCTGCCCTTTTCAAATGTTTGTCACTAACAGAAAATCCCAATGGTTTTATTAAATGAAGTTTTGTATTGGTAGCACCGCACGTTCTTGCAATATTACCGGCATTTTGTGGTATCTCAGGTTCATGTAAAACAATATTCATAAAATGATATCTCCTTTTTTATACTTCTTACTGTGCGCTAACAAATGGCAGAGAATTTTTTTGATATTCGAAAGAACGCTAATAAAAAAAGATGTGCCACAAGACACATCAAAATTTCTAATTTGAAAAAATATCAATTTCAAAGATGTTACCATTTTCAAAATTTAATGGTATACAAATAATCTTTGTTGATGTACTAACTTTAAAATCAGAATCTACAGCATTTTTTTTAAAACTTGGTGGTGTAATATCTATGTTAATACCCTTTGCAGAAAAAATAGTTGCTACATTTCCAGAAATCATATTTGTAAGTTCTGAAATTGCACTAGACGACATTTCATCAAGGGCAGGAACAGGCATTCCCATCATCATTTTAGAAGCAATATTACACGCCGTACTTTCTTTCATGTTAAAAACAACACTGCCATCAAGCTGACCTATAATACCAATAGCTATAGAAACCTCTTCGCAAGCATACGGATGAGATTTTAAAAAGACTTTGCCAAGATGAGTATTTTCCGCACAGACCATACTAAGAATATTTTGAGCCCCTTCAATAAAAGGGTTTATGTGTTCAGCATTCATTAAAGAACCACCTTTCAGCATAAAACAGGTAATGCTGTAATAGAAGTATTTTAACATATTAGCCTTTTAAAAACAATAACAATATATGTACTAACATAAGTTTTTTATAAGATTAGTATATTACAATATTTCTGTAATCGTAATGTTAAATACATCTAAATCATTTTTCAAATCAATGTATTCTTTGTGGTAATTTTTGGTATCCCCAATCAGTTTAATTTTAGGACGCATCATGCAGTCAGAGTAATTCTCAGCAACCACACCCCAAAGCCCGTTGCTTAATTTTACGGTTAAACCAATGGGATACGCCGCAACTTTTTTCGTAAAAATATGAACAAGCTCTTTATCAAAGTGCTCATTGGCATTGGACATAATGTATTCATAAGCTTCTGACGGCAAAATTGGTTCATGGTATGGTCTTTTAGAAGTAATGGCATCAAAAACATCTGCAATGGCAATAATTCTACCATAAATATGAATATCATCTTTTTCTTTTCCAGAGGGATACCCTTGCCCATTATATTTTTCGTGATGTTGTAATATTCCAATGTAAACCGGAGCTGGTAACTCAATAAAATTTTTCTTTACATATTCATATCCACGAATGGCATGACTTTTAATTTCTACTAATTCTTCTGCTGTTAGTCGTGTAGTTTTATTCAGGGTATTTACATCAATAAGCATTTTTCCAATGTCATGCAAAATTGCCGCCATGCCAAGTTCATGGAGTTTCTTACTGTTTAGGTTCATGGCAACACCAATGACCAATGAAATAACAGCCACATTGGTTGAATGCTGAAAAGTGTAATCATCATACGTCTTTAAATCAATTAAATTTACAATAACATCTTTTGAATTTAAAATATCATTAATCAAGTTACTCATAACTTCTTTTAAATCAACCAGAGAATTTTGTACTTGACTACTGTAGGAAGTAGCTGTTTTTTTTACAGCATCTTCTTGTATTTTAGAAAACAAACTTTTGGTATATTTAGAAGCCGCGTGCCTTACTTCAGCATTTACAACGTCCTCTACTTTAATATCTTCCGTTTGCTTGTCACTTACATAAATACCATTGTAATTTAATCGTCTAATGCTTCGAACATAATTTTCTGTTAAAACAATTCCTGCACGTAAAATAACTTGTCCGTTTGAATCATACAAGGACTTTCCCAGCTGCATTCCTACTTCCATATTATTACTTGTAACATAATACATAAAACTCAATCCACCTATAAGAGAAATTTATCTTCTCTCCGCCAAATTATTAACTGCTATTCTATCAGTATATATAAATTATGTTCTAATATTAAATGAATGTCAATACAAAAATTAAATGGTAGTAACGTCTCGATAAAAACTTTTGACGCCGTGTACAATGCTTTTCAAAACAGCTTGATAGTCTTTGATTTTTCCTTGTGATTTTTTAATAAGTGCGTACTCTAACCTAGCTTCATCATCTAAATTATTAATTTCTAACGCCTTTGTAATGGCACTGGTGGCTTTTTGATAATCGTAACTTAACCTGTGAAGTCTAGCAAGATGAATCCAAAGTGTAAGGCTGTCACGTTCATCTGTTAAAGCCTTTTCAATACAACCAATGGCGGCTGACATATTATGAGATGTTTGATGAAGTTCAGCAAGTTTAACAATATATTCAACCGTGTTTTGGTTTTGTAACGGAACAAATTCTAATATTTTTTTTGCATAGTCCAACTGGGAATGTTTCATATAAATATCAAACAAGCGGAGATAACTATGTAAGTCATCACCTAGCTTGATCGATTTTTCATAAAAGTCAACTGCATTTTTATCATCACCAGATAACCTGTATAATTCTCCATAATAAAAATATGCGTCTTTGCTTTCATGATGTTCCATATAATTATTTAACAATGTTTTGGCATCGTTATAATTCTCATTATAAATAGTAGCTTCCATTAAGTTAAATAAAATATCCTCATTCTTTTCATCCAACTCATACGCACTTTTAAACGACGCCTCGGCCTTATTATAATATTCCATTTTTAAGAGCGCTATTCCTAAATTATTATAAAGCACTTGATTTTTTTCAACCTGCAATGCCTTTATATAATAACTGTAGGCTTTTGATGGTTGATTTTTACTCAGTAAAAAGTCCGCATGTTCTTTTAGTTTTTCCCATTCCAATCTATTTTCCCATGAAACAATTTCCGCTTTCATTGTTTCCAGTTCATTCTCTGAAAAATAGTCAATTGTTTTTAAAAAATCCATCAATCGGTTCGAGAGGGTGTTACTCTTTGAAGATTTTATTTTAGAAGAAATATAAAATAATTTTAGTTCTTCTTCCACCCACTTGGAAAACTCATTTGAAAAAATATCTTCAATAGAAGATTTCCAGTCATGAAAAGCGTGGTACATCGCTTCTTCTAGTGAATATACATTTATATTTGTCGTTTTAAAAGTAAAAGGCTTTTTTACACCTTCTGGTGATGGGCTTACCAATAACAAAGTAACACCTCCCTATTGTACTTTTATTTTATATTTATATTCTGATTAACTCCGCTATGCTAATAGCAATGTTATCCAAAATATCATAGAACTTATCGTTTAAGTCATAATATTTTCCATTTGGTTTTGTAAGAGGGTCGTAGGCAGTTATACTATCACGGTCACGTCTTGCTACTACATAAGTGGTAATATTTTTTTCATTTAACATATCACAAATGTCAATAACACTTTTTCCACTGTTTGTTGGAACGTGTGGTGGTGCGTCGGTAATTAAAATAAAAATATTTTTTGAATCTGGACGTACTTTGGATGAATTTAAAAGTTCCACACCAGTTTCTAAAGAGTCCAGGGCAGATTCTGGTATGTCACCGCCATAAGTTCTTGGAATATTTTTAACTTGCTTTTGGAACTTGGCAATATCATCTGTAAAATTATAAACACTTGGTTTTTCCTTTTCATTTAAGTCACCAAAACCAATAAGCCCTAATTTAAAGTCAGCACCCTTAGCTGCTAAAATTCCAGAAAACTCAATTGCACGGTCTTTTACACCATTGATATACGTGTCCATACTTCCAGTCGTGTCAATTAAGAAAATAATATTGAAAAGTCCGGAGTCGCCACTTCTCACTTCTCTTTTTGGTGGCGCCGAAACTTTTGTTCTGTCAAACTCTGCTTTTTCTGTTTTAGCCGTAGCTAAATCTTTTACATAAACTTCAAAAAGATTATTGGTATCAATGGCATAGGTTATTTCTAGTTGTGTCGTACCTTTTAACCCTGAAAGTTCCACAGAGCCAATATATTTTTTATCTACTTCATGCTCAGCTTCCCATTGGTAAACGTCAACTGAAACCGATGTAGCCCCAGACATACTTGCAAAGTTACTATCAGAAAACCTAGATGGAATAGCGCTTCCCATGGGAATAATGGGAATAAGACTTTTCTCCATAGTCGCAATATTGGTAACTGCTTCTGTTCCAAAAATCTGACGAGTAATTTGACCCACTTTTACATTGCTATTAGGAAGATGTATTAAGTAATTATAAATAGCTGCACCCATGGCCACACTTTTTGCAGGATCTGTTGCACGATAAGGTTCTTTTATAAAACCTGCAACCATTCGCTTCACCATTGGTATAAGGGTAGATCCCCCCACTAAAATCACTTTTGAAATTTCGTCTGATTCTTTGCCTGCTCGTTTTAAGGCTTCTTCTATTATTTCACGGCTTCTGTCTACATATTTTCTAATCATGGCTTCAAATTCTTCTCTTGTTATTTCAAGGGATAAATTTTTAGGAACACCATCATGAATAATTAATGGATGGATTCTAACAGCAACTTTATTGGTTCCTGATAATTTCTTTTTGGTTTGCTCCGCTTCTTGTTTTAATTTTTGTAAAACACGTCTTCGTTCGCTTGTTTCGATGGCATCTAAATCGATTCCTGTTTCTTCGGTAAATTTTTGTTTCATCCATCGTATTAGCTCGCTGTCAAAATCGTCCCCACCTAAATTCATGTCTCCTACATCAGAAAGCTCTTGAAAAACTTCTTGCCCACTTTCGTCTTGTGATACTTTCAAAACACAGGCATCAAAAGTTCCACCACCAATATCATAAACCAAAAGGGTTTGCGCATATCCTTGTCTATAGCCATATTCAATAGCTGCCGCTAGGGGTTCTGACAACAAAACTACATTTTTAAATCCAGCTAACATTCCAGCTTGTTTCGTTGCAAAAATTTGCCTGTCATTAAAATAAGCTGGATGTGTAATTACTACTTCTTCAAAAACTTCTTTGGATTGCTGTTCTGCTGCTATTTTAAGCTTTTTTAAAATCTCTGCGCTTATTTCTTCTGGCAACTTTTCGGTTTCCCCTACTGAAATTTTTTCCGTATTGCCCATCCATCTTTTAACAGATATAACGGTGCTTTCTGGATATATAATAGACCCAGACTTTGCTTCACTACCTACAATTACACCTTCTTCTGTGTAACTAATAACAGAAGGCAAGATTTCATCTGTTCCATCAATTTTTACTACTTCTATGCTATCGTTTTTATCTTTATATATGATACCAACTGAATTGGTAGTTCCTAAGTCTATTCCTAAAAAACTCATTTGCTTCATCCTTCCACAATAGTTTTATTATACCTTCCCGGATCAAAACTTTCTCGATAATCACTTGGGGCGAATTCATCATTAAAACCTAAATCTTCTACCATTCCTTTTACGAGTCCGCCTTCTTCTTCTACAAGCAATGTGATTTTCAATTTTGTTTTACCAGTAGGTCTTTCTGGCAATCCCTTAATCGAAACTTCACCAATTAATTTACAGTTATCAAATTTGTCGTCTTTATCAATTCGTTCCATGATTTTCAAATCGAAAACTGTCATTTCCCTTTCTGTTTCTCCCGTTAAAGTAAATACTTGACTTTTTTTTGCCAACGTATACGGTGTCCCTCTTCGTATCATTACAAAAAATGTTTTTTTACCTCCCTGCACAACTTCAAAGCCGATGTCATGAGGAACGGTCACTTCAAACTCAACAGATAATTTTTCTGATTCTACATCTGGTTGGGCAAGCAATCCCATTTTCATAGCTGCATAATAGGTTGCTCCCAGAGAAATATCTAAGGCTGGTCTTTCAGATGTGTAAATTTTATTTTCGTCATTAAAAATGCCAATGAGCATATCTTTTACCCAAGGCATCTGAGCTGAACCACCTTCTAATAAAACCCTGTCAATTAAATCAGGGGTTAACGCACCAGTATACGTTTCTCTTAATGCTTTTAACACAAGCTTTCTTGTTTTTTCAATAAAAGCTTGTATAAGGTCCTCAAAGGTGTCACGAGTAATTTGTTCCACAAAAGGAGGAATACAAAACGTAAACGGTATTCGGAAACTTTTCACACCAGACAAACGTTCTTTCGCTTCCCTCGCCCTTGAAATTAATTCTACTTGGTTTTCAATTTCAATAGAATCTTTATCTTGCTTGGTTTTATTATATATAAACTTATAACATTGCTCTACCAACATATCATCTACATTGTCCCCGCCATGGAAGGCTTCTCCTCCTTCACTAATGACTTGGAGCTTTATTTTGGATTCATCTTTTTCCACCACATTAAAAAGTGTTATATCAAGCGTTCCACCACCAAAATCAAAAACCATAATTTTTTCATTTTTGGTTAAACTATGACGAAAATTATATGCTAGTGCTGCCGCCTTTGGTTCTTCAATTAAGCAAATAAGCTTGTCAGAAAGTCCTGCAAGCTCACAAGCCCTCATGGTTGCCTTTTTTGCAGCATCATCAAAATCATAAGGAACAGAAACAACACAACCTGCTATTTCCGCTTTTGGATTGAGGCTTTGGCAATGCCCTATTAATTCAAGTAATATTTTTGCTGAAATTTCTTCCGGCAAATAATGTTTTCCTGCTATTTCAACGGTTTCATTGGTTCCCATTTTTCTTTTAATGGAACGAATGGTTGTTTCGGGATATATTTTCATGGAGCGATAGGCTTCTTCACCAATCACCCATTCACCTTCCCCTCCATCATCATCTTTTCGATATTGAACGACAGATGGTAACGGGATTTTTCCAAAGCCGTTGCTAATATCAATTGGCTCTGGTTTTTTACTAATGTTATCCCAATAACTAATAATGGAATTGGTAGTCCCTAAATCTATTCCCAAAATATACCAATCTTCTGGCACATTTCCTTTTTCTTCTATTTGTTTTCTGTATGCTTCCCAGTTCATGCTCAAACTGCCTCACCTCAAACTCATTCTCTTATTATAAAATTTCTGCTGTAATCTGTTTTTGGAAACATTTCCCCAAAACCATAATCTTCAATTTTCAAATTCATTGTATCTATTTTTAAAAACTCCAAGGAAAGATTTATTCTCGTTGTTCCCTTGGGCCTTTTGGGCAAGTCTGCTAAAATAACTTCGTAAAACTTATTTATTTCACCAGCATGATCTCTTTTAAAAAGCTCAATGCTTGTTGGACTCTCTGTTGACTGATTCACAATCAAAATACAATTTTTGTGTTTTTGCCACCAAAACGCATTGTTTTCTACTAGGGTTAAAAACTTTTCTTTTTTATCTGCCATTATTTTTATGCCAATATCTTCTTCTCGTTTGCTTTTATCTTCTATTATATAGCGAATTTCCTGCAAGAGCCCTACATTTCTGGATGCAGAAATTGCTGCACCTTCTGAAATAATGGCTTTGGCATTTTTATAATTTTTTATTTTAGACTTAGGGAAGAAATTTTGAATGGTTTCCTTTGCAAAAGTCATTTCAAAACCACCGCCAGCACATATGATGGCTGTTATTTCATCGGAAGTTGTGTCATCATTTACCTTTTTAAAAATATCATTTAAAAAAGTTTCAAACTCTATTTTATATTTTTCTGTAATTTGTTTGACTGCTTCTTCTGTAATTGTTTTTTGAAATGGTGGATAGGCAAAGTTAAAATAAACTTTTGTCGCTTTTCCATTCTGGTTATTTTGCAGTATTAAGTCTTTATGTGTATACGAAAAACTTTTAATTTGCTCATAAATTTCTGATGTAATGTTTTGTGATTTGGTTTCTTCACAATAATAGTGTTTAAACAAACTTACAATTTCATCTTCAATATTTTTAACACCAATATTTTCATTCACAATAGAGGAGAGACATTTTATTTCTACGTCTGTTTCACTGATTGGGTTAATGTCAACCACGCCACCTCTTGCCTCTTTACTTCCGTAGTCGATGATTAATATTTTTTCTTTTTGAATTGGCTCATAAAAATGATATTTATTGAGTATACACTCACGTTCTGTAATAAATGTAATAAATTCTTTTTCATACCCAGCCAACTTAAAAGACAAAAGCAGCTCTTCTTTTTCATTTTCCGAAAAATAATTAGGAATTGCTACTACAATACCAACTATTTCAGCCCTCGGATTTATACTTCTACAGCTTGAAATCAATTCTTTTATATATTTTCCAACGATGGTGGCGATACTTACAGAACGTCCGTCAATTTCAACAAAATCCCTGTGTCCTATTTTTGATATTAAATTAGAAATGGTAATGTCGTTATAATAGCCTTTGTTTAAAATAGCGTACTCAAAATAAACCCATTCTTTTGTCTCTGGAATATACTGAATAACCGTAGGAACAGAAGGTTTTCCATAGCCTCCGCTCATATCAATTATTTCTGGTTGTTTATGATTCCAGTCATAATAGGCGATAGCAGAAGTAGAACTCCCCAAATCGATTCCCAAAATAAATTTGGTTTCATCCGTTTCTGGCTTCTGCTCACTATCATTCATATAGGTATTTAAGAACTTTTTAAAAGTTTTCCAATTCATCTGCTCACCTTATTTACAAGCTATCACATTGGCACGTAATAGTACGATATTATCGTTTTTATAGCCGCTATTCATTAATTTGATGATTTCGCCTTTTTTAAACTCTGCATTTTTTTCAACCACAATTACTTCGTGTTCTTTTCCATTAAACATCTCATGTGGTTTTGGTTTGATTAGTTCTATGCTATATTTTTTTAAAATGTTTTCAAGCTTTTCTGTAACACCGTCAATACAGACAACAAACGCTACTACTTTTTCGACGGAACTTTCTCGGAGTCGTGAAACAGAATACGTCAATATTTCTTCGAAAGTGCTCATTTCAAACAACAATGTATCTTTTTTATAGCTCACTATTTTTTTTGCAATCTGGTCAAATTGATTTTTATAATGTTTTTCAATTTTATCTTGGTATAAGGTTTCTGCTTCCCCTTTTAAAAAATCCATTAATTCTTTTCTTAAGTTTATATGGATATTTTTTTGTTCTTTATTCATTTTTAAAAACAGTTGCTTTTCCTTCCAATTTTCAACATTTGCTTTGATGGCTTCTTTTTCTTCATCGGTTATTTCTGTTGTCACTGTATTAAAAAAAGTCATCAACTGATTACTTTCTTCTATGAAATAAGTTTTGTTCTCTTTTATGTTCTCTATTTTAATTCCCAGTGTTTCTATAATTCCATTTAAAATATCTTTAAACGCTGTTTCTTCCAATACTTCTTTATTTTCAATACCAAACTTTAGTACTTCTCCAAAGCTTTCGATAATTTCTTCTGTCATGAGACACTCTTCTGCTATTTTCTTTTTGTATTCATAAATATATTTATTGGCGTTAAAAGAACTTAGCTCTTTATTAAAAAAAGTGTTTACGATTTCATCTGTTCCTGTTACAAAATTCGTCAACTCTTTTTGTAGTTTCTTCTCTAACAAAACCATTTCTTCGCTTTGTTGGTTGTCTATTTTAAATTCATTATTCATATAGATCAAAAAATCCTCGTATTTTTCAGTTTCAATGGAAAAAACCTTTTCCGTATTTTTAAACAAATCTCCTATTTCCGTAATTTCTTGTAGGAGATGCTGGTAGGATTCTCGTAAGACGCTTAAAATTTTATGAACCGCTTGCTCTTCACTTGATTTGTTTGAACTCATTTCTGATTCCAAGGCTGCCACCTGAATTTTTATAATAGAACCTAAATTTTCCTTTTCATCCTTTAAAAGTTCGTAATAAAAATTAACTTCTTTTCGTTGGGTTAAGTCATTTAAACTACTCACACAACCTTTTAAATTTTTTTCATAGCACTGAAAAAGTGCTTCTGCAAAATGTTCCATTACATTATTTTTTATTGCTTCCACAGTATTTATATGTTCTGATAGCAAACATTCTACGACAGCCATTCTGATGCCATCTTGATTTTTTTCTAAAAATTCCTTTTTCATTTCAGAAACAGCTTGAAAAACTGCTAGCTCTTCACTTTTAATAATTTGTTCTTTTTCTTCTTGAATGGGATTCTTATTGTTAGACATTATTTTTACTGCATCATGATTTTCATCAAACTGTCTTAGTTGAGAATCTATTACTAAAATGACTCCGTTCAAAATTTCTTGTATGCTTTTATTACTAATATAGGCTTTATTTTCTCTATATAATTTAATCGCCTTATAATAATAATTCATTAAATTTTGATAGTAACCATAAATTTTTTCATCATATTTGGTAAGGCGTCCATCCGTTGAAATAAACACTTTTATTTCCTTTATGATGACAGTTTTTATTTCATAAAATACTTTATCGATTATTTTATTGGTATAAATTTCAAGGGCATGTCCAATATCCCTTGAAATTCTATATCCATTCGCATCCTTATCATGTGCCTTTGCTACATCGGGTGATTTCTGCATTTTGCACCCCCCTCTTTAATATTTCAATATAATTCATCGATGGATAATTCTGTTGTGGCACCATTTACACTTGTGCTTTGTGCCATTACTCTAAGCATATTATCTTGTCCTATATTAAAAAGAACTTTTACTTTTTCTTGCCCACGAGGACCAGAAGGAATTCCACTTAAGGTTGTTCCTGCAAGTCGTTTCATCCCTTCCCGATTTACGAACTGGGTTTTTTTAGAATCTTTCTCTGGGATGGTGTTTTCATACACAATAATTGCCATGCTGGTGGCATTGTCAAAGTTTGTCATGAGCAGTTCTCCTGCTTCTACTGTAAGACCTTCTTTTGGAATTGTTACGCCACTTGGAACAATTTGCATGAATCTTCTTCCTGCAATTTCAAGTCCTAGGGGGTGAATTGTTTTCTCTTGTACAACAGGACCTTTTACAGTAGGCATCATAATCATATTACAGTAGTATGCAGCACCTTGTGAAATGCTAAGGGCTGGGCTCATTTTAGATTTAAAAGGTTCCTTATTAAATTTCTCTTTTATTTTTTCACCAATTAGTAAAAGGCTTGAACTTCCTCCCACTAAAAATATTTCATCAATGTCTGCTACTTGAAGACTTGCTGATTCTAAACATTTATCTACACAAGAAAGTGTCATATCAATCATATCTTGTAAACTTTTGTTTAAAAATTTATCAAATGTATCTTGACTGTCTCCCAGTTGATTTACCCTTTTATGTGTTGAAAAATCTTCACGTGAAATCTCCATGTTGATATTGACAATTTTCGGTTCTTGAATTAAAGGGGCTAATACGATTTTCGTTGTTTTCGCAGAAGAAAGTCTTTCCTTTGCTTGAGTTGCTACTTGTTGCATTCTCACCAAAGCAACTTTCTTTTGACGTTTTGAAACGCCGTCGTCGCTATCTTCATCAAATAAATCAATTTCGTTATTGGTTAATTTTTTAAACTCTTCATAAATCATGTCCATAATAATTTTGTCAACGTCGTTGCCACCTAAATCATTATCTCCAAATGTACTTAAAATAGAAATTACAGGCTCTTCATTTTCATCTAATGTAATGTCCAATATACAAGCATCAAACGTTCCGCCACCAAAATCGTATACCAACACTTTTTTATTTTTTCTTTCATTAATGGCATAAGAAATTGCCGCTGCTGCCGGCTCTAACCTTAAATAAACATTTTCTTCATCAAAGCCTGCAAGAACGGCGGCTTCTTTTGTCATTCTTTTTTGTTTATCTGTTGAGTTGGCTGGAACAGTAATAACGCAACCAGAAAATTCTCCTGTCATATTTAATTCTTCTTGAACATACTCATCTGCTTTTTGTTTTAAATGCCCTATAATTTCCCCTGCAATTTGTTGTGGTGTAAACACATATTCTTTTTCATCTACCATTGTTTTTAATTGAACATCCGTTCCCAAGTATCGCTTAATGGATAGAATAGTACTTTGGGGATAAATAATGGCTGCTTCTTTTGCTTGTACACCAAATATTCTTGCTAATTTATTTTCATCATCAGGGTCTGTTTCAAATTGAATTGCCGTTGGAAAAATATTGCTTCCATCTATTGGTATTGTTTGTGCTTCCCCGTCTTTATAGTTGTATATGCTAACTACAGAATTGGTTGTACCAAAGTCTATTCCTAAAAATAATCCTTTTTCTAAATCTAATTCTAAAGTTCCCATTTGACTACCTCCGTATATTTTATAATATTTTTCCTCTTATATTTTTCTTACTTTCTAATTTTTGTTTCACAAGCTGCTCTATTTTTTCAAAGTCTAAGAGTTGCTCATAAATCATTGCATTATTAATTACGTAATAAAGGTCTGTTTTGTTTTCCGAAATACTAACTTTATTGTGTTCAAAAACAGTTTCTTTGGTGGCGATGTTTCCCGTTGCAAATTCTTCCGTGTAATAATAGGTTATTTTTTCTCCATAAAATAAAGGCAGTTTATCCATATAATAGCCAAATCTTTCATAATTCATTTTTCTTACACGGTACGTTTCTTCATCATCTATTTTATAATTTAAATAAATATTTTTTTCGGGCAAACCTTGATACATAAAAGGAAAATATTTTTCTACATATTCGTGTTCCCAGTTTTTATTTTGAATTTTTTTAAACACAGGGAATAATATTTCTTCCTGCTCCATATTGTTCACTGCACTTTGAATAATCTCAGTTGCATTTTGTGTCATCATATTTTGATGAATATAAACATGAGAAAGAGCGTAGCCCAACAGTGGTGTTTTATTTGATAAGTATATTTTTTCAAGACATTCAACCATTTCTGGTATGAGAACAACGCTATTTACCATCATTTCATACATACAATAATAAAGAAACTCTTCTAATACGTCTTTTGCTAACAGTTCTTCAATTCCAAATCCATACATATACACAAATATTTCTTGTAAGTCTTTGTCAAATTTGTGCATATAAATGCCATCTTTTATAATTAGCTCGTCTAAACTTTCTACTCGAATGGAAATGTCAGAAAGTGACTTGCTTAAATTTCTCCACTCACTTTGGCTTCCTTCATAATTTTCCAGAACAACATCCAAAAGTTCCCTATCGTACCAAGATTTCAAAATTAGTTCGTAACAAATATGTGCGATTTGTTTATGGAATCCCTTTTCTGAAAGAAGTTTTTTACAACAATAAAATAGCATTCGATCTGACAATACATGGGCTTTCTTTAAGATCACTTCACAAGCTTTGTCATATTCTTTCATGGTAATTAGGACTTGTAACATTTGCTCTATGTCGGCATCATTTAAGTAGGCTTCATCCACGCTTCCGAAGTACGTAAGGGCTCTTTTATATTCGCCTTTTTGTGCAAAAATATTGCCCAGGTTTGCACAAATCAGCATACGAAAACTTCTTGATATATCTTTTCCTAACAGGGTTTTATTTAGTATTTCTAAACTTTCCTCTTTCTTTTCAGGAAGTTCTAAATAATATTTTGAAAGGGCAATTTGTAATTCTACACTGTCATACCCTTTTTCATAGAACTTCTTATACAGTTCCATGTCACTCACTTCTACCATTTTGACAATGTGTAGTTCTTCATCCACAATTTCTTTTTGTCTTTCGGAAAAACAATAGTACACAAAGTCATCACTAGAAACTTTAATATGTACTTTGTGTTTCTCTACTTCGTAGGGAGTCATTTCTTTTTTTTCTTTTTCATATACCCAAATATATTTAATTCTTTTAGACTTCACTTTTACTTCTCTCAAAAAAATTTGGGTAAAAATAAATTTTTCTTGCTCTTCTGTTGCACTACCACGCTCTATTAAAAACTTCATAATAGAATTATAATATCTATTATGAGCTGCATTTTTCAAATTTTCCCCAAAAGCGGCAATTTTATCAACATATTCTGACAACATGGGTTGATGCTTTGGATCACTGATGATTAAGTGATATATAAATGCAAGCAGTTCCTCATTTTGATTTTCTTTCATCAGGAAACTTTTTACGGTGTATGTATTTAAATCTTCCATGTCGTTTTTATAGGCAGCATAAACAATCGCATTACTTAAATCATTTAAATAAATTTGCCGATCTACCGCTTTTTTAAATATGTGATACGCATTTAAGGAATAGTCGTAATTATTTAAATACATTTTACAAATATCTTTTAAAATCCATTCTTCGTTATACGCATTAAAAAGTTTTTCAGCTAAAACAATAGAATGATCGGTTAAAGAAAATTTAATATGACCAAAGTATTTCTTCAATATGGTTGTTAAATTAAGATTGTGGGCATAAGCCCAATTGATAAAAGGCATTAACAATTCTTCTGTAGCCGAAAAATCCAGATAGGGATCATTAAAATAATGATACAAATTAAAAAATAAAATGGAACTTCTATTTCCCCCTTTATAGGCTTTTAAAAAGTATTCTCCCGCTGTCTCGCTATCTTGAAAAACAGATAGAGATAAATCTCCCAGCAACAAATACATTTCTGGTCGTTTTTTTTCCTCTACCACTTCTTGTAATAACTTAAAATATTTTTTTGCTCCACGGTGATTTTTCTTTACATGTTCACTCCGTACAAATAAATATAACAATTGGCTATACGCTGTTATGTTATTATTTTTATAATAATTTTTATAATGATTGAACTTTTCAAGTAGTTCCTCTGATTTGTCAATATCTCCTTTTTCTATGTGAAGAAAGGTGATGGCAAAAAAAAGATTCTCATTTGTATGAGCAGTATGGTACATGGTTACGGCAATATGGTAAGCTTTATCCAAATAATCATGATTTTCATCTAACTTGTCACAAAGCCAATAAGCATAAATTAGTCTTAAAGCTGTCTTTGATGTTTTATTGTTGTAAAATAGTTTTTCACTGGACTCTATCAACTTTTGGGACCTATTTAACATTTCTCTTCCTCCAAAACTACTTTAATACTACTTCATTACAATATTACCAACCACTACATCAAATGATTTTTTTACAATATTTTTACCTACAATGGTTTTGATATAAATTTTAGTATTTATTTTAGGCTGTTTCAAAAAACTCATTTGTGCCATTTGAAACGGTGAAAGTTTTATCTCAAATGGAATTTCTGCATGTCCCTTTACAAAATATCTTTTCCCTTCAAATTTTATATAATTGTCGTCCGTCCAAAGCTCAACTAGCAACTCTGTATTGGTATGATTGTCGATGACAACAAGCCCTTTGTCATCATTGACAAAGCTTTCTTTTGAAAGTCTTGCTTTCAGAGGTTGCTTTTTTTGAACATTGATGTCTACGTATACATTGTATTCAAACGCTTCCATCACAATAGAATCATATGAAAAATTTTGGTTTAGACTTTCTGTGTCGACTTCGTATTCTATTTTGGCTATATTGTTTGTATTAAAATCTTTAATCGTTATATTATTTTTCTTTAACTTGAGCCAATTAGAATTATATTTTGTGTATAGCTTTAGCTCCACATATCCCGATCCGTTTTTTTCAATTTCCACACTACCTGAAATCACTTTCTCACTATCACCACCAACAGAAAGGGTAACCTCTTTTTCCAGTAACGAAATCTCTGTCTTTTCTTTTAAATGACAAAGAATAAAAAAATTATCTAACGCTCTATCTTTGTTTGTATCTGTCACCAAATGCTCATATATTTTTAAATGTTCAAAACCAATACTGGTAAGCCAAATTAAAAAATCATTTTTAGCAAACAACTGTTTTGCATTTTCATGATGTTTTTTTTCGTACTCTAAAAAATCCAATAGTGTTTTTAATTTTTCCCCGTCGGTGGTAATAAGCTCTTTTGAAACTACTTTTATAAGAAGGGGAATTATTTTTTCACCACCATTACTTCTAATTAAAACACTGGTCACATCCGTAACCCCAAACTTTGCATTTTCAAGGGTAAATTCAAACTTGATTTTCTTTAAATTACCTTGCCACTTTTCGGGAGTGAAGGTAACATTTTTGGTGTTTGATGTAATAGTACCTTCTAGTTCTCCTCCGCCGATATTTTTTATGGAAAAACTATCCGAATACAAATCCTCTGTTTCAATTACGATTTTATCTACATCAACATATAGTTTCGGTAGTGGATATTCATATTTTTCAAAATTTTTCTGCATATCATCAACTCATTTACTCATTATTTTTTGGGTTCAGGTACATATCCATTTGCTCTTTTATTCCCAAAATAATCTGGGTTTCACTTTTATTTTGTTCATAAATTTGCTCAAATATTTTTTGAAGTCTATTTACAACATCATTATTGGAATTCATAATTTGAGTTAAATTATTCTCCATTTGCTCTGAAAAAGTCAGATTCGCCTTTTGAATGTTGTAGTCCACGATTTTGCCCATGGAGTCTCCCAATTGTTTTGTCATATTTTCTAGTGTTGCTTGATATTGTTGCAAGCTTGTATCCAACACATTTTGATTTTTTTTCACATATTCCAGCTGGCTTTCAATTGCTTCATTGCGTGACATATTCTCTCTGTTCATTTGTAGTAAGTTGCCAGCAACCCCTATTAACTTTTCAATATATTCTTCTGTTCGTACTTCGCCACCTTTTAAGGTGGACACATACTTGTCAATTTCAGCTTGAAGCCCTTGTGAAGCTTTTTGAAAAGCATCTGTGGCATTATTGGTTCCTTTTTGAATCATTTCACTTTGCTTAATTGTTTCAGACCATTTTGCAATGGGGTCTTTTAAAGTTTCACTGTACATCTCGATACCTTTAATTGTTTTTTCAACCGTTGTTGTCATCCCATTCATACTGTTTCCCAGTGTTTCTGTTAAATCGGTTCCTAGTGTACCCATTGATTTTTGCATCATATCCGATTGGTTTACTAAAACATCTCTTACTTCACGCCTAAAGTTATACATAGAAGCGGCTGTATCAATAATAAAAAATTGACCTACTTCTCTTTCAACATATTCGATAAGCCCAAATTTCAATTTACTTTTTACAAGTTGAATGTCAAATATAGAGGCAAAAATTCTTGTTGATAAAAAAGCTATAATTGTAGCAAAAATAAAAGGGTTTTTATCGGAAAGCAATACAGAAAATGCGACTCCCATCACCACCATATTAAACTCTATGCTTTCTACTAACCGATCTATACTGGTAAGGCTCCACCCGAAAGTATTTAGCCGAACCATATGCTTTGAAACAATAACTTCTAAATTTATATTTGCAATTCCTTTTTGACTGCTTTTCACAAAATCATTGATTATTTTATTTAAGAGCCTCGACTTTGTATCTTTCACATCTGCGCTAGACCCTAGCTCTTTGGCGGAAAGCGAAAATATGGCAATCTGCGTCTGATACGCAGTAGAAACTAATATTCTTAGAAAAATGGTAATTCCCAAAACCACAAAAAAGGATATTAAAATAATTTGATTTTCATCTGTCGTCACTGTAAATAAATTTGTTATATATGCCTTTACTAAATCAAAATTAGAACTCAAAACCACACCATCCCATCATATTTTATCCATTGCTTGTCCCCTTATCGCAATTTCACCTTTCATAAAGAAAAACCTTGGAAAAATTTTTACATTATTTTCATTATATCATTTATAATTAACCCGTATCAACATTTTTATATAATTTTACTTCCATAAAAAATTGAAAATTAAATTGCTCTATGCTATAATCTCTATGATTTATACACCTCTATCGTACAATAACAACAGTCATTTTAGGAGAGATTATTTTGTTCACTTATATCGCTGCATTTGTAGTAAGTTTTATTATTAGTTTTTTAACCATTCCATTAATTGGAAAGTATGCCCTTAAAATTGGGTTTGTAGACCGGCCTACCAAAAGGAAGTCTCATGAAAAACCTATACCCATGCTAGTTAGCATCGGTATATTTTCTGCTTTTTTTATCACTTACTTTATATTTAAAAAAGATATTAACCAAAAGGATATTATTATACTGGTATGCTCCCTTATTATTTTATCCATTGGAATTATTGATGACTGGTTTAAAACCAAATCCATTGAATTTTCTGCTTTTCCACGATTATCCGCCTATCTTTTATGTTCTATTATGATTTATTTTTGCGGAATAAAGTTTGTAGGAATGAATGTTTTTTGGTCAGACCACTTTTTAGTATTTCCAGCATTTTTACAATTTTTCCTTACCATTATGTGGATTGTAGGGGTAACAATCGTCATAAACTGGATCGATGGGTTAGACGGGTTAGCTGGTGGCATATCAGCCATTGCAACCAATACATTCTTTATTGTTTCATTGGTGAAGCATCAGTATAACTCGGCGTTAATGTCCGTTATTTTAGTCGGTGCCGTTATTGGTTATTTAAAATATAATTTACCACCAGCCAAAGTTTACATGGCTGACTCTGGGGCTACCTTTATTGGTTTTGTTATTGCTATTATTTCTTTAGACAGTGCCTTTAAGCAAGTAACTGCATTTTCTATTTTTATCCCGTTGCTCGCCCTTGGAGTTCCTATTTTCGATAATTTAAGGGTTGTTTTCAAAAGATTGATGAGCGGCAAGAAAATTTATGAAGCGGACAAGCTACAAATGCACCACCAATTAATCAATACTGGCTTAAATGCAAAACAAGCCACAACTTTTATTTTTTTATTCAGTATCTGTTTAAATTTATTGTCTATTATTATTTTGATGTTGAAAGTTTAATATACTGATTATTATTCTTAACAGCACTATAGAAAGGAATCATATTGATATGGAAACAGTTCACGGTGGAAACCTAGATACAATTCAAAGCATATATAACATTAATCGAGATGAAATCCTTGACTTTAGCGGAAATATAAACCCCTTGGGCGTTCCAAAATCTGTAGAAACTTTTTTGAGTCAACATATCCATTTAATCTCTACTTATCCCGATGAAAACTATCGAGAACTTAAAAAATCCATTGGCGATTACTCCAATGTTCCTGATGAACATATTTTGGTAGGAAACGGCTCTACCGAATTAATATCCACGTTTATTAACATTATAAGCTCCATGGAAAAAATCTCGGCCCTTCTCCTTGCGCCTTGCTACTCTGAATATGAGCGAGAAATAAAATTAAATGGTGGTAGCGTAACGTTATTTCCTTTGGAAGAAAAAAATGATTTTAATGTTGATGTAAATAAGTTGTTATCCTCCCTTGATGAACATATGAACTTGCTGGTCCTTTGCAATCCTAATAATCCTACAGGAACAGCCATTCACAAAAGTGAACTACAGCAAATAGTGGCACATTGTGCTATGCACCGTATTTTTGTGATGGTGGATGAAACTTATGTTGAGTTTTCGGAAAGCAATGATATAAGTGCAGAGAGCCTTATCAATGAGTTTGAAAATTTGTTTATCATACGTGGTATTTCAAAGTTTTTTTCTGCTCCTGGGCTAAGACTTGGCTATGCTTTTTGTAAAAACAAGCATATACTAACTATTTTTGCAGAAAAAAAAGACCCTTGGTCTGTTAATATTCTTGCCGCAAAAGCTGGCGAAATTATGTTTCGCGACAAAATGTATATTGAACAAACCAAAAATCTAATTAAAATCCAGCGTGAAAAAATATATAACACCCTCTTAACCATAAAAGGAATTAAGCCCTATAAAACGGAAACAAACTTTATATTGCTTAAATTATTGAATGATACCATTTCTTCCAATGAAATTTTTGAAAAAATGATTCAAAACAAAATGCTGATTCGTGATGCGGAAAGCTTTCATTTTTTAGATGAAACCTTTATACGGTTTTGTTTTTTACTACCAGCCCAAAATGATAAGTTAATTAGCTTATTAAAAGAAATAATACATGAATAAAAATGAAAAAAGCAAAGCTACCCACCATATCATTCCATCGTGTGGGTAGCTTTGCTTTTTCTATATATTCATTAACCCTACTGTTTCTGCACAAATAATTCGATTTTTAACTCCTGCTTTTTTCATGTCCGCCTCAAATTCCTTGTATAAAAACTCTCTGCCGTTTGCGTGCATAGGGAATACAAGATTAGGATTTAGTTTTTCAATTGTATATCTTGCCCCATTTGTCATCTTTTCCGGTCGAAGCCCTCTAAAAGTACACACAGGAATAAATGCTACGTCTATTTTTAAATTATAGTTTGAAATAAAATCAATTTCCCCCTCAAAAGAAAATTCCGTATCATTATCTTCCCAATTGGCATGATCCCCGCTATGGAAAATCACTACGTCATCTGCCTGAACCAAAAATGCAACGCCTAAATCCGTTGACCCCGTTGTGATAATTTTGACCCCTTTTACAACTTTTTCCTCATGGGGTATCATTTGTATGGTATTTTTATAAGAACTTTTAATATTCCCTAACACATGCGTTACATTCTCATATCCCGCTGCTAATCTATTAATATTTTTATTATAGTGGTCACCATGGGAATGGGATGCAAAAATAATGACATCCTCATTTTTCAACGCTTCCAAGTGAATGACGCCATTATAAAGATTTCCTTCTTCTTGTCTTTTTTCATCTACTCCATAATCAAAAATCAAAGTATACTCCTCTGTTTTTACACACCAAGCACTATGCCCTAAATATATAATTTCTTTTAACATAAAACACTTCCTCCTATAAAAAATAAATCATTACAGCAAAGTACGTTTACAAAACATCTTATTCCGAAGATTCCTATTCCTACGTATTCGTTTCTAAAGATATAAAAATTATTTTAAATACCAATTTAAAATCTGATCTCCAAAAAGTATTGTTATATAAGTAGCACAGGCAATAAAAGGAGCAAAAGGGATATAATCTTTTCTACTTTTTATTTTAAAATAAAGAAGAAAAACTGACACAATGGCTCCAATAAAAAATGATAAAAAAATAGTTAATAAGATGCCTTTTATTCCTAAAAAAAGCCCGATTACCCCCATTAGTTTAATATCCCCTCCACCCATGGCACCGTTTGAAACCACAGCGATTAGCAGAAATACACCACTTCCAATGAAAAGAGCCGAAACAGTTGAAATAAGATTGGGGATAGAAAAATCAATCAAACAAAAAATAACGCCTGCCATAAGTCCAAAAATAATAATTTCATTGGGAACAATCATAAAATCCATATCAATAAAAGCAACCACAATTAAAATACAAACCAAAACAATATATTTAAAGAAAACGATGCTTACGTTGTATTTTATAAATAAAAAACTGAGTAACAACCCCGTCAACAATTCCACCGTAATATACCTGTTTGAAATTTCACTCTTGCAATAACGACATTTCCCTTTTAAAAATAAATAACTAACGATTGGAACTAAATCCAAAACCCCTAGCCTGTGATGACAAGCTGGGCAACTAGAAGGTGGAAATACAATTGAATTTTTATCAGGGATTCTTAAAATACAAACATTTAAGAATGAACCGATGATTAAAAAATATGGTATGGCTATTAAATGGAAAAGTATATTCATGATGATCCGCCTTTTTAAAAATATATCGTTCTTTCTACGGTTTCCCGATCAATAGCATATTTCAAAAGTACATCTTTCGAAATAACTCCTTGTCGAAACAAATCAATTAGGGAATTGTCCATGGATTTCATTCCAAGGTTTCCCCCTGTTTGAACAGAAGTTTGAATTTGATGGGTCTTTCCTTCTCTAATTAAATTTCGAATAGCTGGTGTGGCAATCATAATTTCAAGAGCCGCAACCCTGCCTTTTCCGTCTTCACAAGGAATTAACTGCTGTGAAATAACCCCTTCCAACACTCCCGACAATTGAACTCTAATTTGTTGTTGCTGGTGAGGTGGAAAAACATCAATTATCCGATCAACTGTTTTTGAAGCACCCATTGTATGCAAGGTAGACATCACAAGATGCCCTGTTTCCGCCGCTGTAATCGCCGTGGAAATCGTTTCTAAATCTCGCATTTCCCCAACTAAAATGACGTCTGGATCTTGCCTAAGCGCTGCACGTAACGCATTTCCAAAACTTTTTGAATCGGTTCCAATCTCCCTTTGATTCACCATGCTAACGTTATGTTTATGTAAATATTCTACGGGGTCTTCTAATGTTAAAATATGTGCTTTTTTATTCTTATTTATGTAATCAATCATAGAGGCAAGTGTAGTAGACTTTCCACTTCCTGTTGGACCTGTTACAAGAATAAGCCCCCCTTTTCTCCATGCAAGTTCTTTGATAATGGGGGGCAAGCCTAATGTTTCTATGGTTGGAATACTGAGTGGAACAACTCTTATGGCAATGCCATAACTACCTCTCTGTTTATAGATATTCATACGAAAACGCCCAAGTTCTTCATTGGCATAAGACAAATCAAATTCCCCGTCTAGTTCCAGTTTATTCCATTGATCTTCCGTCAAAATTTCTTTCACCACTGCCAATATATCCGCTGGATTTACCATATCATTTGTAAGTTTTCGTAAACTTCCATTTATTCTTACCATGGGGGGAACTTCAACTGCAATGTGCAAGTCTGAAGCTTTTGCTTCCATGGTTTTTGCCAAGAGTTCAATGATATTCATTTAATTCACCCTATAAAAAGATATTTTTTTTAAAAATAATTTTATTAAACTGGTCGAAATATAAAAATAAAACCCACATAATGAAATTTATTGTCGCTTCCTATATTTTATTATACAACGCAATTTTGATTCTTTCAACGTGAAGGTCCTCATTAAAATGAGCTATTTGGAATATAACCGACCGCCTGTTTACTTTTTAAATTGAAAGGATATTTTGAAAAGTAAAATGATTTTTTAATCTACTACTAACAAAAAAGTAGCTGTTATTACCAATTTTGTTATATTGTCATAATTTTAAACACTTTTCAAATTATTTTAACATTTTTTTTAGAATTTTATTACAAAAAAATATTTTAAAAAGAATTGTTTTTGTATATTTTTTTCAAAATCAATTATCACTCTTTTCTAACTATAATTCATGTTTTGTAAATTTATTCATATTTTTATAATTTTTTTATACAATATTGTTGACAGTGCAACAAAGGTGTGTTATATTAAGTCTCGTAGTAACAATTTTTATCGATGTGTAGGAGGCTTTAAAATGAAAAAAGGTACAGTAAAATGGTTTAACGCAGAAAAAGGATTTGGCTTTATTTCTATCCCAGGTGAAGATGATGTATTCGTACATTTCTCAGCTATTCAATCTGATGGATACAAAACATTAGAAGAAGGTCAAGAAGTTCAATTCGAAGTAGTTCAAGGTGCTAAAGGACCTCAAGCTGCTAATGTAGCTCGTGTTTAATTAATGTTCAATAATTGCTTCGGCAATTGTATATATTAATATTTACGGCTTAAGCCTTTCATTATATGATGAAAGGTTTTTTTATTTTTTCTAAAAAATTCTTGACATATTTTAAACAGTATGATACCATATTAAACGTTAAGAAGAAGTATCCACTTCTCACCTTTATGTTCACACGTTAAGGGTTATTAAAATATTTGTATGTTTAATATTTTGAATTTTAAGTGGATATTCTTGTCCACTTTTTTTTATTGCCGAAATTTTGTATTTATATTTCTAGGAGGTGCTCGACTATTACCGAGTTAATGATTAATGAACAAATTAGGGACAAAGAAGTAAGATTAATTGATGCTGATGGAGCTCAATTGGGTATTGTTTCTTCAAAAGATGCACAAAAAATAGCTGATGACAAAAAACTTGATTTAGTGAAAATTTCTCCAACTGCCAAACCACCTGTTTGCAGAATTATGGATTATGGCAAATTCAAATTTGATCAAGCGAAAAAAGAAAAAGAAGCTCGTAAAAAGCAAAAAACAATTGAAATTAAAGAATTGAGATTGTCCCCTAGCATTGATACCCATGATATTCAAGTAAAAGTTAAAAAAGCCCTTGAATTTTTACAAGACGGCGATAAAGTGAAGGTTACAATTCGTTTCAGAGGCAGAGAAATTGGACATTCTCAGACTGCTCTTGAAATATTAAACAATTTTGCCAAAGACGTTTCTGAGGTTGGAGTTGTTGAAAAAGCACCAAAGATGGAAGCAAAAACACTTGTTATGTTTTTGACTCCCAAAGCTTAATAATTTAATTCACTTAAGGAGGATTTAAAATGCCTAAATTGAAAACAAAAAAAGCAGCTGCTAAGCGCTTTAAAGTTACAGGAACTGGTAAAATTAAAAGATTTAAAGCAAATAAACAACATATTCTTGGCAAAAAGTCATCAAAAAGAAAAAGAAAATTAAGACATAGTACTTTAGTTGATAAAAGCAACATGAGACAAATGAAAAGAGTATTACCATACCTATAAGATGGAGGAGGTCACACAATGGCTAGAGTTAAAGGTGCAATAAACGCTAGAAAAAGACATAAAAAAATATTAAAACTTGCTAAAGGCTATAGAGGTGCAAGTTCAAAACAATATAGAACAGCAAAGCAATCTGTTATGAGAGCTATGGCGTATGCCTTCGCTGGTAGAAAACAAACAAAAAGAGATTACAGAAGACTTTGGATTGCCAGAATTAATGCTGCTGCTAGAATGAACGATATTTCTTACAGCAAATTTATGTTTGGTTTGAAAAATGCTGGAATCAATATTAATAGAAAAATGCTTGCTGACTTAGCAGTTACAGATGCAAAAGCCTTCACTCAATTAGTGGAAAAAGCAAAAGAAAACTTAAAATAATAAAAAACCTTGTGTGGCTTTCACATAAGGTTTTTTATTTCTCTTTTTATTAAATCTATGTAGAGGTTGTTCGGTTGTTCCTTAATTTTACAGTACCATTTTCACTTCATCACTACTAGAATTTTTTGTTAGTTTAACATAATGAGGTAAACCACCTCTTGTTTTTACTTGTGGCTCCCCTTGAATTAAAGGTTCTATGTAATCTAAGAATTCACTAGAAATATCTGTTTCATTATTTGTGATCCATTCTTTCGGGAATTTCTTCTCCTTATTACAAACATCACAAACATCTACACTTTCTAGTTCCATTCGATAAGGTTTATTTTCTTTTCTTATAAAGGCAAGCATTTTGCCTGTTTCCCCTTTTAATGCAGCTTCAACAGATTTTCTACCTGACATAACCGCTTCTTCAATATCAGTTAAGGAGCCTCCGTGGGCTGCACATCTTTGAACAACATTAAACTCAACCGCTCTTGATTTAATTCCTAAATGTTTTCTAATTTCAAAATCCAATGCTTTGCTACAGCCACTTAATTTTTTATGTCCAAAGTTGTCTGTTCCAGCTGTATCTAATAATTCGCATACAAATCTGTCATCACCTAGTCTAATTCCTTCCGAAACAGCCACAACAACGTTGGTTCTCAATTTTAATTGTGCTCTCACATCTTCAATAAACTTCTCCATGTTGAAAATAATTTCAGGTAAATAAATAAGACAAGGGTTATCTTCATGATAATTTCTTGCTAAAACACTAGCAGCAGTTAGCCAGCCTGCGTTTCTTCCCATAATTTCAATGATGGTAACCGAAGGTTTTTTATAGCCTTCTACATCTAAACAAATTTCTCTTACAGATGTTGCAACGAATTTAGCAGCAGAGGCAAATCCAGGAGTATGATCTGTGATTACCAAATCATTGTCAATTGTTTTTGGAACACCAATAATTCTAATTTCATAATTAATTTGTGCTGCGTATTTACTCAGCTTGTCAACTGTATCCATGGAGTCATTTCCACCGATATAAAAAAAATAACCGATTTCGTGCTCTGTAAAAATTTCAAATATTTTTCTATAGGTACTGTCATCAAAACTTTCAGGTAACTTGTATCTACATGAGCCAAGAAAAGCAGATGGAGTATATTGTAGTTGCTCGAAGCTTGGGCTATTTATTAGCTCGTCAAAATCTATCATGCGTCTGTTTAATAAGCCCTCAATCCCATTTAACATTCCGTATATTTTATTAATTTCTTTATTCTCATGGGCTTCTTTCACAACACCATAAAGGCTGGCATTGATAACAGACGTTGGCCCTCCTGATTGGCCTACTATTAAGTTACTATTCATAAAACTTCCTCCTTCATTTCATTATACTTCTATAATAGCCAATAAAAAAATATATTTCAACCCTTTTAAAAATAAAGTTGTATGAATTTTCCAACTAAACTTTGTTTAGTTTGTCTGTTCTATTTTTATCCCCTACCCTACTATTAATATTCTTCATAATTATTTGATTTATCTTGATTTACAGTATAAAATAAAAGGGTACTTTATATACATTGGTATAGCTTTCGAAAGGAGATTTTGTATGATAAAAAATGTTATTTTTGATATTGGCAGGGTACTAATAAACTATGAACCACTGGATTATTTAAAAACGTTTCACTATGGTGATGACGTAGACAAGGAACTTGCAAAAGTTATTTTTGAAAACCCTCTTTGGAATGAGTTTGACCGTGGGACTTACACATTAGGTGACTGTATTGAAAGTATGGTAGCCTCCGCTCCACACCATGAAAGTAAAATTAAAGAGGTTTTAGCAGATGGCTGGATGGATATTTTGACATTAAAAACCGAATCCTCCGATTTCTTAAAAAAATTAAAATCAGAAGGATATAAAATATATTTATTGTCTAACTTTTCCCAAGTTGGTTTTGAGTATATTACAAAAAAATATGACTTTTTTGATTATATTGACGGCAAAGTGGTTTCTTATGAACATAAACTGACAAAGCCTGAGCCTGAAATTTATGACTTAATCATTAAAACATATAACTTAGTCCCAGCGGAAACTATTTTTATTGATGATAATAAAAACAATATTTTGGCCTCTCAAAAATTTGGCATTAAAACCATTTTATTTGAAAATATAGAAGACTGTATCAAACAGTTTGAAACCTTAACCAAATAATAGACTTGTAAAAGTAAGGGGTGTATTGATGAAATATGTAAGATTTAAAGCAAATAATATTGAAAAATATGGGGTTCTGGAAAATGACCTTATTACAGAAATTTCCAACAGTTATTTTGAGGACTACACGTTAACCGATAAGAACTATATGCTTTCAGATGTTACCCTGCTCCCACCGTCTAATGCTTCAAAAGTGGTGGCTGTTGGGTTAAATTATTTAAGCCATATTAACGAATTTAGTGGCAGAGATGTACCTAAAAACCCTGTTATTTTTGTAAAACTACCCCACACCATTATTGCCACTGAGGAAGCCATCATAATCCCCGAAAATGCCACTAGAGTTGATTATGAAGCAGAACTTGCCATTGTCATTAAAAAATATTGTAAAAAAGTAAAACAGGAAGATGTCCATCACTATATTTTAGGGGCAACTTGCTTAAATGATGTAACGGAGCGTGATGTTCAACGAAGTGACGGACAATGGATTCGTGGCAAAAATTATGAAACATTTTGCCCTATTGGCCCTATCATAGTAGATAATATTGACTATAACAACTTAGCCATTCAATCAGTTTTAAATGGAGAAGTAAAACAAAACTCCAGCACCAATCATTTTATTTGGAAAGTGGAAGAACTGATTAGTTTTATATCTGATGTTATTCCCCTACATCCTGGTGATGTTGTGACCACTGGAACACCAGAAGGTGTTGGACCTTTAAAAAGTGGTGATGTTATCGAGGTTGTTGTTGAAGGAATCGGAACATTAAAAAATATAGTAAAATAAAAAGAGCGGGACGAAAACTTATTTAAAAAGTTTTCGTCCTACTCTAATGCTTTCCCGCTATTCCACTTTTTGAATCAATAACTTTACCAGTTCAATTCTTCTATTTTCTACCTTTTGAACTTCAAAAATAAAATTTTTGTATTGGATAATCGGTTTTTCATTTTTCTTCGGAACCTTGCCTAGTTCGTTAATTAAAAATCCACTAAGTGTATCAATCTCATCAGATGGCAATTCCATGCCAGTTTCATCGTTTAACTCATCTAGTTTCATAGAACCTTTTATCATATACGTACTTTCATTAATTACCTCAATATCTTTATCTACTTCGTCATATTCGTCGTCAATATCTCCTACGATTTCCTCAATGATGTCCTCTACTGTAACGACTCCACAAGTCCCACCATATTCATCCACGACAATGGCAATTTGCTCTTTTTTTTGTTGAAACATTTTTAGCATAGCATCCACTGTAATGTTCTCAGGTGCAACTACAATGTCACGAATAATGCTGTCAATTTTCTTAAAATCATTTTTAAAATATGACTCGTATAAATCATTCATGTGTATAAAACCAATTACATTGTCTTTGTCCTCTTCACAAATGGGATACCTTGTATGTTTTTCATTTCGAACAATTTCAAATATTTCTTCTATGGGAGTGTCGATAAAGATACAACACATCTCCGTTCTGGGAATCATAATATCTTTTACTTTTTTATCTCCAAAGTGAAAAATATTGTCAACATACGTATATTCGTGTTCTTCAATAAATCCACTGTCGTAACTGTCTTTTAGTAATGATTTGATTTCTTCATCCGTATGAGCTGCCTCTTTTTCGTCTGCCATAGAATATCCCATTAACTTTAATATAAGTGCCGTTATATGGTTAAACATCCACATGATAGGGTACGTTGCTCTATAAAATAAAACAAGTGGTATGGCTGTACCTGTAGAAAATTTTTCAGAATTTAAAATTGCCAATGATTTTGGAACAAGTTCCCCTAGAACAATGTGCAATCCCGTTATCACCACAAAACCAATAATAACTGAAACTGTATGTATCACACTTTCTGATAAAGAAAATGATACCAATATTGGGCTAATTAATTTAGAAACCGTAGGCTCCCCAAGCCAACCAAGTGCCAATGAGGCTAACGTTATCCCCAATTGGCAGGCAGATAAATAGGTATTTAAATCATTTACTACTTTTTCTGTATATTTGGCCGCAGCACTACCCCCTGCCGCCAAAACTTCGATTCTGGATTTTCTAACTTTGACCATTGCAAATTCGGATACAACGAAGAAGGCATTCATTAATACAAAAAACAGTATTAACAAAATGTCCAAAAAAATCATATAGCAATAACCTCCATCATAACTAGTTTACCTCATTATTTTTTATTATTTGAATTGAATCCCACACTTTTGTGTTTTTGGTTACTTCAATATTTTTTTGCCACTCATTATATTTTTCATCAAAAGCAGCTTGCTTTTTATCGATTATATAATACTCTTTGATTGATTCTTTCAATTTTTCTTTGTCTGGCTCTATTATATTCTCCACTTTTACAACATAAAAACCATTTTGTGTTGTAATAACATCACTAATATCGCCAACAGAAAGACTAAAAAGTACATTGTCAAAGTCTGTTCCGTACGTTCCTTGTTTTATTTTTAAAATTTTATTTTCATCTTGAGAGTACTTGGAAACTGCATCCTCAAAACGTAATGAATCTCGCACTTCTTTTAAACATTGTTCCGCTTTTGCTTTATCTGTTGTGTGAACCAGCCTTACTTCATATTCACCATATTGATTTTTATTTTTTTCAAAGTAAGAATCAAAAAAAGTATTAAACTCCGTTTCACTTAACTGATACGCCTTGGTAACTTCGTTATACACCTTTCCAAACAAAGCCCTGTCCAACAAAATTTTCTCATAGTCCTTTTCTGAAATTCCAATGCTTGTTGGCAATTCTTTATACAAGGTATCTACATTTTTTAAACTTTCATTTTGCTCTTCTTCTGTTAAGGACAAATCCATTTGCTTTGCCTGTTTTAAAGAAACTTTAACATATTGAATAAATGTTAGTGAATTTTCTTTTGCTATGTCTAATGCTTTTTTACCATCAAACTCAGTTTCCCAAATATCACTTTCTCCCAAATCTTCAAACCGCTTTTGCTGGTCATACAAATAAACATTAAACTCTGAAAGTGGTATTTTTTCATCCCCAATGGTAGCAACATAAGATTCTTGGTTCGTCTTACAACCGCTAAAAAAACAAACACAAGTAAGGAATAAAAAAATATTTTTTACACAAAAACCTAACTTCATAAAATCGCTCCTAGCAAAACTTGTCAATACACCTAATGTCATTATAGATTATTATGAATTTCAATTCAAGTTTTTAATCCTTGTAATACAATTTTAATATTACTCATAAAATTATTTTCGTCTGTTTTAATGGTTAAATAAGGATTTTTGGCAGCTGTAAAATAAACTTTTCCCTTATGTTCATTCATCAAGGTAGCTATTTTTTCTGGTTCAATTTGAGCATCTTCTTTAAACACCACTAAAATATTTCTTTGTTTTTGTGCTATGGAAACAATGCCCAGACTATGTGCCTCTGCCTTTATAATAGCAACATCCAGAAGATTTTTGACACTGATCGGTAAATCGCCGTACCTGTCCTCAATCTCTTCCTCTACATCATAATAATCTTGGGTTGTTTGAATAAGAGAAATCTTTTTATAAATTTCTAGTTTTTGAAGTTCATTCTCAATGAAGTAAACAGGAATAAAAGCATTTATATTCACATCAATGCTTGTTTCAAAATCCTCTACATTTACTTCGCCTTTTAATTCTTTTACCGCGGCGTCTAGCAATTTACAATACATATCATAACCAACGGAGTCCATATGCCCATGTTGTTCTGCCCCTAATAAATTTCCTGCCCCTCTAATTTCAAGGTCACGCATGGCAATTTTAAACCCAGAACCAAACTCTGTAAATTCTTTAATGGTTTGTAACCTTTTTTCTGCAATTTCTTGCAATACTTTATCTTTTTTATACATTAAATACGCATAGGCAATTCTATTGGAACGCCCCACCCGCCCACGTAGCTGATATAACTGAGAAAGTCCCATGTGGTCGGCATCTTGAATAATAATGGTGTTTACATTGGGAATATCAAGCCCTGTTTCAATAATAGTGGTACAAACCAACACATTAATATTTTGTTCCACAAAGTCCATCATAATATTTTCCAGTTCATGTTCGCTCATTTGTCCGTGTGCAAATGCAACACTTGCCTCTGGCACCAGAAGCTGAAGCTTTTGAGCGATGTTATCAATATTTCTTACTCGGTTATGAAGATAATAAACCTGTCCACCTCTCGCAAGTTCACGATGGATGGCATCCTTTACAAATTCCTCATTATATTCCATTACATACGTTTGGATAGGTTGGCGTTCTTGTGGCGGTTCTTGTAAAATACTCATGTCCCTTATTCCAGCTAAGCTCATATGAAGTGTTCTTGGAATTGGTGTTGCTGTAAGTGTTAGCACATCTACATTTCCTTTTAAGGCTTTTAACTTTTCTTTGTGGGTAACACCGAATCGTTGTTCCTCATCTACAATAACCAACCCTAAATCTTTAAACACCATATCTTTTGATAAAATTCGGTGGGTTCCAATGACAATATCTACTAACCCTTTTTTCAAACCTTCCACTGTTTGAGTTTGCTCTTTTTTTGATCTAAATCGAGATAATGTGTCCACGGTAATAGGAAACTCCGACATTCTTTGGGCAAAGTTATTGTAATGTTGTTGGGCTAAAATAGTGGTCGGCACTAAGTATGCCACTTGCTTTCCATCTTGAACTGCTTTAAAGGCGGCACGGATAGCAACCTCTGTTTTTCCGTAGCCAACATCACCACACACCAGTCGATCCATTACTCGCTTACTTTCCATGTCTGATTTAACATCACTAATGGCAAGTAATTGATCGTCGGTTTCTTCATAAACAAACATATCTTCAAATTCTCGTTGCCACACATTGTCCTCCGAAAAGCTATATCCATCGGTTGCTTGACGTTTTGCATATAATGCCACTAAATCTTTTGCAAGAATGGCAACTTGACCTCGAACTTTTGCTTTTGCTTTTTTCCAGTCAGCGCCCCCTAGTTTGTTTAATTTTGGGTGAACGTCTTCTCCTGCAATGTATTTTTGTATCATATCCATTTGGCTAATGGGAACGTACAAATTACCGTCATTGGCATATCCGATTTTTAAAAAGTCTTTTGTAATATTATCAACGGTTATTTTTTCAATTCCCTTGTAAATACCAATTCCATTGTTGTCATGAACAACATAATCCCCAACTTTTAAATCGGTGAAGTTTTCTATTTTTGCGCCTTTTTTCTTTGTTTTTACTTTTCGGCGTTTTTTTTCTTCTCCAAATAAATCTTTATCTGAAATAACAGCAAACTTTATATCTGGATATTCGAAGCCACCGCTTAAATTCCCTTTTGAAATAATCACTTGGGAGCTTAAAATTTTGGTATTTTCTCCATCTTCCACAAAGCTAACTTCAAGCCCACGATCTAATAAATCTCTTAATAACCTTTCACACCTTGTTCTTGAACCAGAAAGTACCACGGTTTTATAATTTTTGCTTTTTAAAAATACCAGTTCATCATACAGCAAATCAATCTTTTGGTTAAAAGAGGTAGATGGTTTAACAGTAAAATTTGAAATATTTTTTATTTTAAAATTTTTAACAGACTGGGTTAATGTCATTAAAAGAACGCTAGAAAACTTTTCAGCCTTGCTCAAAATTTCCACATAGGAAAACACCATATTTTCTTGGTTTGGTAACATGTACCCCTTTAAAATACGGTTGCTGATACTTTCATTAAATTCATATAAAATATTTTTTGCATGGCTTTCTATTTTTAGCGGTTCGTCAAAAAATAAAACCGTGTCTTTTTCCAAATAATCAAAAAAGCTTGAACTTTCATGATAAAAATAATTAATATATTTTTCTACACCGTCAAAACTTTTTTGCTCTCTTAATCTTTCAACGTCCTCGTTAATTACGCTGGTTAATTGCTCATATTCTGCCATTAATTTTTTCTTTTTCAGATTGCTAGCAACTTTTTGAAACTCATCAACAATATTTTTAATTGCAATTTCTAGTTGAGGTTCATCATACAAAAGTTCCCGCATGGGGTAAATCATCATTTGTTCTACTTTTTCAATAGAACGTTGGGAATATGAGTCCAACATACGAATTGAATCTATTTCATCTCCAAAAAACTCAATTCTAACAGCGTTATCAGCAGTAGATGAAAATAAGTCAATAATTCCACCACGAACGGCAAATTGACCATGACCTTCTACTAACTCTGTTCTTTCATAGCCCATATAAACTAACTTTTTCACCATTTCATCTAATGAAACTACATCCCCTACTGAAAGGGTTATAATATGCTTTGAAAAAATATCTCGGGTCACAATTTTATCAAACAAAGCTTCCACGGATAAAATAACAACAGGGCTTTCTTTGGAAATCAATGCTTCCAAAATAGCAAAACGCTGTTTTACAATGTCACTACTTTTTACATCTGCATTATAAAAAATAATGTCCTTTGATGGATAAATCATGGCATTATTTTTTGCAAAAAACTGCATATCCTCAAAAATATGTTTCGCTCTTAACTCGCTGTACGTAATAATACAAACAGGACGATGTAACGTTTGATTTACACCATGGATTAAATGACATTTCTGAGACTCAATAACCCCTGTTGCAAGAGCAGGGACATTATTATTTTTAATGCTACTAATTAAATTTTTAAAACTATCAAGACCTAATAGGGGTTCAAGCAAAATACTCAACTAACTGCACCTCTGTTTTTTTTATTAAATTGATTCATAGCATGTAAGACACTATCTTTCAACATAATTTCTATGGCATCTATAGCATCTAATGCTGACGTTGTCATTGCTTCTAATTCTTCTTTTTTAAATTTACTTAACACATAATCAGCCAAATCCCAGCCGTCTGGTTTTTCACTGATGCCGACTCTTATTCTGATGAATTGGTCTGACTTGATTCTATTAATGATGCTTTTCATTCCATTATGTCCACCTGCACTGCCAGCAGTTCGTATTCTAATTTGACCTGTTGGTATACTGGTATCGTCATAGACAATAATAATATTATCACACGTAATCTTATAAAAATTCATTAACTCAACCAAACTATCGCCACTTAAATTCATATAGGTCTGTGGCTTCACTAGCACTACTTTCTCCCCTGCTATGTTTCCTTCACCTATTAACGCTTTATATTTTTGTTTCGATATATTTATATTATATCTTTCTCCCAGCTTATCTATTACATCAAAACCAACATTATGCCTTGTCCCAGAATATTCTTTTCCAGGATTCCCAAGTCCAACTATTAAATACATACGGAAACCTACCTTTTAATCCAAAAAGGGGTGTAACACTGTTACACCCCAACCTTTAGTGATAAAGACTTTTAATCAAACAACTTAGAAATGGACAAACCTTCATGAATTAAATTAATAGCATCTGCAATCATACCAGAACTAGAAAGAATTTTGATTTTATCTATTTTCTTATCTTCTGAAAGCGCAATTGTATCAAGGGTTAAAAGTTCTGAAATTGGAGAAGCCTCAATTCTTTCAATGGCTGGACCAGATAAAACGGCATGGGTACAACAAGCAAAAACGTCAGTAGCCCCTCTTTGTCTTAGGGCAGTTGCCGCGTTGGTAATTGTTCCAGCTGTATCAATTAAGTCGTCAATCAAAATAACTTTTTTTCCTTCTACAGAACCAATAATATTTACAATTTCAGACTCATTTGGTTTTGGTCTACGTTTATCAATAATCGCAATAGGAATGTTAAGGCGAGTAGCAAAAGCTCTTACACGACCAACACTTCCAAGGTCTGGCGAAACTGCAACAATATCCGAAAGGTCTGGAAATTTTTTCATGTAATATTGTGTAATTAGAGGCATACCAACTAAATGGTCAACAGGTATATTGAAAAAACCTTGAATTTGCGCACAATGAAGATCCATTGTAATAAGTCTGTCAGCGCCAGCAACAGTAATTAAATCGGCAATCAATTTAGCACTAATCGGATCTCTTGCCCTTGCCTTTCTATCTTGTCTAGCGTAACCATAGTATGGAACAACGGCATTAATATTTCCAGCGGAAGCCCTACGCATAGCATCTATCATAATTAAAAGTTCCATGATATTGTCATTGGTTGGTGGAGAAGTTGGCTGTATAATAAAGACATCTGCTCCACGAACAGACTCATCTATTTTAACATTAATTTCTCCATCACTAAAACGACTAACTTCACATTCACCAAGCTGTAGTCCTAAATCCTTAGCAATATTCTCAGCCAATTCTTTGTTTGCATTACAAGAAAAAACTTTGATCTTTCCTCTTCCCGTGTGACTCATTTTGATAAATCCTCCTGTGTACTTTAAAAATATAATACAAACCTATTTATTGCTTTTTAGAACGCCAGTTTATTTTTATCACTTGTCTTGCTCTGGCAATTGCCAAACTATTTTCAGGAACATCTTCTGTAATGGTGGATCCCGCCGCGATGTACGCATTTTCTGCAACCACCACAGGAGAAACAAGATTTGTGTTGCAACCAATAAAAGCATTGTCTTTAATGGTTGTTCTAAACTTATTTTTTCCATCGTAATTTACAGTAACCGTTCCACAACCAAAATTAATATTTTGACCAATATCAGCATCACCAATATAAGTTAAATGTGAAGCTTTTGTGTGATCGCCAATGGTAGCATTTTTAATTTCAACAAAATCTCCAATTTTAACGTGACTGCCGATTTTGGAGTTTGGTCTGATATAGGCGAAAGGTCCTACTTTTGTTTCAGCGCCTATTTCGGAATTATAACAAAAACTTGACTCAACTTCAACTTTATCAGAAATATTCATATTTACAATGCGGGAATTAAATCCAATTACACAACTTTCCCCAATTTTTGTTTTTCCTTCAATAAAAACATTTGGATAAATAATGGTGTCTCTTCCAATTTCTGCATCAGCCGAAACGTAGGTTGCCGTGGGATTAATAAATGTAACTCCATTTATCATATGTTTTAAATTAATTCTATCTCTCATGTACTCAGTTGCTTTTGCAAGATCTTTTTTAGAGCTTACTCCAAAAAATTCAATCTCATCATCAAAAGCAATGGCATCTACATTTCTTCCACTATTTAAAATAATTTCTAGGGTATCTGTTAGATAGTATTCCCCTTGTGCATTATTATTTTTTAATAAATTTAAAGATTCTTTTAAATCTATTGCATTAAAACAATAAATGCCTGTGTTAATTTCTTGAATAGCACGCTGGATTTCATTTGCATCCTTATGTTCCACGATGCTCTTGAACTTGCCTGCATCATTTCTCACAATTCTGCCATAGCCAGTAGGATCATTTACTATTGTGGAAACAACAGAAACCGAATTTTTTTCTTTTTCATGGTATTGTAACAGTTTTTTTAATGTTTCTGCACTTACCAGTGGCGTATCACCGTATAAAATAAAAACAGCGCCCTCATCCGGTATAAAATCAAGTGCTTGTTTAACTGCATGGCCTGTTCCTAGTTGCTCTGTTTGTAAAGCAAAAGTAACGTCCTTCACAACTGTCTTTTTTACAAAATCAGCTCCATGTCCTACAATAACACAAACTTCTGAAGCACCTGCCTCATTTGCAGCATCAATAGAATAATTAAGCATTGTTTTATCTAAAATCTTGTGTGCAACTTTTGGAATTTCTGAGTTCATTCGTACGCCCTTGCCAGCGCCTAAAATAATTGCTTTAACATTGTTCATTTTCAACTCTCTCCTTCATAAGGATATTTATCAAAATACATTCTCTCACTTCAAAGGAAATTTTTCAAGATAAATTTATAATATAATTACGAATAGCCATAAAAAATTATTGTGATGTAATTTAAAATCATATATAATAAAATTATATTATTTTGAGTTACTTTCTCAGGAATTTTTTATTTATTTAGGGCAGTTGACCCTTCTGTGGTCTGCCTTGGCTTAGGCTTGAACACGTTCTAAGTCCAACTAATCTATATTGTAAAAAGAAAGGAGATATGTAATATTGCTGAATATTATTTATATTTGTGCCATCGTACTGTTTTTATGCGTCTCATCTAGTAAAATTCTTTATAAATTTGGAGTACCCACCTTGCTGATTTTTTTAGGTCTGGGAATGCTCTTGGGTTCTGAGGGCATCGGCAACATATATTTTAACAACCCCGCTATTGCTCGTGATATATGTACTTTCTGTCTTGTCATCATTATGTTTTTCGGCGGTTTTGGTATTAACTTAAAAGTAGCAAAACCTGTATTAGTGCCCTCCATCTTACTTTCCTCTCTTGGTGTGTTAATAACAGCCACCCTTGTAGGAATATTTTCCTACTGGCTTTTGAAAATATCTTTTTTAGAAAGTCTTTTAATTGGAGCCGTAATTTCTTCTACGGACTTTGCCTCTGTCTTTTCGATTCTTCGTTCAAAAAAATTAAACTTAAAAGGCGGTCTTGCCTCCCTGCTTGAAATTGAAAGCGGTAGTAACGACCCATTTTCTTACATATTAACAATCATCGTCCTTTCTATTATTAAGGCTACCTCCCATACCATTGTTTCTGACACCCTTAAGCTTTTATTCTTTCAATTATTTTTTGGTATTCTCATCGGACTTTGTATTGGTTTTGCCACTACCTATATTGTAAAGAAAATTGATCTTGAAATTGATGGCTTATATCCTATTTTGTTAATCTCTTTTGTACTTTTTAGCTATGCACTAGCAGAAAAATTAGGTGGCAATGGACTTTTATCCGTTTATATCACAGGGGTTTTTATCGGAAATAATAAATTAGTACATAAAAAAAGTTTAGTACATTTTTTTGATGGGGTTTCTTGGCTGATGCAAATCATTATATTTTTTACTTTAGGACTACTGGTTTTTCCATCTCAATTGTTAAATGTGTTTTCATCAAGTCTTTCTATTTCTATTTTTATGCTTTTGGTTGCTCGGCCAATTGCTGTTTTCTCTATACTTTCTTGGTTTAAAATTCCTGTGAAAGCACAACTTTTTGTTTCTTGGGTTGGATTGAGAGGAGTTGCTTCTATTGTTTTTGCAACTATCGCCTTAGCAGATGGTTTGCCAATCGCCAACCAAATATTTAATACTGTATTTTTTATCGCTATTATTTCAGTTGGTGTTCAAGGAACATTCCTACCACAAATTGCTAAAAAACTTGATTTAGTAGAAGAGCAGGGCTCCGTCTTTAAAATATTCAACGACTATGAAGATGAAATTGACAAGCGACTTGTTGAGTTCAAAGTAGCAGAAGCAAGCATACTTGCAAATAAAAAAATTATGGAAGCCCAAATACCCGATGATGTTTTTATTATTATGATAAAAAGAAAAGGTGAAATCATTATGCCAAAAGGCCTCACTACCATTTTACCAGGTGATATTTTAGTACTGAGTGAAACAGCTCTGTATCAAATGGAAGCGTACTAACATTGCCGTAAAAAAACAAAGGAACTGCTATAATAGTAAAAACTATTACAGCAGTTCCTTTGTTTTTTTACACTAATTAACTTCTATGAAATCTAAGACTAATTAGTATTACAGCTTTAAGCTTCCAAATCAGCAGCAACTTCGTCAACGTTATCTGAGAATAAAGCAAGTTCATATTTTTCAAGAACAGATGCTTGTATTTTTTCTCTTGTATCCGAGTTGATTGGATGAGCGATGTCTCTAAACTCACCATCCAACGTTTTTCTGCTAGGCATAGCAATAAATAATCCCTTATCTCCTTCGATAATCTTGATATCGTGAACGACAAATTCATTATCAAGTGTAACGGATACGACTGCTTTCATTTTGCCCTCTTTGTTCACTTTTCTGACTCTTACGTCTGTAATTTCCATAAACGTTATCCCCTCTCTTGTAACAAGTTGAATCTTTAAAGTTCGAAATATTCCGTCGTGTCAATTATATCCTAAAAAATCCAAAACATCAATAAATTTTAACAAAATCTAGCAATGATTTCTAAATTATGTGTTTATGAAAACCATAATATATAATTTACGACTAAAAAAGACAGGGCTTAGCACGCTGTATATAAATTAATTACACATTGATGTAGAAATCTGAATGTTGTTATCTATTTCTTGTCAATTTAGGCAATTTATTTCCTTACATCTGCTAATTCCAAATCATTCTTTTTGGTTTGGCACTGATAGTAGTACTTAAGCAGTCTAAGAAGTTATAAAGAAATTTTTTTAAAATTCTTTATAACTCTCTAAACTACAGCCTCTATTTTTTCTTTACATCACCGAATTTTTTCTTATGGTAATAATATTATCTGGGCTACCAATAATTTGTTTTCCATCCGATAGTACCACTTCTTTATCAATAATTGCATTTTCCACAACACAATTATTTCCAATGTAAGTACCTTCCATAATGATAGAGTTTTTAATAACAGATTTTTCTCCTGTATATACTTTTCTAAAAATAACGGAGTGATTCACAGTACCATTTAAAATACTTCCACTACCAACAAGACTATCTTGAACATCTGCGCCAATATTATATTTTGCAGGTGGCTCGTCTTTTGGTTTTGTTTCTATGTAAGGTTCTTGTTTTAAAAATAAATCTCTTACCTCTCTCTTTAAAAAGTCAAGATTGGTAGCAAAATATCTATCTACGCTATTAATTGCACTCCAGTAGCCATCAAATTTATATCCGTTATTTTTAAGTTTTTTTCTATTACGAATAATAATATCTTTTACCAAATCATAACGTGCTTCTGGTAAAATTGTCTCAAGCAATTTAATTAATAACGTTCTTTGAATCACATAAATGCCTAAAGACACAAGGCTTGATTGAGGTTCAACTGGTTTTTCTTCAAAGTCCGTCATACGACCTTCTTCATCAAACATCATAACCCCATAATTGTTTACTTCTGCATCTCCCATATCTTTATATGCAATGGTAATATCAGCTTCTGTTTCCATGTGGTGTTTAATAATATTATTATAGTCCATTTTATAAACTGCATCACCAGAAGTGATGATAACATAAGGTTCATTGCTACGTTTTAAAAATGAAATGTTTTGATAAATAGAATCGGCAGTTCCTCTAAACCAATAGGAGTTTTCATTGCTTAAAAAGGGAGTAAAAATAAATAAACCACCTTGTTTACGGCCTAAATCCCACCACTTGGAAGAAGAAAGATGATCGTGTAAAGAACGAGAATTATATTGTGTAATAACAGCAACTTTACCAATTCCAGAATTAGACATATTGCTGAGAGAAAAGTCTATTGCACGATAGCAACTGCCAATAGGCATAGCACTAACCGCTCTTGATGAAGTAAGCTCAGCCAAACGTTCGTTGTTTCCACCTGCAAGAATAATTCCTATGGCTTTCATCTCGTCACCACCTCTTTAATAATTGATTTTCCGCTTTCCAGTCTATTGTCTGTATAATTTGCATGATCAGTAATTCCATAAATAACGCAGTTTTTACCGATGGTAATATAATCTGGCACTACGCTATGTTCACCAATTACGGTAATCCCTGTATCGTAAACGGATGGTTTGTTTTCATTTGGAATATTGTCTCCAGTTCCAATGGTAACGTGGGAACCAATAGTTGAATTTTCATCCATGACGCAACGTTCAATGGTAGAATTTTCACCAATTACACAATTTTCCATAATGATAGAGTCCCGAACAACAGAACCTGCTTCCACAATAACGCCTGGGCCTAAAATAGAATTGTAAACTTGACCATATATTTCACAACCTTCTGAAATAAGGGAGGTTTTCACAATTGCATCTTGAGCTGTAAATTGAGGTGGCTGATGGTCAGAGTTTGTATATATTTTCCAAAAGTCTTCATATAAGTTAAATTCAGGAATCGTGTTAGAAAGTTCCATATTTGCTTGCCAGTAAGATTCGATGGTTCCAACATCTTTCCAATAGTCTGAAAATCGATATGCGTATAGGGTTGCATTTTCTTCCAGCATTTTAGGAATAATATGTTTTCCAAAGTCACTGTCATTGTGGACCTTGTTGTCCTCAATTAATGCCGCTCTTAATTTGTCCCATGTAAATATGTAAATTCCCATTGATGCAAGATTGCTCTTCGGATTTTTAGGTTTTTCTTCAAATTCATATACCTTATCATCTTCAAGCGTATTCATAATACCAAAACGTGAGGCTTCTTCCATTGTAACTTCTAACACGGCAATTGTCGCATCACAATTATTTTCCTTGTGAAAATCAAGCATTTTAGAATAATCCATTTTATAAATGTGGTCGCCTGATAAAACAAGAATGTATGTAGGATTATATGAATCAATATAATCAATGTTTTGGAATATGGCATTGGCAGTACCTGAATACCATTCACCATCTTCCCCGTCTTTCACATGAGGCGCAAGCATTGTAACCCCGCCATTTCTGCGGTCTAAGTCCCATGGTATTCCTATTCCAATATGACGGTTTAGCAGAAGCGGTTGATACTGCGTCAATACTCCGACTGTGTCCACTCCAGAATTTATACAATTACTCATTGGAAAGTCGATGATTCTATACTTTCCACCAAAAGATACAGCCGGTTTCGCTTTGCTCGTCGTAAGCACCCCAAGCCGACTCCCTTGACCACCTGCAAGAAGCATGGCAATCATTTCTTTTTTTCGCATAACACCACTCCTGTCTATTAATCTTTGTTAAAAACAAGTCAGCCTAAGCTCAAAACTTATATAAAATAAATATTACTGCAATGCTTTGTAATATCCACCCATATTAGTATTATAATAACATATAATTGTCCATTAATAAATAGCATATTTGGACTAAAATTTATTGTTTTTTTGTTAATATTCTACATATTTTGGACTATTTTTTTTAATATTTTGCATAATATTACTTTTGTTGTTAATTCGTTTGAGAAATGACAAACACTTAGACTAGTGGGTGCTTGAAAAAAATAAATATAAGGTTTAATTTTTTCAAAATAATAGTATAATATGATAAGTAGTAATATTTTTTAGAATAGAGGTATTTTCATGTTAACCGAATATAATTTAACAACATTTAAAAATATTTTTTTTATTGGCATTGGTGGCATAAGCATGAGTGGGCTTGCTGAAATCCTACATAAAGATGGCGTCACCGTTAGCGGTTCGGATTTTAAAGAAAGTGACATAACAAAAAAATTAACGGAAGATGGTATAAGCGTCGTCATCGGACATTCTGCAAAAAATATTCCAGCGCCTGTCGATTTAGTTGTTTATACTGCTGCCGTAAAAGAAGATAATCCAGAATTAATAGAAGCAAAACGTCGGGGCATCACCACTTTTGAACGAGCTACCTTGCTTGGACTTATTATGAAGAAATATAAATTTCCTATTGCCATTGCGGGAACCCATGGCAAAACCACTACATCGTCTATGGTTTCTCAAATATTTCTTGAAGCAGAAAAAGATCCAACCATTACAATTGGTGGCATCATGCCTTCTATTGGTGGCAATATTCGTGTAGGCTCTTCAGAATACATTATTGTTGAATCTTGTGAATATTGTGACAGTTTTTTAAAATTTTTTCCCTATGTTGCCATCATTTTAAATGTTGAACCTGACCATATGGATTATTTTGAAAATATAAATCAAATCATGGACTCTTTCAAAAAGTTCGCAAATCTGATTCCTTCCGATGGTAGTTTAATAATTAATAGTGGAATTGAAAATTATCAACATATTATTGCAAATTTACCTTGTCATGTCATTACATATGGCAATGATAAAAATAATGCTGACTGGTATCCTGAAAATATTGTTTTTAATGCTTCTGGGCTCCCTACCTTTGATATTTATCAAAAAGGAACTTTGATGGGAACGGCTTCTCTTTCTGTTCCAGGTCTGCATAATGTTTATAACGCCATTGCCTCTTGTGCTTCCTCTTATGCCCTTGGACTTTCTATTCCTCAAATCACATTGGGACTTGAGCGGTTTACGGGAACAAATCGTAGATTTCAAAAAAAAGGAGTTGTCAATGGTGTCACCGTTGTAGATGACTACGCTCATCACCCAACAGAAATTAAAGCAACCCTTACTTCAGCAAAAAATATGGAACATCATGATTTATGGTGTGTATTTCAACCACACACTTACACTCGTACAAAAGCGTTTATTACTGAATTTTCAGAAGCGTTTGACCTTGCTGATAAAATAATTATTACCGATATTTATTCTGCTCGTGAGAAAGACACTGGTGAGGTTCATTCCACTCATTTAGTTGATAAGATAAAGTTACGTGGAAAAGATGTGTATTATTTGACAGATTTTAATGAAATTACAAATTTTTTAATTACTCATTGTGAACCAAATGACCTGTTGATAACTTTAGGGGCTGGAGATGTGTTTAAAATTGGAGAATCAATGTTAAGCACAGGGTTATCCACATTATCCACAGCTTTATAAACTGCTATTTTTAATTTTTTTGTGTATAACTTACTCTATAAAATGCAAAGAAAACCCTTTAGAATCGTTGTTCTAAAGGGTTTTCTTTTGCATTTTATTTTTGATTCTCGTTAACATTGGCTTGTTTTCAATGTCAAGTATTTTTTTTGCAAATTTAACTTTCCACATAGTTTTCCACAGTATCAACTGTTGTAAAAATTTAGTCTATTCCCATCATTCATTTGCTTTGTTTTTCAATGCTTTTAATCTTTTGTATTCATTTTTCATATAGTACATATTGGCATCCACTGACTTTAAAATTTCTTCCATACTTAATTTTGTATCGGTGTTCACTTCATGGAGACCATAGCTAATAGACATATCATACTTTTCGTTATTGTTTTTTGTAAGTTGAGCAAGCTTATTCATGATATTTTTCATTACTTTTGCTGCGTTATAATAATTGCAATTCAAAAAAATCAGAACAAACTCATCCCCACCCAGCCTAGCAAAAATATCTGTTTTTCGAATTGAACTCTCAATAGCGTCCACCACGCTGTTAATATAAATGTCCCCTTCGTTATGTCCAAAGGTATCATTTACAAATTTAAGTCCATTCATATCAAGATAACTGATGGTAAATAATCCATTTCCTCTTTTTACTTTTTCATAATTCACATTTAAAAATTTCATTCCCATACTTCGGTTATAAATACCTGTCATTTCGTCAAAAGAAGCCTGCTTCAGCAATGCTTCTTCATCCATTTTGGTCTGTGTAATATCAAGAAAAGTAACCAACTTAGCCCTATGTCCATTAATCCAGTAAGTAGCTCCCGAATAAGATTTTAACCACAGGTTATCTAGTTTGTACTCTTCATTCTCTCCCATTTTTTCAGGCAAACACGCTTTGGTACAAAAACCTTTGAGCAAATCTCCACATTTTTTTTTACAATCTTCTTTCTTGTTGCAACCGAGCTTTTCTTTCACAATATTATTAATATAAATAATCTCATCCGTATCTTCGCTAATGACAAAAGTGTAAATGGGAAGCCTATCAAAAATCTCGCTAATAAAAACAAGGGAGTTGGTGTAATTAGGGTCAATATTTTCATCATCATTCACATCTAAAGACGCCATATCTTTACTATAAATATGATAATGAGTACATAAAAATAATTTTCTATGTTGGATTTCAAATAGTTTTGATGATGAGCGAGTCAAAATAGCCTTATCTGAAGAAACTTTAAACCACCAAAGAAATTCGTCATTCGCACTTTCATTTATTCCATTTTCTAAATTATTTAACACAATATTAGAAATAGGTAAAATAGCTCTTTCTCCATCCAAATCAAAAGTCTTGAGAAATTTATCATTGTATTTCACAAAACACTTACTTTCCACATCAATAATGGATACTGCAATTGGAATAAGCTGTATAAATGAAAATTGTTGGTCAATTTTTTCTAAAAAATCAGCGCTATATAACTCCATGTCGTAGCCCCCTCCTATAACCGTTGCCCCAAACGTAAATTTGGATAAGCATTTAAATCTAAGTCAAAAAATCTATTTTTTATAAATTCATAGTATGCGGCGGAGCCAATCATAGCTGCGTTATCCGTACAATACACGGGCTTTGGAACGTTTAATAAAAAGCTTTTTTCTTGGCAAGCTTTCCCCATGGCTTCTCGCAAAAATGAGTTGCTTGCAACGCCTCCAGCAAGTGCTATTTTTGAAATCTTTTTTTCTTCTGCCGCTTTTATTGCTTTAGAAACCAGCACTTCTATCACTGCTTCTTGAAAACTTGCCGCCAAATCATTTTCAGAAAAAGAAATATCCGCCATCTTACACTTATTTACATAATTTAAAACCGCAGACTTGATTCCACTAAAACTAAAATCATAGCTTCCCTCTGAAATATAAGCCCTTGGAAATTGAATTGCCTTTCGATCTCCGCCATGTTCTCTAACCAATTTATCAATCTTAGGGCCACCTGGATAGCCAAGACCAATCACCCTGGCTACTTTATCAAAGGCTTCTCCCGCTGCATCATCAAGGGTTTTTCCTAAAATTTCAAATTCATTATAATCTTTTACATGAACAAGATGGGTGTGTCCTCCTGAAACAACAAGACAGATAAAAGGTGGTTTAAAATCTTCATTATCAATATAATTGGCACAAATATGCCCCTCAATATGATGAACACCGATTAAAGGTTTTTTTGTAGCAAAAGAAATTGCCTTGGCGGTGGAAAGACCTACCAACAAAGCACCTACCAATCCTGGTCCATAAGTAACTGCAACCGCATCTACATCATCAAAATTCATATTAGCGGTTTTAAGTGCTTCTAAAATAACATAATCAATATTTTCTATATGTTTTCTTGATGCAATTTCTGGAACCACACCACCAAATTCTGCGTGAATATCAATTTGCGAAGAAATAACATTGGATAAAACACACGTACCGTTTTTAACAACCGCTGCTGCGGTTTCATCACATGAAGTTTCAATTGCAAGAATATGTACATCGTTTATCATTAAAAGTCCTCCGTTACAAATCTTTTGTTAGAATCGCGTAGGTACTACTTTTTGAAAAATGTTTTTTCTGAATCTCTGTATCAAAGGAAACCTCAAAAAATTTTTTCCGCAAAAAATAGTTACTAAAAGTTTGAACCAAAATGCCGATGGCTAGAATAGGCAAAATAAACAATACAAAAAAATTGCCTGTAAAGGGAATGAATTTTAAAAACTCTATTAAAAAATTCCCAACAAAAAACATAGTCACCGTGTGCATATTTAATTTTACTTTTTTATTAATAAAAAAGCCAATATAAATAGCAATCATAATTTGCCCTAGTAATGACAAAAGGAAAGCCAATAAAATTAAAACAAGTGAAAAAGGCGCACCAATAATCGAAATTAAAAAAATTAGGATTAAAGCACCTAAAATAAAATAAGACCTAAGTCCATTTTTCAAAACAGGCAGAAATTCTTTTTCAAGCGCAATACAGCCTTGTTCATAAAATGACTTTTTAGAAGATAAAAATACAAGTGCTACAAAGGTTTGAAGAATCCCCATTGCTAAAATCGTTATTATTTTGGGCAACGTATCACTATAAATAAATAAATTATCAGTCACTGTATCTTTTGAAAAAATTTCTAAAGATTTAAACAGCGCCTTTATCTCTCCTGTCATATAAGAGCCAATATGTTTTTGCACAACCGAATAAAAGGAAATGATATCCCCGTCAATGTTAGAGCGTTCATCAATAAAAACACTGGAGTTTAATGTATAAACATCACCAGCAATGCCACCTTTAATCGTGGCATTGCAATTAACCAAAAATAAATTTCCTAAATATTCATCTTCTATGACAACATCCTCAAATAAAAACAAACAATTTCCTACTTGCTTTCCTGTCAAATGATGCTGGTTTAGAAAATAAACTTTATTGACTATAAAATCATTGGATTTAGCATATGTTGTAACGGAAAAAAGCAAAATGAAGGTAACGACCAAAATAACCCTTCTTATGCCATTCATTATAATTGAACCTTTTCTTTCCGATAAACAAAATATTGAACCACAAAAAGAACAGCTACAATACCTAGAAAAACAAACCGAACAGCTTCTATAGAAGAATATACAGCGTTAAATACATTGTTTACAAAAGCCGTAATATTTCCTAAATATTGCATGGCTTGAACAGAAAGCATATCAATCGTTGTGGCATAATCACTAAACACAGGATTATGAGAAAAGTATTGTAAAATATCTTGTCTATTTACAGAAAGAACAACGCCAAATCCAAATAAAATCGAAAAAGTACCCCAAACAGCAAGTAAAAAATCCGTATAGTCCATTGTTTTTTTAGTAAAAGCCATTTCAAGGCTATTAATTTTTTCCATGACATTACATTCAAAGTTTGGGGGGGCTTCCGTAATAGTAGCCGTTTCCACCACTTTAATAATGGAATCGTACATAAAAAAATCCCCTCGACAAGTTTCACAGCCTTTAATATGTGTATTTAATTTTTTTGCATCATCTGTTGCCAAACACCCATCTAAATATTTCATAATAAAAATATCTGCTTTTTTACAATCCAAAACTTCCACCTTCTTTCATAAGCAAACTTTCTTTGAGCATTTTTCTCCCTCTAAAAATTCTATTCTTTACCTTAGAGAGTGGTTCTTCAATTATTTCTGCAATCTCCTGATAAGAAAGACCTTGCTGGTGATATAAAACGATTGGTATTCGATACATATCAGGCAGTTTATTCAAAACACCAATGACACTGTTATGCTGCTCTTTTGAAATAAATTCCTCTTCTGGAGAATCATTGGCAGCAATTTCATAAGATACATCATCAATTGGCACTGTTTCTTGTTTATGTTTTCTTCTATAGTCGATTACATGATTTGTGGTAATACGAATAATCCAAGTGGAAAATTTAAAATCTGGCTGATACTTGTCAAGGTTTTTAAACACCTTCACAAACACCTCTTGTGCCAAATCATTTGCCTCCTCGGCATCATTAATCATTCTTAGAATGACAGAATAAACTAAATTTTTATATCTGGACACCAGTTCCGAAAAATAATTTTTATCATTATGAATACATAAATTTATGACCTCTAAATCAGATAATTGCTTTAGATTAGTCTCCATACACATCGTTCCTATTCTTCTAAAAGTATCAGACCATAAACTTCTTTCCAAGCTCCAAAATTTCAAGTTTTGTGGTTTGGAAAGAAGTTTAATATGAAAAGTCAAGCTACTCTATTATACGAAAATGAAAAAACTAGGTCTGATTTTCAAAATATAAAGTTTTTGACATTCTATCATGACCAATCCTAGTGTTTTGAAAAATATCTGTTGCAAACTTGATACAAGAATCTGGTTCTGAGAGAGATGGCGAAAAGTGTGTTAACCAAAGTTCTTTTGAATTTGAACGATTGGCTAACGTAGCTGCTTCTGAAAAAAGCATATGTCGATTATACAACGCTTTTTCATATTTATCATCTTCCCCATACATTCCTTCACAAATAAAAATATCTGAACCTGCAATAAAAGTCTCCAATTCTTTTGTGGGTCTTGAATCGGTGCAATACGAAACTTTTAACCCTTTCCGAGGTTTTCCCATTACCATTTCTGATGTGTAGGTAACTCCTTCATAAAAGACTGTTTCATTTTTTTGAAGGATACCCCAAAAGTGTCTTGGCAAATTCAGTTGCAATGCCCTTTCTGCATCAAACTTACCCATCCTGAAAATATTAATGTTATAAGCAAAACAAGGAATAATGTGGTTCACTGGCTGACAGCCAATACTAAACTCCCCAATGGATAAAAATTCAGCAGACTCCCCCAATAGCTCAATAAATTCTATTTCATAAGGGAGTTCTGGTGCAATAACCCTTAAATGATTCACCACATGGGCAATTCCCCGTGGTCCAACTAGAGTTAACGGTTCGGTTCTTCCACAATTTCCAATCGTAAGCAAAAGCCCCGGTAACCCTGAAATATGGTCAGCATGGTAATGGGTAAAACAAATAATATCTATATTTTTAAAACCCCATCCTAAAATTTTCAAGGAAACCTGTGTTCCCTCTCCACAATCAATTATCATCATTTTACCATTTAGCTTACAAATAAAAGATGACAAAAATCGGTTGGGCAATGGCATCATTCCAGCCGTTCCCAAAAGTGCTATATCAAGCATATATTAACTCCTTACTATACTAGCTTCTTTCCAAACTATACTGTTAAAAAATAAAAACGCCAATAATGGCTGATGCTATCATAACATAAATCGGACTAATTTTAAATTTTTTTATTACCAAAAAGCACCCCACAAAAATCAAGAATGACCGAATGGAAAAAGTAGTAATGCCTTTAAAGTCCATATACTCCGAATTAGGAAAAAATTCCGTCCAAGCAATTAAAACAGTCGCCGCAAAAATAAGCCCAACGACAGCTGGCCTTAGTCCCATAAAAATATTTTTTACCACTTGATTGTCACTAAATTTAATAAAAAATCGAATAACAATTAAAACAATAATAAAGGACGGGAGGGCAACACTTGCGGTTGCAACTGTGGCACCCAAAAATCCTGAAAGTTTAAATCCAACAAAAGTAGCCATGTTAATTGCAATTGGGCCTGGCGTAATTTGAGAGATTGCTACGATGTTTGTAAAGTCAGCTGCTGACAAAAAGTTATGTGAAGTAGCTTCTTGTTTCAGCATGGAAATCATTGCATAACCGCCACCAAAGCTAAATAGACCTATTTTAAAAAATACGACAAATAAACTAATTAAATTTCCCATGATTTATTTTCACCCACACCAAAGAAATAATTGCACTACCTAAAATAATAAGAGGAGCTGAAATATTAAAAAATAAAATCCCTACTGCTGCTAAAATTGCTATTACCAGTTGAAAATTATATTTAACGGCATTTTTATACATATCCACCACTGTCACAAAAATAAGTGCTACAATGGCCGCTCTTACCCCAGTAAAAGCCCTTTGCATAACTGCATTTTCTTGAAACTGATTAAAAAATATGGCAATGATTACGATAATAACATATGACGGTACAATCATTCCCATGGTTGCAATAAATCCGCCTAAAACACCATGAACTTTATAACCAACTGACGTAGCTGTGTTGATTGCAATTACGCCTGGAAGCGATTGACCTATGACCATGTAATCTGTCATTTCTTCTTCGCTAATCCACTTTTTATTGACAACTACTTCATGCTTAATAACAGGTAGCATTGCATTTCCACCGCCTAAGGTAAATGCCCCTATTTTCATAAATGTCATAAATAATTCAAACAATAATTTTATATTCATCCTTTCAAACCTCCGTTCCTAAAATTTGCTATTCCCCAAGAGTAGTTCCCTACTGTAAAAATAATAATCACTATAGTATAATACACTTTTTTTTCAAAGTCACTATAGGAATTTTTTATGGCAAAATAAAAAGACAGGGAAATTTTATAAAATCCCCCTATCTTTTTATGTGATTGCTATTATTTTACGCCAAAGTATTCCACTGCATTGTTATAAGAAATACCTTTTATCATTTCCCCTAAAAACTCGATGTCATTTGGATACTCTCCATTTTCAACCCAGTTTCCAATTAGGTTACACAAAATTCTTCTAAAATATTCATGTCTCGGATAAGATAAAAAGCTTCTTGAGTCTGTAAGCATACCAATAAATTTTCCTAACACCCCAAGATTAGAAAGAACTCTCATTTGTTCTTGCATACCATCACGATTGTCTACGAACCACCAAGCAGTACCAAATTGGATTTTGCCTGCCACTTCTGATGATTGGAAGTTTCCTAACATGGTTCCTAAAACATAATTATCTTTTGGATTCAATGTAAATAAAATAGTTCTTGGTAACGCATCTTTACAGTTCATGGAGTCTAACAATCTTGATAGACTTTTAGCGTAGCCATTGTCTGTAACAGAGTCAAAACCAATGTCAGAACCTAATTTTTCAAACATTTTTCTGTTATTATCTCTGATGGCGCCAATATGAATTTCCATTCCCCAGCCTTTTTCAGCATAACGAGCTCCTAAGTGTTGCATAAGCGCAGTTTGATATTTATCTTTTTCACAGGAAGCAATCCCTTCGCCTTTTATGGCTTTTTGGAAAATGCTATTTACTTCTTCGCAACTTGCTTCTTCATAAGGAACATATTCAAAGGCATGATCAGAAGCACGGCAACCATGTTCAGCAAAAAATTCGATTCTCAGATCAAGGGCTTTTAATAAATCTTCAAAACTATCGATCGTTACACCAGCGGCAGTTGCCAATTGGTTTATGTAATCAGAAAAACTAGCAAGATGAATATTCAATGCTTTGTCAGGACGAAAAGCAGGAAGAATTTTTACATCAAAAGTAGTATCTGCTGCAATTTTTTCATGATATTCAAGGGAATCAATTGGGTCATCTGTTGTACAAATAATTTTAACATTTGATTTCACAATTAAATCTCTTGCTGAAAAACCGTCTGCTTGTATTTTTTCATTTGCTTTATCAAAAATTTGTTTTGCTGTTTTTTCTGATAATGGCTCGTAAATATCGAAAAATCTTTGAAGTTCCAAATGTGTCCAATGGTACAATGGATTACCAATGCAGTTAGACAACGTTTTTGCCCACATAGAAAATTTTTCAAAACTGCTAGCGTCTCCAGTCATGAATCTTTCGTTTAATCCCATTCCACGCATGGCACGCCATTTATAATGGTCACCGCCAAGCCAAATTTCTGTAATATCTTTAAATTTTTGATTTTCAAAAATAGCTTTTGGGCTTAAATGACAATGATAGTCAAATATTGGCATATCCTTTGCATACTCAAAAAATAACTTTCTTGCTGTTTCTGTTTCTAATAAAAAGTTCTCATCCATAAAATTCTTCATAAAAAATACCTCCTGTAAGATGCTTTGTAAATAAATTTGAAACTTGGGGAAACTTTTCGTCAAAAAATTTCCCCAAGTGGGCTTTGATTTCACCAAGCCTCATTAGTCTACTTTAAAACTTTTCACACTATATAAGTTCATATTTGAACATTTTATAATAACCCAGCAGCAACAGCCTCTGTATAAAAAAGGGTGATGGGATAAAAACTTTGTGCAAACCCCTTTGGCCCTTCTCCACCAAGTAAAACAGCATCTCCAACAATTTCTTTGTTTGCGTTCATGCTAGGAGATTTAACACTTAAAATATGTTTAAAATTAACAACTCCGATGTTTAAATATTGAGTATTCCCTGTAAGTCTGTACGCATAAACCAACGCTTCCAAAACAAGGGTGTTGTTTCCAAGTCTTTTTAATGTCGGAAGCTCCTTGTAATAAAAAATTCCATTGTCTAACAAACAGTGCTCAACCATATCATCAACCGCTTCTACAATCATATTCTTAATTTCCTCCGTTGGGCGAGCTTCATAAAATCTCATTAAACTTCCAACAGCAATAGAAATCATAAAAGGAATACGAATTACAGTGTGGTCTGTATAAGGTGATAAAAATGCTCCAAAGGTTAGTTTCCACTGCCTAAAATGCTCCACAATTTTTTCAGCAGCCTCAATATATTTCTCTTCGTTTGTCTCTTTATACAAAGCAACTAAAGCACGCATAGCCCAGCCCGTATCTCTTGCATTGATTTCTCCACTTTGATGATATTTAGGTAAACTCAAATGATACAAAATATTTTCCCCGATGTTAATAAAAGTGTTGTAAACAAATTGATCTCCTGTTTGATGATAATAATCCATCAGACCTTCTACCCACTCATGACTAATTTCAACATACCCAGAAACATGATCCGCCGAATGAATAATTTGCGCCCCGTGTCTTTCAGGTTCATCACTTAAATGGCAAACATCAACGTCAACCCAATGTCTTGCGGCAACTTTCATGTAGTCAATCATTCTTCGTTGGCCAGATCTTGCGAACATCAACATCATGGCGTGTGGAAAATCATATTCATTGTTGGTCCAAACAAGTTTTCCATTTCCTCTGCCTTGTTTTGTATAGCCAGAATCAGGAGCATCGCCCCAGTGAATCATGCCGTAAGCCCGACCTCTAAAGTCAGCCATTTTATACAACATAGATTCCACATCTTCTCTTTTTTTCTGTGTAAATACATTTTCAAAAACACCACTTTTTTCATAAGTAGTTGCTTCTAAAATAGGAACATCTGGCATTTGGTATTGTAAGCTTCTTATATTAATATCTTGTAAAGTCTCATTTTCATCATGGAAATGAATTAACATACTATGGGTTTTAGCCATTCCCTTAAATAAATAAAGATCGTTTTGACTTTCTGTAGGAACAATTTTTGCAACAATACCATTTTTGTTTACATCAAAAGCCTTGGGAAAATTTTGTTGTGCTTGATATATGGTAAAGCTAACACCACCATTTTTATCACAATAATCAGCCCAAAAAGTTCCAAAAAAAGTTTCTGCATAATGCTCATTACTGGTATATAATAAAGTTTCCGCATCAATCAGTTTATGTAAATCTTCACCTTCATTAATTTCAGTTCTATAATTAGAACTTGCTAATGCTTTTCTTGCTGTGCTTGATGTTTCCTTTGGAGAATAGGTAAATTCAATACCTTTAATACAAGTTTTGTATTCATTGGATAAATTAATAATTTTATAATCTATATTAAAGTAAGGTTTCCCAGCATAAAATGTTAGCTTAATAATGCAGTCTAAAAATTCATTTCCATTTTGGTCATAGTGCTTTCCTTTTGCAGTTAAAGAGGCACAAACAGGTCCAGCTTCTTCTACTTCCCATTGGTCAACAATTTGAAGATCATATTTTTCAAGAAACTCATTATAAACGGTGAAGCCTTTTAAATGATTGCTATCATACACAACATCTTTATATGTTACTGATTTAAAAATATGTTTTGCAGATTTATTATTAAGCACTACTGTTAAACAGCCATTGTGGATGGTGTAAAAGTCATTGTCAATCGTAATAAAAACTTCATTGGGGAACTCCCCTAGTTTACCGGTTTCCTTTTCCACAAAATAATTGATATCCTTGTTGGCAGGCAAATCAGCTAAAAATTTAATAAGTGCCCATTTAATGGAACCATCTGCCCATTTTGCAGTAATACTTGTTTGAGTAGGATATTTTGTCTTTTGATCTTCCCCCAAAACAACTAAATTTTCATGATTAAAGATTTCTCCTTTTGAAAAAGGAACTGCAACAGTAGCGTACTCGTTTATCCGTGGATACCTTGAAAGTTTTTCAAAATACAATTTCATCGTAAGCATCTCCTAATTTTTTAAAAAATCTGCTAATAATTCAAATTTTGCAACGTGCCCACCATCAAAAGTATGGAAAATAAAATTTTCTTCTTTATTAAACAACCTATAAGCGGATTTTGTAATATCCACTTGTCCTTTTACGCTCTCCATTCCTAGCTCTCCAATTTGTGAATCAGAGTTTCCTACTTCTATGTAAAGTTTTCTCGGTGCAATTAAAGTAGCAAGATCGCCCATGTCTACCAAATTCCAAAGTCCAGGAACAAAGTTACAGCCACATTGGTGCGTATTTAAAATGGCACTTTCGAAGGAATAAAAATATCCGCTTGAAGCACACTTCCTCACTCGCTCATCAAAAATAGAAAGCCATAAACTTTGCAACCCTCCACCAGAAAATCCAACACAGCTCAAATAATCTGTATTACAAAAATCCAATGTAAAAATAAAATCAACAAGACGCATTAAATCCCAAACCTGCATACCAAGTAAGGTTTTGCCTAAACTCATGGCAGCAAAGTTTAAAGCATTACAAGAGCTTGCAAAATAATTCTCTTTATTACTTTTAACAGTAATTTCTTCCATTCTTTCCCCTGCACCTCTTGCATCAGGGCAAAAAACCACATATCCTTGTTCTACAAGCTTTCGACCATAGTCATAATGATAGAAGTCAATTTTTTCTTGCACTTCTGGAATGTTACAATCTCCAGCAACGCCAGCCTTCCCATAGGAGGCGTGTCCATGAGGCGCTATTACTGTCTTTAACTTACCAGTTTTATGATTGGGAATCAGAATATAAAACGGCATATATACATCAAGTTCTGTCTGAATTATAAATTTCTGTCTCGTATATGTCTCAAATTTTTCTTCTTCTAAAAGTTGGGGAGTTAAATCACATGGTCTCATGTTACTTATTCCCGTTATTTGTTTTAGTTTATTGATAAGAATACTTTTCCAAATGTTATAAATAATTTCATTATCTGCAGCAAAACTCATCTCACGAGGTTTTTTTCTGTAGCAGTTCAAAAGATATTGCTTTGATGTATAGCTTTTTTCAGACACCATCATCACTACCTATTCATAAGATTTCCAAGCCAGTTCATATTTGCCATCATTAGAACCAAAGAAGTTTTCTTTTGTATATAGTAAGTCTTGTTCTTTTGATAATAGGGTCCGTGTTTCACTCACTAACGCCCCTGGGCCATAATTTTCAAATTCAAAAAACCGAGCATCTTTCGCAAAAAAACCACCCATGTTATCCCAACCAAGGGAAGATATATGTCTATCCATAAAACAGTTTTTAAAAACTGTATTTGCAATAGCATCTGGGTCTTTTGAAGGATGCCAAGGTCTACCAAGTTGCACAGAACCTTCTTCTTTTATATCAGAAAGCAAAGCACAGTTTTCAAACAAATATCCAAAAGGAAATGTTATATTGGTGCTTGCCGCAGCAATATAACCCTTTGGTACTCCGTCATTTCTGTCCACTGAAATAATAGTACACTTTTCAAACACAGCTTGAGCCGCTCCAAAAATAAAATCAACGTGCCCAGATATTGTGCAATGATAATAAAATTGTCTACCTGTATTGGCACAAAGTGTATCTTGTTTGCCAACAAGCTTCACATTTTTAATAATGCTTTGATCTCCATCATGCTTTAGTGCAACAGCTTGTTTGTTTGGAAGCGTTGCATTTTCATAATCAAAATCATTGCGAATCGTCAGGTTTTCTACAGCAAAGTGATGAGCTGATGGTAGTACTGTCACTGTTGCACTTTTAAAAGTGCCATAAGTTTTTACACCGTCACCCCCATCTTCTTGCCTCATAATTGTTCCAGAAGCATCATCAAAACAAATAATGGTGTTTTCTACACTTTCCCCAAAAATTTTAATAAATGGAGCGTTTATTTCAAGCTTTTCTTTATAAACCCCATTTTTGATAAAAATAATTTTTGTATCCGTATTGTTTTGCGGAACAGCATCTAAAGCACTTTTTATTGTCATAAAACAATTATTTATCTCTTTACAATTTTTGTCAACTATAAAATCGAAATTTTCCATAAAAATCTTCCCTTCATAAGACGAAATTCAAAAAGAATAGACGAGTCTGTGGTTCACAGACGTCGCCTATTCTATCATGATATTTATTTTTGTAATAAGTCTTCTACTTCAGCACTTGCAAGAATGAAAGCGCCAACACCTTTAGGATCATTAGCAATAATTGGTTCACTAATATAATAAGTAAAAGAACCATCTCTTTTTTCTTTATTTCCAAGACCAGCAACTTGACAAACCTTGTTCAAATTAACCAAACCTTCTTTTGTAACCAAAATAAATTCTTCGATTAATCCTTTATACGCTTTTTCAATTCTCTCAGTCCAAGACTTATCTAAATAGCCCATTCTAACGCCTTTTGCCATTGCATAAACAATCATGCTAGAGGCAGAAGCTTCTAAATAATTTCCTTTTCTGTCACCTTGGTCAATTACTTGGTAGCAAAGACCAGTTTCTTTATCGGAAAATTGATGAAGAGCAGATAACGTTTCATTTAAAATTTTAATAATGGCAGGTCTATCCTTGTGATCAGTTGGAATGTAATCTAATACATCCACAATTGCCATAACATACCAGCCCATGGATCTACCCCAGAAGTTTTCTGAGCAACCTGTTTCTTTGTTACACCAGAACATTTCACGAGTCTCGTCCCAAGCATGATAAAGTAAACCTGTTTTATCATCTTTTGTATGTTGTTCACAAATTAAAAACTGTTTTGTAACATCATCAAAATTTTTATTTTCAGCAAATTCTTTTATAAACTCTGCATAAAAAGGCGCACCCATATAAAGTCCGTCTAACCAAATTTGATTTGGGTAGATTTCTTTGTGCCAAAAAACACCTTCTGATGTACGAGGATGATTTTTTAGTTGTTTGTCTAAAAGTTGTGCTGCTTTTTTATATTTTTCTTCTTTTGTTTCATTATAAAGCATAAATAATAACTTACCATTGTTAATATGGTCAATATTATATTCAGTCACTTCATATCGATCAATATTTCCATCTTCTTGAACAAAAATGTCTATATTTTTTTTAATGTAATCAAAATATTTTTTATCTTTTGTTTTATGATAAACAAGCTCAATACCTTTAAAAATTACACCGTAATCATACGCCCATTTATCAGAAAATTCTGGATTTCTAGCCATAACAGATTCTGTCACTTTAACAGACCAGTTATCATATATTTTTTTTTCACAATTAGGACAGCTCATTTTTTATACCTCTCCCGCTAATTTTTTGTAGTAGCATTTTTTCTAAAAACTGTAAAATCTTGACCATAAGCTTTACAATCTCTTATGTCAACATTCACTGCATTTTCAATTTCAAAAGCAGGACCATCATGTCCTTCAAAAGAAATATTATGAAATAGTACATCTTTGGCATTGCTAACAAAGAAACCTTTTTTTGCCATTGGCTCAATACCGTCCATCATAGCAGGCACACCAGGAATAGCATTTTCTTCCATGGCAATATGAATATTGCTAAACGAAACATCTTCAATAAAAAGTTCAGATAATCCATAAATAAAACCAGCTGCAGCATGAACGCCACGAGCAGTAATATCACTACAATGGATTCTTCTAAAGGTAGGTGTTTCTACGGTTATTGGGTAAGGATTTTTGTCCCAAACATATTTTTCTTTGCCCATAGGTCCACAAAAATAATATAAATTCATAATAAAAGGACAAATAACATTTCTCATGACGATGTTGTTAATTCGAATATCTTCAACAACGCCACCTCTACCACGTCTTGATTTCAGACGAATCCCCCTATCTGTTCCATCAAAAACGCAATTGCTTATTGTCACATTTCTAATGTCACCACTCATTTCGCTTCCAAGCACAACACCACCATGACCATGCACCATTGTACAATTAGTAATGGTAACATTTTCACAAGGAACACGAGTCATGGTATCTTCTGTACCTGCTTTAATGGCGATACAGTCATCACCCACATCGATATGGCAATTAGAAATACGAACATTCAGGCAAGATTCTGGATCAATACCATCTGTATTGGGAGAATCTGCAGGATTTATAATTGTAATTTTATCCACTGCAACATTTTCACAGCAAATTGGATTAATGGTCCAACTTGGAGAATTTTTAAGTGTTATTCCTTCAATTGTAACATTTTTACATTCATGGAAACTAACTAGCTTAGGACGTGGGTAAAGATTTTTCTTTTCTCTATGTAAGTCCCACCAAAAAGCACCGTTGCCTTCTAGTGTTCCATGTCCTGAAACGGTAATGTTTGTTTCATTTTCAGCATAAATACAAGAAGCATACACTTCCCTTTGAACGCCTTCCCATCTTGAATTAACAACAGGATATTTGTCTACATCATTTACAAACGTAATGGTAGCACCAGCATCAATATAAAAATTTACATTGCTTTTTAAAATAATTGCACCAGTAAGATAATTACCAGCGGGGACAAAAACTGTTCCACCGCCAGCTGCAACGCAAGCATCTATCGCATCTTTAAAAGTCGCAGTATTATCTTTAGCACCAGTGTTATCTACACCATAGTCTAAAACATTGATACCAAATAAAGACATTTTAAATCCTCCCAATCACGATTATTCTTTTACTGCACCAACGGTAACACCTTGAACGAAATATCTTTGACAGAAAGGATAGATAATCATAAAAGGAATCATAGCAGTGATAATAACAGCACTTTGCACTGTCTTAAATGCAACATAACTACCTTCCATACGAGCATTTGAAAGCTCTGTGCTTGATAAAACTAACTCTCTAATTTTAATTTGGAAGTTATATTTATTTGGATCATTGATGTACATAATGAAATTAAAGAAGTGATTCCAATATTCCACTGCAAAGAACAAGCCAATAGAAGCTAATGCAGGTTTTGAAAGTGGCAACACGATACTAACGAAAATACGCATAGGGGTACAACCGTCAACTTCTGCTGCTTCCATTAAACTTTGGGGAAGCTGCTCAAAGAAACTCTTCATCAAAACAGTGTTATAAACATTAATACTAAGTGGTAAAATAACAGACCATAAAGAATTAATAAGATGTAAGTTTCTAATAAGAAGGAAAGTAGGAATTAAACCACCACTAAAAATCATCGTAAAGAAAATCATCCATGAGAAAAACTTTCTACCTGGAAGGTCTTTTTGAATAAGAACGTACGCTCCTAAAGTTGTTAATAAAAGACCAATTGCAGTACCTACTACTGTTGTATAAACAGAAATTAAAAATGGTGTATATAACTCTTGATTTGTGAAAATCATATGATACGCCTGTAATGTAAATTTTACAGGAATAAGATTGATTCCATATTGAGTTGTAGCATCAAAAGAGTCACTTACGATTTTCAAAATAGGAACAATCATCATTGCCATTACTAGAATTAAAAATATAGTATTACAAATTTTAAAAATACTTCTACCAACGTAGCCTTTTTTAAAGCTTAAACCGCCTCTATCTATCATTTTACAATCCTCCTCTTAAAGAATTCCTTCGCCTTTAATTTTTTTACTCATCCAGTCAGAAATCATAACCAGAACCATAGAAATAACCGACCTAAACAAACCTACAGCGGTAGAATAACCATAATTACTTTCGATAAGACCTTTTTTATAAACATAAGTTTGAATAACTTCTGATACGTCAAGTACAAGAGGATTTTGTAATACGAAAACAGATTCAAAAATATTTAAAACTTTAGCAAGATTTAAAATAAATACAACTAAAATAGTAGTCATAATACTAGGAATGGTAATACTAATTGTTTGTCTTATTTTGCCAGCGCCATCAATTGCCGCAGCTTCATAAAGCTCTGCATTAATACCAGAAATAGCAGCCAAATAGATAATGGTATTCCAACCGGTTTCTTTCCAACGGTTAATGAAATAGTATATAGGTCTCCACATAGACTCATTTGCTAAAAAGTAAACTGGATCTACCCCAAATAAACCTAACACTTCATTAATTAGACCATGGTCTGGTGATAAAATAAGTGCAAATATAGATGCTGTAACAACCCACGAAATAAAGTGAGGTAAATATAAAACAGTTTGAACAAAACTTTTAAAAACTTTTGTATAAATTTCATTCATTAAAATTGCAAAGAAAATAGAAACTACCATCGTAATAACTAAGTTTACTAAACTCAATACAAGGGTATTGGTAAAAGCCCTAATAAAATTTGCATTATATGTAAGTTCAATAAAGTTTTCCATCCCAATAAACACTGGTTCAGAAAAAGGGTTATATTGATAAAAAGCATATCTGATCCCAATCATAGGAATATACTGAAAAATTAATGTCATTAAAAAAACTGGCAAAAACATTACATAAAACCATTTGTATTTTGTGATACGAGCCACTGTAAAGTTCTTTTTTGCAGGTTTCGCTGTGTTCATTCTTAAAAATCCCCTCTCATTCTCTTTTACAAACGTCATTAAAGTACACCCAAAATGGGCGTACTTAATGACGTTTGTCTATTTAATTTATTGCTATTTATTTGTTGAAATCTTTTAATATTCTAGCAACAGCGCCTTTTGTGCTGTTTTCGTATTTTTTCAAACCATCTTCAATTGAAATTTCACCAACAACCATTTTAGAAACTGCTGAAATTCTAGCTGTTGCGATATCCGCATTTGAACTTCCCCAAGCTTGTGAAACAGGAAGCATACTAGCTGGTGCTGAGTTAGCAGCAAATAATTTAAGTGAACTTGCAATTCTTGGATCTAAGTTTTGTTTGTTTGCAAATGGTTCAACATTTAAGCCAAAATCTGTATATGTTTTGATTGAGTCAGATTTTGCATCAGATAAACTTGGAAGTCTATCATAAGAACCATCAGCATTTACTTTGTAATGAACACCTTCAACGCCATCTGTAAATAAAGTTGAACCAGCAGCACCATCATGCATTACTTCAATTAAATATTTGAAAACGCCATCTGGATTTGCACATTTTTTAGTAATTGCAATAACGGTTGGTACACGTTCCACATATTTTGCTTCTGCAATTGCAGGAAGTGCTGAAATTTTAGCAGTTGGTGAGTTTCTTTGAAGGTTAACTTCTAAAGTTTTATTCCAAGAACCAGCCCAGTAAGTGAATGTTCCCACTTTACCAGCATAAAATTTATCTCTACAAGTAGAAGTAGTGTTTGTAACGATTTCTTTATCAAATAATCCTTGAGAATAAGCATCTTTCATTCTTTGGATTGCATCTTTCATTTCTGGTTGAAGCATACCATCTACCCATTTGCCGTCTTTTTTAACAAAGTCAGGAGTGGCATTTTGGTAGAATTCTTTTAAATAAATATTTAAAGGAGCTTCTGTATTCACAACACCAGCTGCTGTTAAAGCGATTGTATCTTTTTTACCATTTTTGTCTGGGTCATTTGCGAATACTTTTAACATTTCAATATATTCTTTGTATGTTTTAGGAGCTTTTAAACTATTAGCAGTCATCCAGTCTTGTCTTACATAAGCAACGCAACCATTACCACTTTGGATTGGGAAACCATAAATTCTACCATTGATTTTAACTTGGTCTTTATATTTGTCTGGAACTTTTGCTAAAACAGTAGAGTTTTTAACAAGGTTTGTCATATCATATAAAGCACCATTCACTGAATAGTTAAGGAATCTGTTTCCGCCCATTTCAACTACGTCTGGAATTTCGTTAGAAGCAAATGCTAAGTCAACTTTTTCATAATATTGGTTATGAGCTGGTTGGTTAACTTTTAATTCAACGCCTGTTATTTTTTTAAATTCATCACAAAATTGTTTTTGACCATTTTTAGGTTCAATAAATGTTGTGTCGAAAATTGCTGATATAGTAGTAGGTTTTTTTGCATCAGCAGCTGTAGCTACTTTTTTTGTGTTAGCAGCAGATGCGTAAACTGCCATACCTGATGTTAAAACAAAAACTGTTGCTAAAGCTGTTGCTCTTTTTAAAACGTTCTTTTTCATAATTTAAATCCTCCTCATATAATAAACAAAAACTTAAATTTATTTTTGCTACCGAAGTTGAAGTAGCTTATGAGAATACTTTACATTATTTTCCCACGTATGTAAACGTTCAGTTTTTAATTTTAGACAAACAATTCTCAATTATGTTAGTAAAAATTATTAACTTTTCATAGCGTTTTTTTGATACATTTCTTAATTTTTCCTTACTTTTTTCCATATTGAATTTTGTATCATTTCCAAAAAACCTATATTTTATACACCTTTCTGAAATTTAATTTTATTGGAGGTTGTAAAGTGAAGGCAAATAGAGTAAAATATTAAAAATATATTTTGGAGGTGATTTTTTTGAATTTAGCAGTTAAATGTAAAGCTTTTTTTTATGGAAACAGAGAAATAAAAAAAGATATTCTTACTTTTTCTGCTCCACTTGTAGCTGAGCTTATGCTATTAAGTCTGATTAGTATTATTAATCTTTCCATGGTTGGGCATTTAGGAGCATACGCTTTAGGGTCTGTTGGTTTAACGAGCCAACCTGTTTTTATTTCTAATGCTGTTTTCCAAGCTTTTAACGTTGGTGCTACTGCCCTAATTGCAAGGTTTATTGGTGCTAAAGATTATGCCAATGCCAAAGTTGTGGTCTGGAATACGCTTATTATCGCTTTTTTCTCATCACTCCTTTTGTCTATTGTTGCTTTTATTTACTCACCACAAATTGTTGCTTTTATGGGAGCAAAAGAAGATACGCTTGTACCTGCTACTATGTATATGCGCTATATGGCTGTCGGTATGTTTTTTCAAGGAATTCCTACTGCTGTTGCTTCTATTTTAAGGGGATCTGGACGATCTAAGCCACCAATGATTTATAATATTGTGGCGAATATTGTAAATGTTATAGTAGGTTTTGTTTTAATTAACGGAATTTTATTTTTTCCACGTCTTGGTCTTGAAGGTGCTGCCATTGGTGCAACAGCTGCTAAAATTGTTTCTTGTGTTATGTCTATTGTTGTTTTAACGATATCTCCTTATCCTGTTAATATTTCGATTCGAGATAAAATTTCATTTCATATTCCTATTGTTAAAAGAATTATGGACATAAGTATGTCTGCTGCTGGTGAGCAGTTTATCATGCGTGTCGGTTTTTTAATTTATACAAAAATCATTGCGGATTTGGGTACCACCGCTCTTGCTTCCCATCAAATTACAAACAGCATATCTGGGCTTGTTTCTAATGTAGTGGGTGGTTTGGGTATCGCCGCTAGTTCTTTCACTGGCCGTTCTTTGGGTGCGGCTAAGCCAGAACTTGCAAAAAAATATACAGACGAAATAAGAAATATGGGAGCTATTTTTTCTTTTACCGTTGGCATTTTATTTTGGGTGGCTGGCATTCCTCTGGCTTCTATTTTTTCTCATGATCCTGATGTTGTCCACCTCACGGCTAAGGTTCTTATTATTTCTGGCTTTATGACGTTCCCTCAAAATATTCAGCAAGTTCTTGCTGGTAGCCTTCGAGGGGCTGGTGATACAAAATGGCCTTTGGTTAGCGCACTCATTAGTGTTACCTTTTGTAGAATTTTATTAGCTTTCATCGTTGTAAAATATTTTCATATGGGGCTTTTTGGAGCTTGGATGTGTGCTTTGACAGACCAATCCATTCGTGCCGTACTGATTCGTGCAAGATACAAAAAAGGTGCTTGGAAAAATATTACTGTTTAAAAAGGAACTTGTACATAACAAAAGAGAAAGTCTTTGTATGAATATCATGCAGAGACTTTCTCTTTTGTTATTGTATACCCTTTTTATAAAAATCTAACATAATCAAAATTTGCATACCCTTTGCTATGTTGATCTTTTGTATTTACACAGAAAATTCCTACTTTTGCACCAATCCATTTTCCGGCTACTAAGCGAGTCCCCTCCCCTACTTCTGTAAATAGATTTCCATCTTGGCTATATTTTAGTTTTGCAACACCATCTGTTATTTCTGCTTTCAGAAAAACAGTACTGCCTGCTATATCAAGGCTTACTAATTCTTTTTCTTTTCTAATATTATCTTCTTCAAACCCTTTTTTTAATATTAGTTTAACGGTGCCATTCTTATTTTCTACTGCCAAATACGTATACTCCATCCCCGAAATAAGTAACCCTGCTGTATCTCCGTCATTTGTCAACTGATATTCTACTTGGGCTTCAATTGTAAAATGAGGTGCTGGAAGTTTTTGTAATAGTAAATTGCCTGCGTTAAATAAAATTCCGTCTTTTACTTTATTGGAATACAACGTAATATGGCTTTCCTTTTGCGAAAGAGAGTACCAATTTCTATTTTTATCAACATTACTGTGCCATTGCCATTGGAGGGCTAGTTTTTCACCGTCAAATTCATCGGTGGTTTGAGGAATTTTTATTTCACTACTATTTTTTACTACGGGCTTTTGATATGTTTCAACAGGCTCCCCTACTCCGTCATTATCTACATCAATACCTATAATAGGCCAATCTTCGATCCAACTTACTGGTTGTAAGTTCACAACTCTGCCGTATGCCCCTAAATCTTGAAAATGAATAAACCAAGATTCTCCATTTTCTGTCTCTACAAATCCCCCTTGACGTGGGCCATTTATTTTTCCATCTCCCTCATGAATAGCTGTGCGTTCTTCATAAGGACCATCAATATTTTTTGACCTAAATATTAATTGATATCCATTGGTTATTCCACCTGCCGGCGCAGTTATGTAATAATATCCATTTCTTTTAAAAAGCCTTGGTCCTTCTAATACATGGTGTTTTCCCATTACATCTATTACAAATTTTCCAAAGTCAAGTATTTCCTTCCCATCACTGGACATCCTACATAAATGCAATACACTATTAAAACCAACCCTGCTATTTGCAAAAGCGTGAAGTAAATAAGCTTGACCATCATCATCCCAAAATGCACAACTGTCAATCCAACCGGTTACTTTCTTTACATGAAAGAAAGGTGACCATTCTCCAAAGGGATCTTCTGTATTTGACATAAAAAGTCCTTCATCTGGCGTACAAACAAAAACCCACAACTTTCCATCATGGACTTTCAAAGTGGGCGCCCAAATTCCACAGCCATGTCGTGGTTCGTTATAGCTTTCAAATGGAATTTCCTGAATAATATGATTTATGATTTCCCAATTAACTAAATCTTTTGAATGAAGAACTGGTAGCCCCGGAATACAATTAAAGCTTGACGAAATCATATAATAATCGTCACCAAATTTTGCTATGTCTGGGTCTGAATAATCAGCATAAATAATTGGATTTTGATAAGTTCCATTCCCTAAATCGCTTGTCCACATAAAAAATTACCTCCTAAATTTTATCATACTGTTTGCTGATGAACGAAATTTCTTCTATTATAGCAGTTTGTCAAAACATAACTATCTACATTTTATTGAACTGTGGTAAAAGTTAAACTACTATAATAAGTTTATTATAAAATATTTATACAAAAATTCATAATGTTTTTTGTATATTTTTATTTTTTGTGTTATAATTTTTATAATACAATTTTTTAGAAAATAGTCGTAACAGATTATTTTTTAAAATATATCCTGTAAATTTTGTTTTATCGATTTTAATAAGGTGGGTTTTTTTTGTTAAAATTTAATAAATTTAAATATTCTAGTTTGTTTAGTAGATTTATGATTTCTTATATTATTATTTTATTGATTCCTTTAGCCCTTACATTTATGAGCTACAAAATGTCCAGGGAAATTGTAAAGGGTTATATTAATAATTCTAACTTATTTGCTTTAAATCAAGCTAAAAATATTATGGACCAGCAAATTGCTCAAATAAGTACTATTTCTTATCAGATATCAAATGATGTAACGATTTCTAAAATGATTAATGCCGTATACCCCCTTGATATTTCTGATTATTATGAATTTAAAACAGCCATTAATAATTTTTCAAATTATGGAATCAATCAAGATTTATTTGATAATTCAAGTGTATATATTTTGCTGAACAACACCGATTACATATTAACACCTTTTACGTTATATCCTGCCGACTTATATTATAAAAGTGTGTTAGGATATGATATTAATAATTATCAAAATTGGCGAAAATTTTTATCAGACAGATATCACTTTAATACTTTTATTAGTAGTGACACCCCTAACAATGCTTTTAATGATGAAGGCAATGTTATTTTCATCCAATCTTTGCCTGTTAACTTTTTGCAAAAAGCTAACGCTAATTTAATTATTAATATAAAAAAAGAAAAATTGATTAATTTATTTTCTCCCTCCCTTGTATCTTCTCAAGGAATATTTCTGATTCAAAATAAGGTTGGTAAAAATATTTTAACAATTTCCAATAGTGACCTTAATATTTCTACTAATAATATTGATTTTCCATCTGACAGTGGTTACTTTACTAAGAAAATTGACAATAAGGAATATATCGTAACCTATACTACATCCACTAACAATTCTTGGCGATATGTTTCTTTGGTTCCTGCACCCGTTATTTTTTCAAAGCTAAATGATTTAAAACAAATTAACTACCTCATTATTTCCATTGATATTATTATTGGGATTTTATTTGCCCTATTTTTAACCTATCGAAATAGCAAGCCTATTATAACCATTACCAATGAGCTTGGTGAGTTTTTAGATGTGGATCTGATGAATCAGAAAGATGCTTATGACACGATTAAAGGCGGTATATCTCGGCTTATTAAAAATAATTTATTATTAAAAGACAGTATGGAGAATCAAAAACCTTTTATCAAATCAACCTTACTACGAAATTTACTTGCGGGGAATTTTTATAGTGAAACAGAACTAGAGGCGCTTTCCTCTTACCTTGGTATTAACTTAAATGGAAATATGTTTTCGGTTATGTTAATTCGAATTTATAATGATGATTTGACTTCCATGAATTTTAATAAAGAAAACATTGAGGAAATCAATATTTGGAAGGCCATTGTTCGAAGTGTTTTAATAAAATACTTTGGAAATGATATGATGTTTATTGACAACGACAATCGGACCATTGTTTTGCTTTTTAACCTTGAAGCAGAAGAAATCACATGGGAGGATTACGTTTTTGCTACGGAAAAAATATTTCAAGCCATTAACGAAGACTTATACAATGCTTATAACATGAGCATCTATATTGGAATTGGAAATCTGTGCAACTCCACCATGGAAATTTGGCATTCCTTTGAGCAAGCACAACAGGCCCTTTCGTTTGCGGTTGATTCTAATACGCTTATTTGGTATGAACATATTAACAAGAGCAACGAAGTTTATTATTACCCACTTGAATTTGAGCAACGATTTATTAATTATGCAAAGTTTGCTTACTATGAGCAAATCGAAAAATTAATTGATATGATTTATACGGAAAACTTCTCCATCCGAAACTTATCTATTTATATGCGGAAGGAGCTTCTTTTGGAAGTAAGGAGTACCCTTAACAAATTATATGCCCAGATTCTACCCAGTGAAGAAATTTCTTCTCGCATCAAAAACATAGGTAGCTTTAGAAGTATTGAAGAAAATTTTATTGCCATCAAAAAAATATATAAAGATATATGTGAGTTATTTTCTACACAAAAAATTTCTTATAACTTAGAACTTGTCAATGACATTAAAAGTTATATTGACAACAACTACACAGACACAGAACTTGGGTTATATAAAATTTCTTCTCACTTTAATTTATCAGAAGGATATTTTTCTTATTTATTTAAAGAACAGACAGGTGTTAACTTCACAGAGTATCTTGAAAAGGTTAGGCTAGAAGAGGCTTGCAACTTATTGAAAAACACGGATGAGAAGATAGACAAAATTTCTTTGATGGTTGGCTACAACAGCGACCAATCCTTTAGACGGGCTTTCAAAAAAATTTATGGCGTTAGTCCTACTGCTTTGCGAAAGAACCCTTAGGGAGAAAATAAATTGTGCCAAAGTAATAAATTGATAGCCCATGCGAAAGCATGGGCTATTTTTAATTTTCACTTCGTAACCTTCTACAAAAAGTTTTCTCCCTAATGTCTTTTTCTTTTAATTACGCATACCACTTTGCTTGTGCATGATAGAGACTTGCATATTTTCCGTTGTTTTGTAAAAGTTCTTCATGAGTACCCTCTTCTACTATTTTCCCAGCATCTAAAACCAAAATCCGCTTTGCTATTTTAGCAGAACCTAACCTGTGTGTTACAATAATAGAAGTTTTTCCTTTTGATAATTCCGAAAACTTTTTATAAATTTTAGTTTCTTCAATAGGGTCTATTGCAGCTGTTGGTTCATCTAAAACCACCATATGGTGGTTTCTAAAAAATCCTCGTGCAATAGCCAAGCGTTGCCATTGTCCTCCTGATAAATCAACACCACCAAACTCCTTTGAAATAATTGTATTAAGTCCATCGGAAAAGCTTCTATCATTTATGTCGATGTCTGCCCGTTTGATTGCTTTTAATAAATTAGAATTAGCATTTTTATTATCCAAATCACTTATTTGAATATTCTCTGAAAGTTTTAATTTATATTTTTGAAATATCTGGAAAACAGCAGAAGTATTTTGATAAATAGATTGGGCAGATAGTTCTTTTATGTCTTCACCATCTAACAATATTGTGCCTTCTGTTGGTGTGTAAATCCCCATAAGCAACTTTACTAAAGTCGATTTACCTGCACCGTTTTCCCCTACAATTGCAATAGTTTCCCCATCTTGAATGGCTAGACTAATATGATTAATTGAGTTGTGTGTTGAACCAGGATAATGAAAGCTCACATTTTTCAAAGTAATATTACAACTTTTTAACTCAATATCTTTGCCTTGCTTCTCTGGGAAGTTCATAAAATTCATATAGTTAAAAATAGAGCCCAGTCTGTAAAATAAACCACCCAGTTGAAATTGGACACTCTCCTGCATAAATTGAAATAATTGTTCCACTGAGGAAAACACAGCTGCAAATATAGCAATACTGATTTCACCTTTTATTACATAATAAAATAGGAGACAAATAACTCCCACATACCCAACTAGACATAAAACCTGTATTCCTAAATCCATCTGTGTGGTTTTTTTATCTACTTTCCATTCTTCTGTATTTAAAAGTTTCATGGCTACACTATATATAGAATTAAAAAACCAAAAAGCACCTAACAACCTTGTTTCTTTAAAATATTCTCTGTCGGTCATGCAGTTAGAATAATACTCCGCTTTCCTTCTAAGTGGTGCTTGTGTCCGCTCCAGTTTTGCATAATATTTTAAACGAATGGAAAGGCCAAGTATATTAGGCAAAAATGCAATTACTATACAAATAAATAAAATTGGTTTAATACGAAATAAATAAAATCCCATAAATAAAAAATAGGGTATATAGTACGTTAAAATTCTTACCACAATTTGAAAAACTTCGCTGGCCGCCTCGGCACCTTTATATGCTTTGTTTATATCATCAAGCATTTCTGGGTCTTCATAACTAATAGGTTCTATTTTTGCGGCCTTTTCATTTATATGAAATCCCAAATAGCCAAATAATTTTAAATTCATATTCTCTGTTAATATTTCAGAGACAGCATTTAATGAAAGTGTAAAAAGCATAAACACCCCCATGTATATGCCTATGAAAAGTACATCTTTCAGTGCCTTACTCCCTCCAACTGCTTCCGATACTCCGCTGAAAAGCATTTGTTTAAACACAACATTACCAGATGTACACATACCAATTAAAGAACTTACAAAAACAACTAAAATAAAATAGCCTTTACTTTTTTTACAAAATATTTTTGTTAAATAAACTATTATTTCTAGCAATCCTGTTCCTGTATGCTGTTCTTTCATTGATACCAACTCCTTTGGCTGTCATACATCTCAGCATATTTTCCATGTAAACTCATAAGTGCTTCATGGGTGCCTTGTTCAACAACACTCCCACCATCTAGAACAAATATTTTATTTGCAATTTTGGTAGATCCTAATCGATGGCTTATAAAAATTGTTGTCTTTCCTTTACACATAGACTCAAATTGCTCATATAACTTACTTTCGCTAATGGGGTCAAGCGCCGCCGTTGGTTCATCTAGAATCTGAACTGGCGAAGGACTCAAAATAGTTCTTGCCATCGCAATCCGTTGCCATTGTCCACCCGAAATGTCGACACCGTCTTTCTCAATTTTACCAAGTGGCGTATCAAAACCATTTGAAAATGAATTTATTTTGTCATAGATTTCTAATTTTTTTGAAATTTCTTTCATTCTTTCTTCATGTTGGGAATTCTCAAGCTCATTGATATTCCCGAGTAACATATTTTGCTTTATGGTTATTTGGTATTTTGCAAAATCTTGATATACTCCCGTAAAAATCGATTTAAGTTCTGCTTGGGTATAGTTTTTTAAATTTTTATTATTTATTAATATCTCACCTTCATAATTATCATAAAGACCTGTTATTAATTTTGTAATAGTTGTTTTACCTGCGCCGTTTGCACCAACAAACGCATAATGAAATCCTTTTTGTAAAACCATATCCATGTTTTTTAAAATATATGTATTGGTATTCGGGTATTTAAAGCTTACATTTTTAAACTCCAATTTTTCAAATGAAAAACTTGACTGATCTGTTGCTGGTTTATCCAAAGCACCTTCGGTCTCCTCTAAGGCAGCAAATGCCGATACATCGTTTAAATATTCTAATGCCTTTGTGACATTGGATATGGCACGCATAAATTCTCCACCCATCAGGTTTATTAAATCATACACCCCTGTAGCCAATGCGATAAACATACCTACACTGATTACACCTGTCACAGCAGGTTTGATTAGAAGCAAAATAACAACACTTGAGATAATAGTTGTTAAAGCACTGCTTGCCCTTACGCTAATGGTCTGAAAGATAGTTGCTTTTAAATTTATCTTGCGACTTATCTCAAATTGTTCATACCAATATTGATTTAATGTAGCGGAAAAGCCAAATAATGTCCTTTCATCAACAGCACCACGCCCTGTTAGAACATCTCCCAAATATCTATACATTCTTTCATGCTCTGAAGCTGTTTTTATAATTTTATAACTTTTACGCCCACTTTTTGAAGAAAAAAGTACAAGTGGGATAACCATGATTAAAATAATAGGTGCAAGCCACCATATTTGAGTCTGTATTACGATAAGAACCCCCACGATTCTAATAGTAAACAACACTAAGTTACATGAAAATTGAAGCATGGATTGCACTTGAAACCTTACCTTATTGCAAACTCTATTTATAAGATTCCAAGTTTCTGTATCTTCAATATAATGAAATTTTAATTTGGCTCTTTTGTTTGTATACTCTACTGATAAGTTATACTCTCCATCAATAGAAGATTTTTTTGAAAATACACTTCCAATGTTTATGGCTACCCGTCTGTAGCCAGCGAGAACCAATAGTAAAAAGAACCACGGGTAAATATCCGTTAGGGGCACTTGATTTTGTGCCGCCTTGATAGCAGTATCTAGTAATTTGGCTGTAACTGGAAGCTGAAAAACTGCTGTAAAAGCTGTCATTAGCTTTTGTACCCAAACACCAACTGTTGCTAGTGGGCTACATTGAAAAGGAATAATATATAAGTGTGTCCAGTTATATTTTTGATTTCTTAGCGTAAATCCCATAAATAACCCTTCTTTTCAATACAGAATCAGTCCTTTTCCTCTTTTACAATATAAAAAATTTAAATTTAATGTCTAAAATGACGCATTCCTGTGAATACCATGGCAATATTAAATTGATTGCAAACATCAATAGAAAGTTGGTCATTTACAGATCCACCCGGTTGAATAATGGCAGTTATACCAGCCTTTGCAGCTTCTTCTGCACAATCTGGAAACGGAAAGAACGCATCAGATGCTAACACTGCACCATTTAGAAAATCTTTTCCTAAATGATCCATTCCATGTTCAACAGCTTGCTTGCAGGCCCAAATTCTATTAACTTGCCCTGGACCAGCACCGATAGATTGTTTGTCTTTTCCAATTGCAATTCCATTTGACTTTACATATTTTACTATTTTCCATGCGAACAATAAATCTTCCATTTCTTTTTCTGTTGGCTTACGATTTGTTACGAAGTTCAATTCTTCTCCTAATAGCTGGCTGTCAATCTGCTGAACCAAAAGACCACCAGAAACCTTTTTCATATCAAAAGCATTAACAGGTTGCTTTTGGCAAATATTTTTTAGGGTTAGCAATCTAATATTTTTCTTTTTCTTCAAAACTTCTAGTGCTTCTGCTGTAAAGGATGGTGCTAAAACAATTTCTAAAAATATTTTGCTCATTTCAACAGCTGTTTTTTCGTCAATTTCCCAATTTGAAACAACAATTCCCCCAAAAATAGAAACTGGGTCAGAAGTATATGCTTTCATATACGCATCATAAATGGTAGTAGCACTTCCAACACCACAGGGGTTAGCATGTTTACAAGCAACGATAGTTGGCTCTTGAAATTCTTTTAATAATTCCAACGCGCCATTGGTGTCATTAATGTTGTTAAAAGAAAGTTCTTTCCCGTGTAGTTGCACTGCATTAGTCAGCATCCCGCTATTTTGTCCTACTTCTTTATAAAATGCTGCTTTTTGGTGTGGGTTTTCTCCATACCGCATATCTTGAACTTTTTCATACGTTAAACTTAAAGTTTGTGGAAAAAGAGGAAGTTCCGCTTTTTCAGAAAGATAATTTGCAATTAAACTATCATAATGTGCTGTATGATTAAAAACTTTGGCTGCTAAATAAAATTTTGTTTTGTGTGAAACTGCACCACTTGCTTCAATTTCAGCAATAATGGTTTCATAATCACTTGGATCGGTAACAACTGCAACATCTTGATAATTTTTTGCCGCTGCCCTTAACATGGTAGGCCCACCAATATCTATATTCTCTATGGCTTCTTCTAATGCAACCTGTTCTTTTAAAATAGTTTCTTTAAATGGATAGAGATTCACAACTACTAGATCAATTATTTCAATATGTAGTGCTGTTAATTGTTCCATATGTTCTTTGTTGTCTCTTATGGCAAGTATGCCTGCATGAATAGCTGGGTGTAGCGTTTTTACCCTTCCATCAAGACACTCCGGAAACTTTGTCACCTCTGAAATAGAAGTAACAGCAACTTGATTTTCTTGTAATGTTTTAAATGTTCCTCCTGTAGAAATAATTTCAAACCCATTCTGAATTAAACTTTTTGAAAATTCTACGATACCTGTCTTGTCTGAAACACTAATTAATGCCTTTCTCATTTTAAATTCCTCCTTGTTTTTTATATATAAAAAAGCCCACCAGTCCTAAGCAAAATGAAAATGCCCAGGCGGTCGGCTTAAACTAATTTGTACTCCCTTGTGGTTACCCACTTCCGCCAGTTATACAAATAATTTTATTAAAAATATGACAGCAGTTCCACAAATAATTGGATTTAATTGTTTTGCTTTTCCAGTTAATAATTTGATTCCAACATAGGAAAGCACACCAAAAATAAGACCATCGGAAATACTGTAAGTAAGAGGCATCATCACAATCGCTATAAAAGCTGGGAAGCCTTCTGAAAAATCACTAAAATCAATTTTTAAAACAGATTCAATCATGAAAAGCCCAACAACGATTAATGCAGGTGTTGTTGCAAAAGAAGGTATTACAGTAATAATTGGAGTAAAAATTAATGCTACTAAAAATAACATAGCAGTGATGAAGGAAGTAAATCCAGTTTTTCCGCCTTCTGCAACGCCAGCAGCGCTTTCTACATAAGCAGTAACAGTAGAAGTTCCTAAGCAAGCTCCAACAGTTGTTGCTACAGCATCTGCTAGCAAAGCGCCTTTAATTCTTGGAAGTTTACCATCTTTGTCTAAAAACCCAGTTTTCGCTGAAACACCAATTAAAGTTCCAATGGTATCAAAAACATTTACAAACAAAAATGAAAATATAATCACAAGAAAATCCAGTGAAAAAATTTTATTAAATTCAAATTTCATAAAAATAGGTTTAATGGAATGTGGTAAAGAAATAATTCCACTTGGAATAAGGCTGTATACGCCTGCATCCACATTTACTTTATACAGTCCAACTAATTGACAAAAAACACCAATAAAGTATGTAGCTAAGATACCCCAAAATAAAGCACCTTTTACTTTTCTAATTACCAATGCCACTGTAATAACGGTGCCTAGTAACGCAAGGATAACTCTGATATCATGTATATTTCCAAATTGAACCAATGTGGCATCACTATGAATGATGATTCCAGAATTTTGTAGACCTATAAAGGTTATAAACAAACCAATACCTACGCCAACTGCCATTTTTAAAGTAGCAGGAATCGCATTAAAAATTGCTTCTCGAATATCCAGAAGTGAAAGTACGATAAAAATTAAACCTTCTGCAAAAACAGCGGTAAGTGCAAACTGCCAAGAATACCCCATTCCCAAAACAACGGAAAATGCAAAGAAAGCATTGAGTCCCATTCCCGGAGCAAGTGCAAAAGGATAATTGGCAAGAAATGCCATAGCCAATGTTCCAATAATTGATGCTAATGCAGTAGCGGTGAGAAGTGCGCCCTTATCCATCCCAGTATTACCAAGAATAACAGGATTCACAATAAGAATGTACGCCATTGTCATAAATGTCGTAATCCCTGCGTACACTTCTGTTTTTACGGTAGTCTTGTTCTTTTTCAGTTCAAAAAATTTCTCAATGAACTCCATTAAAAAAATCCCCCTTGTAAAAATTAAAATTATAATTGACAATTGGAGTATAACAGCGGTGTAAAATATTGTCAAATATTATTTTAAAAAGAGGGATTATAATATATAAATCTATTAGGAATCGTAATCAGTTGCCTCTTGCCATTTTGTTTCATCCACCAATTTTTATGATCTTTACTTTTTGGATTGAATCCATGTGCATTTGATCTAATTCTACTAATTTGGATTCAATTTTTTCGATGATAGATGCCTTTGGTTTTGTTTCAGGATGTTTGGGCACGAAAATAGTGCAACAATCTTCGTAAGGCAAAATAGAAGTTTCAAATGTACCAATTTCTTTTGCTAAGTCAACAATTTCCTGTTTATCCATGGTTGCAAGAGGACGAATAATAGGAAGTTTGGCAGCTGAATTAATAGAATTCATTGCTTGCAATGTTTGACTTGCTACTTGACCGATGCTATCACCTGTTATTAATGCTTGGGAACCATTTTGTCTAGCTATTTCATCTGCAATTTTTGTCATGGTTCTCTTTAATAGAACTGTTAATTTTTCCTCTTGAACTTTTTCATAAAGGTACAGTTGAATTTCTGTTATATCCACAACATATAACTGAAAGCCTCCTGTAAATTCTGACAGACGCTCTGCAAGGCTGATTACTTTTTCTCTTGCTCGCTCACTGGTATATGGAGGACTTTCAAAATAAACCGCATCAATTTCAACCCCACGTTTTGCAGTCAAAAACCCAGCAACTGGACTATCAATTCCACCAGATAAAAGCAGTGTTGCTTTTCCTGTGGAGTTTTGAGGAAGTCCACCATATCCTTTTATGGTTTTGGAGTAAATGTACGCATTATTTCTTAGTTCAACCGTAATTACGACTTGTGGATTTCTAACATCAACGGAAATATTTTCGCAATGATTTAATATATAGCCTCCCACTTCGTAGGAAACCTCATTAGACTCTAACGGATATTTTTTATTAGAACGCTTGGTAACCACTTTAAAAGTTACCTGTTCATTTTCATAAAATGCTTTAAAATATTGTAATCCTAACTGACTTAAGTTTTCAATATCTTGATTTTCTGTTTTATAGCAAGGAGAAACACCAATAATTCCAAATATATTTTTTAATTTAGGAATTACTTTGTCATAGTCCACATCTTCTGTTTCATGTTCTACTAAAATTCTGCCTTGCTCCTTGATTACTTTGTAATCTGAAAGCCCAAGTGCTTCTAAATTACTTTTAATGGCTTTCATTAATTTACCCTCGTAAATATATCTGTTTTTTCCACGTATGGCAATCTCACCATACTTAACCAGCAATACGTTTTTCATGGTTTCATCTCCTGCTGTATTTTCTGAGCTTCTGTATAATTTCTCTTAATTTTAAAATGCAATAATCGACTTCTTCTGGCGTATTCCATTTTGAAAAACTAAATCGAATACTCCCATCTGCAAGTTCATCAGAAACCCCAAGTGCTGACAAGGCTGTGCTTTTTTTAGCATTTTTACTACTACACGCTGAGCCTGCCGAAACATAAATTTTTTCCATTTCAAGGGCGTGCAATAAAACTTCTGACTTTACATTTGCAAAACTTACATTCAATATGTAGGGGCTAGATATGTCACCACCATTGATAAACACATCTTCTATGGTGGATTCCATTTCTCTCCACAGTTTATTTTTTATGAGAGAAATTTGTTCACTATTTTTTTTCATCGTATTAAAAGCTATTTCAGAAGCCGTTCCTAACCCAGCAATAAAAGGTGTATTTTCTGTTCCTGGTCTAATATCTTTTTGCTGTCCCCCACCAAAAAGCAAAGGATTTATTTTTATAGCTTTGTTCACATATAAAAATCCAATCCCTTTGGGAGCGTGAATTTTATGTCCACTACCACTTAGCAAATCAATTTTAGATTTCACCACATTTATTTCTAATTTACAAAACGATTGGACAGCATCTACGTGAAAAACCGTTTGAGAATTTTGTTTTTTAATGAAATTTCCTAGCCTTTCAATATTTTGAATAGACCCAAATTCATTGTTTACGTGCATAATGCTAACCAGTATGGTCTTCTCTGTTATGGCACTTTTTAATTCTTCTTCATCAATCTGACCATGCTGATCTACTTTTAAAGATGTTATTTTAAAATGTTGTTGAAGTTGTTTGATAGCAAATAAAACCGAAGGGTGTTCTATAGAGGAAACAATAATATGATTTCCTCTTTTTTTATAAGCATTGGCAACTCCCAAAATTGCTAAATTATTTGACTCGGTTCCACCAGAGGTAAAATAAATATGCTCTTGGCTTGCCCCTATAATATTTGCAATTATTTTGCTGGCCTTTATGATTTCTTTTTCTGCAGAAACTCCTAAATTATGGCTACTGGATGGATTCCCGTAGTTTTCTTCCATCATTTCCACCACTTTTTGACTTACTTCTTTTCGTACCTTTGTTGTAGCTGCATTATCAAAATAAATATTTTCCATTTATACACGACCTAGCCCAATTCATATAATAAAATTGTAAGTGCAACAAAGCCTGCTGTTTCAGACCTTAGAATTCTTTTTCCTAATGAAACAGGCATGACATTTTGATTAATTGAAAGTTGTATTTCTTTTTCCGAAAAACCACCTTCTGGTCCTATAAATAAGTCAATATTTTGTGCTTGTCCCTTTATATTTGAAGTAAAATGAGACAAAGTATTTTGTCGTTCTTTTTCATAAGGAATAACCCCTATATTTTTATGACAACGAACCGCTTCTTTAAACGTAATAAAGTCACCAATTTCAGGAACAATCCCTCTTCCACTTTGTTTTGCCGCTGACTCGGAAATTTTTTGCCAGCGTTCTATTTTTTTATGGCTATCTTTATCAATTTTTACAACGGTGTGCTCTGTTATCACAGGCACTATTTTCTGAATACCCAGTTCCACACATTTTTGAATAATCAAATCCATTTTATCTGATTTTGGTACCCCTTGGTATAAAATAATATTTGTATTGGGCTCCGCTTCATTTGTTTTAGATTCTATAATTTCACAACAAACCAAATCTTTTTTGATTTCTATAATTTTACATACATAATCATGACAGTCTCCGTCACAAACTTGTATCACATCGCCCAGTTTGTGACGCAGAACAGTAGCGATGTGTTTTGCATCCACATCGCTGATAGTAACCATGTTATTTTCTATTTGTTTTTTATTAATAAAAAATTTAGACATTTTAACTCATTCCCATTTTAAAAAGATTGTAATCTCGCAACAATACAAACCCAGTCATCTTTATAGTTAATTCCCAACACTTCAAAGTGATTTTCTTCTAAGGCGTGAATAACTTCTGGGAAGCGTTCTTTAATAATTCCACTTGAAATAAAAATTCCATTTTGTTTTAATTGCCTTGAAACAATGTAAGCCAAACCAATGATAATATCTGCAACAATATTGGCAACTACCACATCATATTTTTCGTAGCCTAACCTTTCTTGCAATTCTAAATCTGTCAAAACATTGCCTGAGCAAACGAAATATTTGTCTTTTGAAATATTATTGATGCTGGCATTTTCATAAGCAATTTCTACCGCGTTTTTGTCTATGTCAACTGCATATGCACTTTTTGCACCTAGCAACAAGGCAATAATAGAAAGTATTCCACTTCCACATCCTAAGTCAAGGAGGGTTGTATTTTGATCTACGTAGGATTCAAGTTCACTAATACAAAGTTGAGTACTCTGATGAAGCCCTGTCCCAAAAACAGAACCAGGATTGCTATTAAAAATAATTCGATCCGTCTCTTCTTTATACTCCTCCCAAAGTGGTTTAATGACAATTTTCTTACCCACTTCAAATGGCTTATAATATTTTTTCCAATTGTTTACCCAGTCTTCTTCGTTTACGTTGGTAAGCGTTAACTCCAGACTGCCTAAATTAATTTCTAAGTTCATGCTTTTAAACCGCTGTATTTCATTTCTAACAGCACTTAATATTTCATTTCCGTAGGCATTGTCACTTACATAAAATGTAATGTGCGTTTCTGCGTATTCCTTATTTAAAAGAGATTCATCTACATAATCCCATTGGCTATCATTATTTAATAAAAAATTCTGCAAGTCAATATCATCATCAATTTGCACACCTGTAATTCCAACTTCAAACAGCATGGCACTCACTGCCTCAATCGCTTCTGTATTTGTATGAATACAAACTTCAATCCAATCCATTCTTAACCTCCATAATTAATTGCAAGTAATGTCAAGCCACCAGCGGAAGCTGTTTTACCTGCCAGTTTGCGGTCTTTTTTTTCAATAATGTGAGGTATATCAGAAGTTTTGATTCTGCCATCCCCAACTCGAATTAACGTTCCTGCGATAATTCTGATCATATTGTATAAAAATCCATTGCCTGTAATTTTTAAACTAATAATATCATTTTCTTTTTTTACTTCAAACTCATAAATGGTTCTTACCGTCGTTTTCACTGCAATTTTACTGGAACAAAAACCTTTGAAGTCATGAGTACCTACAAAAAAAGTAGAAGCTTCTCTCATTTTTTCTACATCAAGGTTCCAATAAATATGTTCTGTGTAGTTTCTTAGGGTAGGCACTAAAAATCTACTATTCAAAATTTTATATTCATATGTTTTTCTTTTCGCGTGATAACGTGCATGAAAATCATCTGGGACAAGTTCTGCAGCCGTGGCCACGATGTCCTCTGGCAAAAATTGATTCATGGTAAGTGGAATTTTTTCAACTGGAATTTTTGTATCCACATAAAAATTTGCTTTTTGACCCACCGCATGAACACCTGAATCGGTTCTTCCTGCAGCATTTAAAACAATTTTTTGTTTGAAAAGCTTCTCACCAGCAATTTCTACTTTTTCTTGGACGGATATTTGACCTACTTGTCTTTGCCAACCACAGTAGTTTGTCCCGTCATAAGCAATGGTTAATAGAATATTCATTTCATCAAATCCTTTGGTAACATTAAAATCATTAAGACCTTGAGGGCCTCCCCCTCAAACTCTCACAAGGGGCAACTTGCCCCTTGGCCCTTTCCTTGTTGCAAAAGGGATTTTTTAAAACCATATTAAAACATATATAAGAAAGCTATGCCTAATAGATATACCGTTACAACCAGCATAGCAAGATAATCGCTACTTTCTAGTTCTAGCTTTTTCATGCGGGTTCTGTTGTTATCACCATTGTAACAACGAGCCTCCATGGCCATTGCCAGTTCCTCGGCTCTTCTAAAAGAAGAAATAAAAAGAGGAACCAAAAGCGGAATTAAGCTTTTTGCTTTTTTTAAAAGTCCACCTGTATCAAAATCAGCACCTCTTGCGGTTTGGGCTTTCATAATTTTATCCAATTCTTCAAGCAAGGTTGGAATAAATCGCAGGGCAATCGTCATCATCATAGCAATTTCATGGGCAGGAACACCAATTTTTTTAAAAGGCTTCAACATATATTCAATTGCATCTGTAAGCTGAACAGGAGAAGTCGTAAGGGTAAGCAATGATGAACCAATGATTAATAGAACAAATCTCATTGCCATTTTCACTGCAATAATAATTCCTTCCATGGTGATGGTAATAAATTTAAAATGAAAAATAATGGTCTCCCCTGGTGTAAAAAATATATTTAAAAAAACAGTAAACAAAATAATAGCAAAAATACTTTTCAAGCCTTTTAACATAAATTTCAAAGGAACTTTTGAAATTCCAATTGCAACCAAAAGACTCAAAATAATATATAAATATCCAACAAAACTTTTCACAAAAAACAAAGAGATAATAAAGAGAATTGTCGTCCCTAATTTTACTCTTGGGTCTAATTTATGTATAAAAGAATCGGTTGGATAGTACTGCCCTATGGTAATATCTTTAAGCACGTTCTCACCTCTACTTTAAAAACTCATATAAAACATTTGTTGCATCCGCAACAGTATAAAGATCAACAGGAAAGCTAAACCCTTTTTCGTTTAGTCCTCTCATTAAGTAACTAATTTGTGGTGCGGCAAGACCCATCTTTTCAAGGTCTTCCACCTGTTGAAAAACAGATTTAGGGGTTCCGTCAAAAGCAAGTTTACCTTTGTGCATCACCAAAATTCTTGAAACTAATTTTGCAATATCTTCCATGCTATGAGAAACTAGAATAACGGTAATGTTAAGTTTCTCGTGCATTTTTTTTATTTGATCTAAAATTTCATCACGGCCTTTTGGATCTAGACCAGCGGTTGGCTCATCTAAAACCAACACTTGGGGACGCATGGCAATAACCCCAGCAATGGCAACACGCCTTTTTTGACCGCCAGACAACTCAAATGGTGACTTTTCAAATATTTCTTCTGAAATTCCAACAATTGCAAGTGCTTCTCTTACTCGCTCATTTACTTCCGACTCTGATAATCCCATATTTTTAGGACCAAAGGCAACATCTTTAAAAACCGTCATTTCAAAAAGCTGATGTTCTGGATATTGAAAAACAAGCCCGACTTTTTGACGAATGGCTTTTAATTTTGATTTATCAGCATTTATATTTTCTCCGTTCATCAAAATTTCTCCTGATGTGGGAGCATATAAAGCATTTAGATGCTGGATAAGTGTGCTTTTTCCCGAACCTGTATGTCCAATCAGCCCAATAAATTCCCCTTCATTAATTTCGATATTAATGTTTTCAACGGCAACTTTTTGAAAAGTAGTCCCTACGCTGTAAATGTGGCTTACGTTTTTAATAGAAATTAGCGGTTTAACCTGTAGGTCATGGGATTCAGATTGTATATTTTGTGATGGAAGCCCCGTGGTGGAACCTGTATTCTTCACTTGACATATGGCATCAACCATTTCATCAATATCAATAATATCACTTCTTAAACCAATTCCCCTTTTTTCAAGATGATGCGCTAACTCTGTCACTTGCGGAACATCTAGCCCCAACTGTTTCAGTTTTTCTACCTGTTTAAAAACTGCTCGCGGAATGTCATCCATTACAACATTTCCTTTTTCCATTACAATAACACGGTTGGCTTTCACCGCTTCTTCCATATAATGTGTAATTAAAATAATCGTAATATTTTCTTCTTTGTTCAGCCTTGTAATGGTTTCCATTACTTCTTTCCGCCCAACTGGGTCAAGCATGGCGGTTGGCTCATCCAATATGATGCACTCTGGTTTCATGGCTAAAATCCCAGCAATGGCTATTCTTTGCTTTTGCCCGCCTGACAATAAGTGGGGGGAACTTTTTTTAAACTCACTCATATTGACAGCTGCCAGAGATTCTGCCACTCTTTCATAAATTTCTTCCGATGGAATCCCTAAATTTTCTGGACCAAATGCGATATCTTCTTCTACGATGGTTGCAATCAGTTGATTATCGGGGTTTTGAAATACCATTCCTGCACTTTGTCTTACATTCCAAATATTTTTTTCATCTTTGGTGTCAAAACCTTTTATCAATAAAGTTCCTTCTGTTGGAAGTAACAGTGCATTTAAATGTTTCGCAAGGGTTGATTTCCCCGAACCATTATGCCCCAATATAGCAACAAAATCTCCCTTTTCAATTGTAATATCAATTTTATTCAATGCTCTAAATTTTTCTTGTGTAATTACTTCACCACTATTGTTATTTCGTATATATTCATACACAAGGTTATTGCCAATTACCATATTTTTGTTGTTATCAGCATTCATTTTTCATCACCAAGTCAAGCCCTAGATTATAAGGGCAATCTCCTTTTTCAAAAGACCAATATGGACTTACAAATGGATCAGGCTTTTTTAAAACCCTTCCCCATTTATTTTCAAATTGATCCACTTCTTTTTCTAAATTTACTACACCTTCATTGTAGAACAATGATTTCTTTTCCCAATAATGAACTTCACAAAGGGTATTTAATACAATATGATACCTTGATTGTAAAATACTTTGGCATAAATCAATGGAGTTAAATGCAATAGGAAAATGACAATCAAAACCACCCACTTGGTCAAAAAGTTCTTTCTTTATGATAAAGCATACATTGGACACTGCACTAAAATTTGAGATATTTTGAAAATTATTTGGTATAAATCTATTATAACCATAATATTTTTTTAAATCAAAATTACTTCCTACTATCTCAATTCCAGATTTCATCACTGGTTCATTTTCATTCAAATAGCTTACCATGGCACCTACTACACCAACATTTTTTTGTTGAGCAATGACCAATAAATGGTTTAGCCACATGGGATCTATAATCTCTGTTGCACTGCTTAAGAATACTAAAAACTCACTATCACATTCTTTTGCCACATCATTATAAATTTGAGATAGGTTGTTAATACTTTTCTCATATTTTACAAATTTTATTTTGCTACTTTTCTTCAATACTTCATAGTAGTTAAGAGTATCTATATCTGTTGTATTTTTGTCAACCATTATTATCTCATAATTTACATACACTGTATGATACACAATAAAATTCATGGCTTTCCTTATTCCATCAGCATTGTCTTGATTAACCACAATAATAGAAATTTTGGGAACTCCACTTATATGATAAACAACTTTCTTTAGCTTGCAATCAACTGTAACATTATTATTTTCTTTTTGCAATTGTGATTCTAGCAATTTAAAATAATTATTTGCTGCAAAAGGTTTTGCAGTTAAACTCTCAGCTACCGAACCCTCAAAATATCTCCAATTGTATAATACTTTGGGTATATGGGCTATCTTCTTCGACACCTCTTCAACTTTGAAAATCAACTCTGTATCTTGACAGCCATCATATTCCGAACTTAAACGCCCAACTTTGTTAAGTATTTCTTTTTTTACAATAACAAAATGTACAATATAATTAAAACTTCGAAAGGTGGTAGGACTCCAATCAGGCTTAAACACAGGAGATAACCTTGATGAGGTATCTTTCCATAAAAAGTCTGAGTCGGTATAAATTAAATCTGGATCTGAATAGTTTATTTCTTTTACAATTTCATAAAGAGCATTTTCTGTAATCATATCATCATGATCTAAGAAGGCAATATACTCCCCAGTTGCTAAATCAATTGCACAATTCGTATTTTCTGCTATTCCTTTATTTTCATCAAGAAAAATATATTTTATATTTTCATGTTGTGAGGCATAAAACTTTATAATCTCCCTTGTGTTCTCGTCCTTACTATTTCCATCTGCAAGGCATAGCTCCCAATTCCCGTAGGTTTGTTTTATGACTGATGTAAACAACTGAATAAAAATTTCAAACTTTGTATTATAGACAGGCACAACAATGCTTATTTTGGGATTGTAAAGGAACGTACCATTTCTTTGAGCTTCCAATTCTTCATGGTTAGGCTCATTTTTAAGTCTCCATATTTTATAATAATAATTTAACAAATTAACTCTTAAAGCTTCAGGAACAATAAAATTTTTAGCAAATTTTTTATAGGTTTCAATGGCTTTTTTATATTCACTTAAATCTTCATAAACATCTGTTAGCATTTTATAAATTTCTTCTACATTAGGAGTTGATGGATTTAAAATCAATTTTTCTAAATAAAAAGCTGCCTCTCTCCATTTTTTTAGATGAATATAGCAAACGCTCAGTTGTTCAAAAACAATTTCTTCTATATTTTTATCCATTTGGTTTTCTAATAATGATTCTAAAATCGCGGACGCTTCGCTGTAATTCTCTGTACCGATGCAAGCAACTGCATTATGTAATAACCTAACTAACTTAGAAGTCATGCTTATTCACCTCAAAAAATTTTATACATGCAGTCCCCTTTATCAAAATTCCAATATGGGCTTACATAAGGATCTAGTTTACTAAAAATATCTACCCATTTTCCTTTAATAATTTGTACTTCATTGTCTAAATTCCTTGTTGCTTCATTATAATATAAAGACTGATCTTCCCAATAACTCACAACAACAAACGGATTAAATACAATGTGATATCCTAACTTAGAAAGTTTAATACACAAGTCTATAGAATTCAATGAGTTTGGCAGCATTGTATCAAAACCACCTGCTTTTATAAAAATATCTTTCTTAATACATAAGCATACATTGGATAATCCACTATAATTTGAAATCGTTTTGATGTTTGGTATAAATCTATTGCAATCATAAAATTGTTTTAGGTCAAAGTTGCATCCAACAACCTCAATTCCTGAAGTCATGATTACTTCTTTTTTTATATAATTTACGCTCCCACCACAGATACCGATATCTTCTTGTTGCGCAAAAATGACAAAATAGTTCAACCAACTTTCATTTAGTATCTCCGTCGTTCTGCTTAAAAAAACTAAAAATTCACTGTTACAAACAGTCGCGGCAAAATTATAGATTGCTGACATATTCGTACTATCTTCTTCATAATTTATACACTTTATCTTGTGATTGCTTTTTAAGCTATCATAAAAATCCAACGTCTCTTGATTTGTACTATTATGATCTATTAGTAGTATTTCATAATTTTCATATATGGTATTTTGTAAAATAGAATTTATTGTCCTGCGGATACTTTCAAAACCATCTTGATTTATAATCACAATCGTAGTCTTTGGAAGCGGTTGAACTTTAAAACACAGACAATACTCTTCTTCACCATCAGGAAAATATACACCCAAATTATACTTTTTATAAATTTCATTCAGAAGTTTATAAGCATTCCTTAGTGCAAATGGCTTAGATTTAATATTGGTACTCATTGATTCACTATGTGTTCGCCAGTTATATAAAATTTTTCGGATATGAGTTATTTTTTCTGTTGCTTCTGCTACCCTAAGCAAAATATCGTAGTCCTGTGCTCCATCAAATTCACTATTTAACAACCCAATTTCATCTAGTAATTCCTTTTTTATAATAACAAAATGTATGATGTAATTGGAAAATATAAGGGTAACAGGGCTGAAGTCAGGGCTAAAATTAGGAGCAGCTCTCATAGCTCCACCTTCTGACAAATAATCAAAATCCGAATATATGCAGTCCATCCCTTCCTTCGTATTGTTTATTTCTTTTACAATCTCATATAAAGCATCTTCTGTAATTGTATCATCGTGGTCTAAAAAGGCAATGTACTCACCTGTTGCTAAATAAATTGCATTGTTTGTATTTTCTGATATTCCCTTATTTTCATTAAGAAAAATATATTTTATATTTTCATATTTAGTGGCGTACTCTCTTATAATTTCCCTAACAGATTCGTTACTACTATTTCCATCTGCCAAACACAACTCCCAATTAGAATATGTTTGCTTCAATACAGAATCTATCATATCCTTTAGAAAACGATCAGGTGTATTATAAACAGGAACAACGATACTTATTTTAGGATTAACTTTAAAAATATGTTTTCTTTGCAGTTCCAGTGCTTCCCCATTAGGTTCATTTTGTAAAAGCCAAAGTTTATAGCAATAATAGTCAAAAGGCATATTTTCAGAAAACCCTGAAAATTGTTTATATAAAGAAACTGCATTTTTAAATTCACCTAAGTCTTCATAAACATTTAAAAGCATATAGTGAGTATCCGTTACCCCAACATTTAAATTGCTAAAAATAAATTGTTCTAAATAATATTTTGCCTCTTGGAGCATACCTAATTGAATATAACAAACAGCAATCTGTTCAAAAATAATATCCTGAATACTTTTATCAATTTCATATTCCAACAACGATTTTAGAATTGAGATTGCTTCTTCATGATTTCCCTGACCAACTTGAAAAATTGCTTCATTTAATAGCTTCAACACTTTGGAATTCATATGTAGTCTCCTTCTCAATTTATCTTTATAATAAATAAAATCATATCTTTTACTCATTATAAAAATAAATTTTAAAAAATGCGCAAGTACAAGGCAAATTGTGCTTTATACTTACGCATGATTATAAATTAGATTGAATTAAACTAATTCAATTAAAACTTCTTCTGCACCGTCACCCTTACGAGCGCCGATTTTGATAATACGTGTGTAACCGCCATTGCGGTCAACATATTTTGGAGCAATCTCATCAAAAAGTTTTGCACACATATCAACATCTTTAGTATTTGCTCTTACTTTTCTGCCATCTTTAGGAACTTCAGTAACAGGGTAGAGAATACTTAAAATTTTTCTTCTCGCATTTAAACGAGAAGGATTATCTTTTTTGATTGTTTTATCAACTTCATCAAAAACAGAAACCTTTTTACCATTTACAACTTCTTTCACACGTTTACCTTGAGCATCTTTTCTAGCAACTTTAGCTTTAACAGTAACTTCAGTAAAGTTATCTTTTTCTTTAACAGCTAGAGTAATAATTTTTTCAGCTATTTTTCTAACTTCCTTTGCTCTGGTATCCGTGGTTTTCATTTTACCATGGTATAATAAATTGGTCACTTGATTACGAAGCAAAGCTTTTCTTTGGCTACTAGTGCGACCAAGTTTTCTATAACCGGACATTCCAAAACCTCCTTAAATATTATTCATCACTAGGGCTTAACGCAAGACCTAGTTCAAGCATTTTATTAAGAACTTCCTCAAGCGATTTTCTACCGAGGTTTCTAACTTTCATCATTTCTTCCTCAGTTTTATTAGCTAAATCTTCAACAGTATTAATACCCGCACGTTTTAGGCAATTATATGAACGAACAGACAAATCAAGTTCTTCGATACTCATCTCAAGGACTTTTTCTTTTTTGCCTTCGTCTTTTTCCACCATGATTTCAGCATTTTTAGCATTGTCGGATAAATCAATGAACAAGTTTAAATGTTCATTTAAAATTCTAGCCCCTAAGCTAACAGCATCATCTGGAGAAATAGTTCCGTTAGTCCAAACTTCCAGAATTAGTTTATCATAATCTGTAATTTGGCCAACACGTGCATTTTCAACTAAGAAGTTAACTCTGCGAACAGGCGTATAAAGTGAGTCGATAGGAATAGTGCCAATAGATTGATCTTGCTTTTTGTTTTTATCAGCACCAACGTATCCACGACCTTTAGTAATGGTGATTTCAGCAAAAAACTTACTGTCTGGTCCATCGCTTAAAGTAGCAATATGAAGGTTAGGGTTTAAAATCTCAATATCGGAGTCAACTTTAATATCACCTGCACGAATTTCGCCCTCGCCAACCATCTCTATGTAAGCGACTTTGGCTTCTGGGCTATCGCTATTATTTCTGATAGCCAAATTTTTTAAATTAAGAATTATCTCTGAAACGTCTTCTTTCACGCCGTTTACAGTGGTAAATTCATGTAAAACGCCAGCTTCAAATTTAATATTGCTTACAGCAGCACCAGGCAATGAAGAAAGAAGAATTCTTCTTAAAGCATTCCCTAAAGTAGTACCATAGCCTCTTTCAAGCGGGCCAACTACAAAGCGACCGTATTGTTCGTCATGTGATATTTCAGCAATTTCAATGCTAGGTTTTTCAAATTCCAACACGCATCCGAACCTCCCTTTTGGTTTACATATATTGCTCAACACTTGTACTGGTTAGCAAGCTCGCCAGTAACTATACGGATTAACATTATTATTTAGAGTACAACTCGATGATAAGCGTTTCATGTACAGGAATATCAATGTGTTCTCTTTGAGGAAGAGAAACAACAGTACCGCTTAAGTTGTCATGTTCAGCAGTTAACCAAGCTGGAACAGCTCTTAAATCCGTAACTGCAAGAACGTCTTTAAATCTAGTTAATGTTTTAGATTTGTCACGAATCGCAACAACATCTCCAACTTTTACTTGATAAGAAGGAATATTTACTTTTTTACCATTAACAGTAATTAAGTTGTGACGAACGATTTGTCTTGCTTCTGTTCTTGAACGACCGTAGCCTAATCTATAAACCACGTTATCAAGTCTTAATTCAAGCAAGCAAAGTAAGTTCTCACCAGTAACTCCTTTAATATTATCAGCTTTAACGAAATAGTTTTCGAATTGAGTTTCCAACACGCCATAAATTCTTTTCGCTTTTTGTTTTTCTCTCAACTGTAAACCATATTCAGATAATTTTTTCTTACTTTGTCCATGTTGGCCTGGAGCATAAGGTCTTACGCTAACCGGACAAACATTTTTTGAACACTTTTCACCTTTTAAGAAAAGTTTACAGCCTTCTCTACGACAAAGTCTGCAAACAGGACCAATATATCTAGCCATTAAAAATTACACCTCCTATAAAAAATTAAACTCTTCTGCGTTTTGGTGGTCTACAACCATTGTGTGGAACTGGAGTAACGTCTTTAATCATCGTAACGTCAAGACCAGCTGCTTGTAGTGCACGAATTGCTGCTTCTCTGCCTGAACCAGGACCTTTAACAAAAACTTCAACAGTTTTTAAGCCATATTCTTTAGCAGATGCTGCAGCAGTATCTGCTGCCATTTGTGCAGCATAAGGAGTTGATTTTCTTGAGCCTCTAAAACCCAATTGACCTGCACTCGCCCATGACAAAGCATTTCCAAGTGCGTCAGTAATTGTTACAATTGTATTATTAAAAGTTGATTGAATGTGAGCTTGCCCACGGTCAACAAACTTCCTATCACGACGTCTACGAGTAGTAGTTTTTTTAACTGCCTTCTTAGCCATTTAATATAACCCTCCTTTATTTTTTCTTGTTAGCAACAGTTCTTCTAGGACCTTTTCTGGTTCTAGCGTTAGTTTTAGTCTTTTGACCTCTAACTGGAAGTCCTTTTCTATGACGGATTCCTCTGTAGCAACCAATTTCCATTAGACGTTTTATATTAAGCGCTACTTCTCTTCTCAAGTCGCCTTCAACTTTTTGACTTCTATCGATTACTTCACGAATACGTGAAACTTCATCGTCTGTTAAATCTCTTACTCGAGTATCAGAGCTAACGTCAGCTTCTTTCAAAATTCTAATAGAACTTTGACGGCCAATACCAAATATATAAGTAAGACCAATTTCTACACGCTTTTCTCTAGGTAAATCTACACCAGCAATACGAGCCATGTATTTATTGCACCTCCTGGAATATTTAAACTGATTAAATAATAATAATTTTTTTACAGAGGCAGCCGCACCCTGTTCTTATATAAATTTTCGGATTTTAAGGATTATAGGTCTTCAAGGGTTCTCGACCCAATCTAACCACGTATATAAGGAAAAACGACAAAGTCGAATTTCTTACATGAACATTAAAGATAAAATCAACCCTGTTTTTGTTTGTGTTTAGGGTTTTCGCAAATAACCATAACTTTACCTTTTCTTTTAATAATCTTGCATTTTTCGCAGATAGCCTTTACTGAAGGTCTAACTTTCATTATGACCGCTCCTTTCTACTTATCTCTCCAAATTATTCTGCCTTTAGTCAAATCATAAGGAGACATTTCAATTAAAACTTTATCACCGGGTAAAATTCTTATAAAATTCATTCTTAGTTTACCAGAAATATGGCCTAAGATTCTGTGACCATTCTCAAGTTCAACAAGAAACATAGCATTGGGAAGTTTTTCAATAATAGTACCTTCAACTTCAATTACATCACTTTTTGACAAAGTTATACCTCCTACTCCGCAGGTGCATTAGCACACACACTTAATAAATATTTTTGTATATCTGAATCAGTCAGAAATAAATTATTTTCAATAGAATTTTTAAATTCTAAAATAATATGATTGGTAGGCTGAACGTGCCTACATTTCTTTTTCTTTAGCTTACTGATCTTGCGAATTTTTCCATCAGCCAAATATAAATAATCGCCGTCCACTTTAAAAATTAAAAATGGTAAGCCCTTATCCCGACCTTTTTTTGAATATACTACCTGACCTATGGTATATTCCATTTTTTTCACCTCAACAAAGTAAGAAGCTCAGGTTCTCCGTCAGTAATTAACAGAGTATTTTCATAGTGTGCGGAGTACTTTTTGTCGTTTGTCACAACAGTCCAGTCATCAGAAAGCACAGAAACCTCAAAAGTGCCACAGTTCACCATCGGTTCTATGGCAAGTGTCATGCCAGTTTGAAGACGTGGCCCTCTGTTTTTTTGTCTGTAATTTAAAATTTGAGGGTCCTCGTGCATTTGTGTACCAATGCCGTGACCACAGTAATTACGTACAACGGAAAATCCGAATTTTTCAACGTAATCTTGAATAGCAGCAGAAATTTCATGTAAATGATTGCCATTTTTCGCAAATTTTATTCCTTCAAAAAAACTTTGTTGGGTTACTTCGATGAGTTTTTTCGCTTCATCAGAAACATTACCAACAGCATGAGTTCTAGCAGCATCACCATGAAACCCGTTTATATAAGCTCCAATATCAATACTAATAATATCGCCGTCTTTTATTTTTCTATTGCTTGGGATACCATGAATAACTTCTTCATTAATAGAAGCACAAATCGATGCAGGATATCCGTTATAACCTAGAAAAGAAGGGACAGCGCCCTCAGCTCTGATAAATTTTTCTGCAATTGAATTCAACTCTTTTGTCGTAACGCCTGGCCGAATGGCCTCTTTTATCAGTTCATGTGTTTTTGCAACAATTTGACCTGCTATACGCATTTTTTCAATTTGTTCTGGTGTTTTAATAGTTATTGCCATAAAGTTTTTTCTCCTAAAACTTTCACAATTGATTCAGCAACTTTTTTAATTTCGCCTACGCCATTTATTTCAAGAAGAAGATTTTTATGTCTGTAATAGTCCATGATAGGCTCAGTTTGTTCATGGTAAACGTTTAAACGTTTGATAACAGTTTCTTCTTTGTCGTCATCTCTTTGAACTAAAGAAGCTCCACAAACATCACAAATATTAGGTTGTTTAGGTGGGTGGTTATGTTCATGGTAAATAGCTTTACAATTAAGACAAATTCTTCTGCCAGACATTCTTTCAATAATTAGTTCATCAGCAACTTCTACTGAAATCACTTTATCCGGTGCATCAAATTCGTCTAAACATTTTGCTTGGGCTAAATTTCTAGGAAACCCATCCAATATATAACCATTCTTACAATCATCTTCCTTTAGTCTATCTTTTACAATATTAATAGCAAGTTCATCAGAAACAAATTGTCCCATACCTAATTTGTCTTTCATAAGGCGACCAATTTCGGTATCGTTTTTGATATGCTCACGCATAATATCTCCAGTAGAAATATAAGGAACATTATAATGTTTTGAAAGTGCTTGAGCTTGTGTACCTTTGCCTGCACCAGGCGCCCCCATAAATACCAATTTCATTTTAAGTTCTCCAATCTATTGTTTAAACCGATCCATACCGACTATGGGGAAATGCAACAAAAGGCATTTCCCAAAGTTACGATATTAGTCGTTCAAAAAGCCTTTATAATGTCTCATAAGCAATTGAGATTCAATTTGTTTAACAGTGTCAAGCGCAACGCCAACAACGATTAAGATTGTAGTTCCGCCAAATCCAACTTTCATTCCAAAAATCCATTGGAACAAAACAGGAAGGAGGGCAATCATTGCGTAGAAAACAGCACCAACAAGTGTAATTCTACTCACTACTTTTGTAATATAAGCTGAAGTAGGTTGACCTGGTCTGATCCCTGGAATAAAACCACCATTTTTTTTCATATTCTCAGCAACTTCAATAGGATTAAATACAATTGAAGTGTAGAAATAAGTAAAGAAAACGATTAAAGCAATATAACAAACAGCACCAAATGGATGACTAATGTTTAAATAGGTTGTAACTTTAGTCAACCAGTCAACTTTAACAAATTGGCTAATTGTCATTGGGAATTGCAAAAGAGAAATCGCAAAAATAATGGAGATAACCCCAGCAATATTAACTTTAATTGGAATAAACGAAGATTGACCACCAAAAGTTCTGCGTCCTACCATTTTCTTTGAGTATTGAACAGGCAAGCGTCTTTCTCCTGCTTGAGCAAGCACAACAAAGGCAATAACGAAAGTAAACATAACGATTAAAAGCACAACTTTTACCCAAGCTGAAACACCACTACCAGAAGCGTATTTGTATAAAGAAACCGCACCAGTAGGTAAAGATGATAAAATATTTGCAAAGATCAGCATAGAAGCACCGTTTCCGATTCCCTTTGCTGTCATTTGCTCGCCAAGCCACATAATGAATGATGAGCCAGCAACAAGTGAGATAACAGCTACGATATATACCCAGAAATTTTGATACTCTGGTTTAAAAATATATCTCATGCTGTAAGTGATTCCGATGCCTTGCAATAAAGATAACCCAATTGTAAGAACACGAGTGTATTGTGATATTTTTTTTCTGCCAGACTCGCCTTCTTTTTGGAGTTGTTCGAGTTTAGGTATTGCAACACCTAAAAGCTGCATGATAATGGAAGATGTAATGTATGGTCCAATACCCATAGCAAAAATACTCATGTGAGCAAAAGCGCCACCTGAAATAATATTAAATAACAGTTGGTTTTCTTGGCTTCCTTGACTTAAGTATTGTTGTAATTGCATATGGTCTATACCTAGAAGTGGAATATGAGCTCCGATTCTTACGACTAACAATATCATTACAATATTTATGAGCTTTGTACGTATTTCTTTTACCTTCCAAGCATTTATAAACACATCAAACACTAAATCACCTCTGCTTCTCCACCAGCCGCTTTTATTTTTTCAAGTGCGGATTCGCTAAATTGATTTACTTTAACGGTAAGTTTTTTAGTAAGGTCGCCTTTACCAAGAATTTTAACTCCATCACGAGGATTAGAAATTAAACCTTTTGATTGTAAAGCTGCAATATCAACTACTGTATTATCTTCGAAAACATTAAGATGTAGCACATTTACTGTTACGATATCTTTAGAATTTCTGCATGTAAAACCTCTTTTTGGAAGTCTTCTGTAAAGAGGCATTTGACCTCCTTCAAAGCCAGGTCTTACTCCACCGCCTGAACGAGAACCTTGTCCTTTATGTCCTTTACCAGCAGTTTTTCCGTTTCCTGAACCGTGACCTCTACCTCTGCGGAATGACTTTTTAGTTAAGCCAGCAGCAGGTTTTAATTCGCCTAGTTTCATACGGGCACCTCCTTATTTTTATATTTCTTCCACCTTTAAAAGATGGCTTACTTGATTAATCATACCTCTTGTTGCTGGGCTATCAGCTTTAACAACACTACTGTTAGTTTTATTAAGCCCAAGAGCTTGGATAGTTTTTTGATGCTTAGGAATTGCTCCTATTTTGGATTTTACTAATGTTATTTTTAATTCATTAGCCACGGTTTTTCCTCCTTACCCAAGAATTTCTTCAACGGTTTTTCCGCGTAATCTTGCAACTTGTTCAGGAGTCATAATAGCTTTAAGCCCTTCAATAGTTGCATTTACAACGTTGCGCTTATTGTTTGAACCTAAAGATTTCGTTCTAATATTTCTAATTCCTGCAAGTTCAAGTACAGCACGCACAGAACCACCAGCGATAACTCCAGTACCTTCTTCAGCTGGTTTTACTAAAACACTAGCGCTGCCGAATTTTCCTGTGATTTCGTGATAAATACTATCGTTTTCGTTGCGTTCAATGTAAATAAGATTTTTCATAGCATCTTCTTTGCCTTTACGAATCGCATCTGGAATTTCAGTTGCTTTTCCTAAGCCAACGCCTACATGACCTTTTTCATCGCCAACTACAACTAAAGCCGCAAAACGAAAAGTACGTCCGCCTTTAACAACTTTGGTTACACGATTGATTGTTACTACTCTATCTTTCAAATCAAGTGTGCTTGGGTCTATTCTTTTCAAATTTTTCACTCCTTGCCTTAGAATTGTAAGCCAGCTTCTCTAGCCGCGTCTGCTAAAGCTTTAACTTTTCCATGATAAATGTATCCGCCGCGGTCGAATACAACTTGATTGATGCCTTTTTCAATGGCTTTTTTAGCTACTGCTTCGCCAACAGCTTTCGCTGCTTCTATATCTGAAGTACTATTCAAATTTTTAGCAATATCTTTTTCCATTGTTGAAGCTGCTACTAATGTATGCCCTATTTTATCATCGATAATTTGAGCATATACGTGGTTATTGCTTCTAAATACAGCTAATCTTGGTCTTTGGGCAGTTCCTTTGAGAATATTACGTAATCTATAATGACGTTTTTCTCTAGCTGCCGCACGAGATGGTTTGCTTACCATATGGATTTCACTCCTTTACTATTTCTTACCGGTTTTACCAACTTTACGTCTGATTATTTCGGTAGCATATTTGATTCCTTTGCCTTTGTAAGGTTCAGGTGGACGTTTACTTCTAATTTCAGCTGCGAATTGGCCAACTTTTTCTTTGTCAATTCCTGAAACTGTAATTTTATTTGTGCCTTCAACAGTAGCAGTAACTCCCTCAGGGTCAATCATTTCCACTGGATGTGAATAACCTAGAGATAATGTAAGTTTATTTCCGCTTTTTGCAGCTCTATAACCAACACCATTTATTTCTAATACTTTTGAATAACCATTAACTACGCCTTCAACCATATTAGAAATCAAAGTACGGGTTAAACCGTGCAATGCTCTAAATTTTTTCAAATCACTTGGTCTAGTAACTGTTAATTGTCCGTTTTCAATTGCGATGTTCATGTCCTCAGATAATTTTCTTTGTAATGTACCTTTTGGTCCTTTTACTGTAACTAAGTTTCCTGCTTCGATTTTAATATCAACGCCAGCTGGAACTACTACAGGAAGTCTTCCTATACGAGACATGGTCTGCACCTCCTTAAGATTGTTTGAATTTTATATTTTTTTACCATACGTAAGCTAAAACTTCTCCGCCTACACCTTGTTTTCTTGCATCTTTATCAGTCATAACACCTAAGTTTGTTGATACAATAGCAATTCCTAAACCATTTAAAACTTTAGGAATATCTTCTGTACAAGCGTAAACACGCAAACCTGGTTTTGATATTCTTTTAATGCCTGTAATTACTTTTTCATTTTTATCTTTACCGTATTTTAATTTAATACGGATTGTTTTTTTAACGCCATCTTCTACTACTTCATAACCTTGAATATAACCTTCACTTGTCAAAATATCAGCTATTGCCTTTTTCATTTTTGATGAAGGAACATCAACTTTATTGTGTTTAGAAGAATTACCGTTTCTGATTCTTGTAAGCATATCAGCGATTGGATCACTCATTGACATTTAAAAATCCTCCTCTCTTTTACCAGCTGGCTTTCTTTACTCCCGGGATTTGACCTTTGTAAGCTAATTCGCGGAAGCATATACGGCATATGCCAAACTTTCTCAAAACAGCATGTGGTCTACCACAAATTTTACAACGTGTATACGCTCTTGAAGAAAATTTAGGCTCTCTTTGTTGCTTCACAATCATAGATTTTTTAGCCATCGTCTTACCTCCCTTACTTTTTAAATGGCATTCCGAATAATGTTAAAAGTTCTCTCGCTTCTTCGTCTGTTTTAGCAGTTGTAACGAAAATGATATCCATACCTCTAATTTTATCAATTTTATCGTATTGGATTTCTGGGAACATAAGTTGTTCCTTCACGCCAAGTGTGTAATTTCCACGACCATCAAACGCTTCAGCACTAACACCTCTAAAGTCACGAACACGTGGTAACGCAATGCTAATTAATCTATCTGCGAAGTTATACATTCTTTCGCCTCTAAGTGTAACCTTACAGCCGATAGGCATACCTGCACGAAGTTTAAATGCTGCGATTGATTTTTTAGCTCTTGTAACTACTGGTTTTTGACCTGCGATAATTGTCATATCACTAACAGCATTTTCTAATACTTTCGCATTTTCTTTTGCTTCGCCAACGCCCATGTTAATAACTATTTTATCAAGTTTAGGAACTGCCATTTTATTTTTATATGAAAACTTTTTCATCATAACATCAACGACTTCTTTTTCATAATATTCTTTTAACCTGTTCACCAATTTACCTCCTTCCTATTACTAGTTGATTACTTCGTTAGTTGATTTAGCAACTCTATATTTTACAGCTTTTTGACGTCCGTCTTTTTCTTCCATAACAACTTTGATACCAAGTCTTGTTGGCTTGCCATCGTGTAAATACATTACGTTTGAAGCATGAATTGCTGCTTCTTTTTTAATGATTCCACCAGCTTGACCAACTTTGTTTGGTTTTGTATGTTTAGAAATGATATTAACGCCTTCAACGATAACTCTGTTTTTTTCACGGTCGACAAGTAAAACTTTACCTTTTTTACCTTTGTCTTTACCAGCGATAACTTCAACTTTGTCGCCTCTTTTAATTCTCATTTTAATTGACACAAACTACACCTCCTTATAGAACTTCCGGTGCTAGTGATAAAATTTTTAAAAACTGTTTTTCTCTAAGCTCTCTTGCTACCGGTCCAAATATACGTGTACCTCTTGGGTTTTTATCATCTTTTATAATTACAGCAGCGTTATCATCAAATTTGATGTAAGAACCATCAGCTCTACCAACGCCTTTTTTGCTTCTAACAACAACAGCTTTTACAACGTCGCCTTTTTTAACAACGCCACCGGGTGTTGCATCTTTAACAGTAGCAACTATAATGTCCCCGATACTTGCATATCTTCTTGTAGAACCACCTAAAACTCTAATGCAAAGAATTTCTTTAGCGCCTGAGTTGTCGGCAACTACTAATCTTGATTCTTGTTGTACCATTTATTTGCCTCCTCTCAAACGAATTATTTAGCTTTTTCGAGAATTGAAACAAGTCTCCATCTTTTTTCTTTTGATAATGGTCTTGTTTCCATAACCTTAACACGGTCGCCTATTGCGCACTCATTATTTTCGTCGTGAGCTTTTAATTTGTAAGTTCTTTTAATAATTTTCCCATATAAAGGATGTTTTACATTGCTTTCGACAGCAACAACAATAGTTTTATCCATTTTGTCACTAACAACTTTACCGATTCTTGTTTTACGTAGATTTCTTTCTACCACGCAAATTGCCTCCTTTCATAAACTTATTTAGAAGCTCCTGATTGTTTCTGTGTTATCACTGTTTGTATTCTAGCGATGTTTCTACGAACATCTTTAATTCTTGCAGTATTTTCGAGTTGGTTAGTAGCTAATTGAAATCTTAAATTAAACAACTCTTTTTTAGCAGCAACCAAATCAAGATTAAGTTCTTCTTGTGTTTTGCCGTTTAATTCTTCAACAAACTTTTTAGTTTTCACTGCTATCACCTTCCATTTCTTGTTCCGCGCGTGAAACTACTTTACATTTAATTGGTAATTTGTGCATAGCGAGACGTAGCGCTTCTCTTGCAACTTCTTCAGCAACTCCTGCAAGTTCAAACATTACTCTGCCTGGTTTAACAACTGCTACCCAATATTCAGGTGAACCTTTACCGGAACCCATACGAGTTTCAGCAGGTTTTTCAGTAACTGGTTTGTCTGGGAAAATTTTAATCCAAACTTTACCACCACGTTTGATATATCTAGTCATAGCGATACGAGCAGCTTCAATTTGATTTGATGTAATCCAGCTTGGTTCCATTGCAACTAAACCAAAATCACCATAAATAACTTTGTTACCACGTAAAGCTTGGCCCTTCATTCTGCCTCTAAATTGTTTACGTCTTTTTACTCTTTTTGGCATTAACATTATTGAACACTCCCTTCCTTTTTCACTTTTTGAGGAAGCACTTCGCCTTTATAAATCCAAACTTTTACGCCTAATTTGCCGTAAGTTGTGTCAGCTTCTGCAAAGCCATAATCTATATCAGCACGCAATGTTTGAAGTGGAATAGTGCCTTCATGATAGTGTTCAGTACGAGCCATATCAGCGCCACCAAGACGACCAGAAACAGCTGTTTTGATACCTTTAGCACCCATCTTCATAGTTCTTCCCATAGCCTGTTTCATAGCACGACGGAACGTAACACGTTCTTCCAATTGTTTTGCAATTTTTTCAGCAACCAATTGTGCGTCAAGTTCTGGTTTTTTGATTTCTTTTACATCTATCGAAACTTTTTGAGTAGTTAATTTTTGAACTTCATTCCCTAAGTCAGCAATTGCTTGACCATTTCTACCAATAATAATACCTGGGTTAGGTGTATGAACATAAATTTTAACACGTTCGTTTGTTCTTTCGATCGCTAACTTTGAAACTCCAGCAGCATAAAGTTTTTTCTTTAAAAATTTTCTTATTTTATTATCTTCAATAAGAAATTTAGAAAAATCTTTTTCAGCATACCAAACGGAATCCCATTCTTTAATTATACCGACTCTTAATCCATGTGGATTTACTTTCTGTCCCATTCTTAACCTCCTTATCTTTCATTTAGGATTATTGAAATATGACTAATTTTCTTTTCTATTCTATAAGCGCTTCCTTTAGCTCTTGCACGGATTCTTTTCATTGTAGGGCCTTTGCTTGCAAAAGCTTCTTCAACAAAAAGTTTTTCTTTATCCATGCCTAGGTTATTTTCAGCGTTTGCAACAGCAGATTTGAGAACTTTTTCTGCTAATCTTGCTGCATATCTAGGAGAATATAATAAAATACCAGCCGCAACCTCAACGTTTTTGCCTTTTATTTGGTCTAAAACGATTTTAGCTTTGCTTTGTGAAACTCTAACGTACTTAGCATGCGCTTTCGGTCTTGTATCTTTATTTTCATTTCTTTCTTTTTTTATCTGGCTTCTATGTCCTTTTGCCATGAACGAAACCTCCTTCCAAATTTATTAGCGAACTCTTGATTTTTTCTCAGCGTCTTTTCCGTGACCTCTGTAAGTTCTTGTAAGGGCGAACTCTCCTAATTTATGACCAACCATATCTTCTGTAACGTATACAGGAACGTGTTTTCTACCGTCATGTACAGCGATTGTATGACCAATCATTTCAGGAAATATCGTAGAACGACGAGACCAAGTTTTGACAACTGTCTTTTCATTTTTCTTGTTAAGTTCTTCTATCTTTTTTAGTAAGTGGTCATCAGCAAATGGTCCTTTTTTAAGCGATCTAGCCATGTAATTTTCCTCCTTCTAAAATCCGAAAGAGCCAAAGCGGAATACGTTCCGCCAAACTCCAACGAGACTTCGTATTATTTACTTCTTGCACGAACAATATATTTGTTTGAACCTTTATGTTTCTTTCTAGTTTTGTAACCCAATGCTGGTTTACCCCAAGGAGTTAATGGGCCTGGACGTCCGATAGGAGCCTTACCTTCACCACCACCATGTGGATGGTCAACAGGGTTCATTACAGATCCACGAACAGTAGGTCTGATACCCATGTGACGTTTTCTACCTGCTTTACCTAATTTAACAAGTTCATTGTCGATATTACCAACTTGACCGATTGTAGCTCTACAATCAATTGGAAGTAATCTCATTTCACCAGAAGGAAGTTTAACTGTTGCATATTTGCCTTCTTTTGCCATTAGTTGAGCAACATTACCTGCTGAACGAACTAATTGAGCACCTTGACCAACTTTCATTTCAAGATTATGAATACTTGAACCAATTGGAATATTTCTCATTGGAAGCGCATTTCCTACTTTGATTTCAGCATCTGGACCGCTCATAAGCATGTCGCCAACTTTTAAACCATAAGGAGCAATAATGTATCTTTTTTCACCATCAACATAGCTTAAAAGCGCAATATTGGCTGTTCTGTTTGGATCGTACTCCACGCCTACTACTTTCGCAGGAATGTTGTCTTTATTACGTTTAAAATCTATGATTCTATATTTAATTTTTGCACCACCGCCACGATGACGAACAGTTATCTTTCCTTGGTTATTTCTACCTGAATTTTTTTTCAAGTGGATTACAAGGCTTTTTTCTGGTTCACTTTTAGTGATTTCAGCAAAGTCAGAAACTGACATATGTCTTCTGGAAGGTGTATATGGCTTATATCTTCTAATACCCACGTTTTCCTCTCCTTTCAAACTCTAAGAACGCTACACGCGCCCGTGTGTATCTTTGGTATTTTAAATTACATACCTTGGAATAATTCGATTTCCTTACTTTGTTCTGTAAGTTTAACAATCGCTTTTTTTCTATTAGCAGCTCTACCTTTTGTATGACCGCGTCTTTTCATTTTGCCTAAAATATTCATCGTATTTACAGACTCAACTTTTACGCCATCAAACATTTTTTCTACAGCTTCTCTTATTTGAATTTTAGTAGCACTTGGGTGTACATAAAATGTATATTTTTTCGCTTCAAGCAATTGCATACTTCTTTCAGTAACAACTGGCTTGTCGATAATATCGTAATATTTTAAATCAGCCATTATGCGTACACCTCCTCGATTTTTTCTACAGCGCTTTTTGTTACGATAAACGTATCAAATTTTAAAATGTCATAAGTATTAATTGTATTTACAGAAGCAGTTCTGATACCTTGAAGGTTTCTCGCAGATAACATTACATTTTTATCTTCTGAATCAATAACAACTAAAGCCTTACCAGTAATTTTAAGATTGTCAAGCACTTTTTTCATTTCTTGTGTTTTTACTTGTTCAAAACTTAAACTATCAAGTACAATAAATTTATTTTCAGTTACTCTTGATGTAAGAGCAGACTTTAATGCTAATCTTTTTACTTTTTTGTTTAATTTAAAAGAAAAGTCTCTTGGTTTTGGAGCGAAAACAACACCGCCGCCAGTCCATTGTGGAGAACGAATTGAACCTTGTCTAGCTCTACCTGTACCTTTTTGTCTCCATGGTTTTCTACCACCACCGCGAACTTCCGCACGAGTTTTTGAACTTTTAGTGCCTTGTCTTTGATTTGCAAGGTATTGAACAACCGACATATGAACAACATGTTCGTTTACTTCCACAGCAAATATTTCGTCATTCAAGTCCATTGTTCCAACTTGAGCTCCGCTCATATTATAAACAGCTACATTTGCCATTAGTATTCCTCCTTTCGTAAAGAATTATTTTACTTTTACAGTATTTTTAATAACTACAATTGCACCTTTAGCTCCAGGAATTGAACCTTTAACGAGCAATAGATTTTTTTCTGCATCCGTACGAACAACCTCAAGGTTTTGCATTGTAATTCTAACATGACCCATATGACCAGGCATTTTTTTACCTTTTTTAACTCTACCTGGAGTAGTACCAGAACTTAAAGAACCAACACCTCTGTGGTATTTAGAACCATGAGACATAGGACCTCTATGTTGATTATGTCTTTTGATGGCACCTTGGAAACCTTTACCTTTTGAAATCGCACTAACATCAACTCTGTCGCCTTTTTCAAAAGTGTCTGCTTTCAATTCGCTACCAATTTCGAAAGTTGAAATATCATCAAGTTTTAATTCTCTCAAATATTTTTTAACTTTTACGCCAGCTTTGTCATAATGACCTTTAACTGCTTTCGTAACGTTTTTAACTTTTACATCTTGAAAACTAACTTGAATCGCTTCATATCCGTCGTTTTCCATTGTCTTTTTTTGAACAACTGAACAAGGACCAGCCTCAAGCACTGTTACAGGCACGAAATTTCCAGACTCTGTGAAAACTTGTGTCATACCGATTTTTTTAGCTACAATCGCTTTTTTCATTTAAGTTGCACCTCCTATAAACTCTACAGCGGATTACCGTATTGGCAATCATACTAGGTTATATAAGTCTTCTTATATAAACCATTTTGTTTTCATTACATAATTTTAAGTGTAATATCAACACCAACTGGTAAGTCAATACGTGTTAACGCATCTACTGTTTTTGGTGTAGGCATTAAAATCTCAATTAATCTCTTATGAGTTCTCATTTCAAATTGTTCTCTGGAATCTTTGTGTTTGTGAACTGACCTAAGAATAGTTATGATTTCCTTTTTAGTAGGAAGCGGAATCGGTCCGCTAATTTTAGCACCAGTCTTTTTCGCTGTTTCAATAATTTGTACAGCTGATTGGTCTATAATTTTGTGGTCATAAGATTTAAGTGTGATTCTTATTTTTTGATTTGCCATAAAAAAAGTCCCCTCCTTTTCGCACTATTTTGAGTACGACAAGTGGAAACTGCACATGAATATACTATTATCCCGCACTAAAACAACAAGTTCTAGCCTTGATAAACCCATATGTACAGTGACCTTGTCGCCCGGTTTCATGAACTGGACATGGCTCCGCAGAAATAACCCATTTACATGGCAACCTTCTGTTTCACAGCTTTATGTCACAACGTCTCACATTATACATCAGATTTTATGGCTTTGCAAGGGTTTTTGGAATATTTCTAAAAAAAGTTTTTACCAATTTTAAAAGGTTTCTCCTCAACCTCTATCACTTATTTTTTGGCAATAAAAAAATTCCCCACCAAAGAAGCAAGGAATTCTTTTATAACTGACTAAGCTTGGTGTGGAGCGTCCACTGGACAAACATCTGCACAAGCACCACATTCGATACATTCTTCAGCGTTAATTTCATACTTTCCATCACCGCTAGAAATGCAAGATACTGGACATTCTGGTTCGCAAGCACCACAACTTATACAATCATCATTAATTTTATAAGACATTTAATACACCTCCTAATTTTATTTGACTCCATTGTATACTATAACCATTTATTTTTCAAGTTATATTTATTACTAACAAATTATACAATTTTTTATAAATAGGAGCTAATTTTATTGAAAGGGAAAAATCGAAACAATACTTTTCCTAAAATTTTGTTGTGGGCAATAGGCCCTATTTTTCGGCTATCATAACTGACACCCCGGTTATCTCCTAGTACAAAAACCTCATTGGCTTTTAGAAGCAAATCCACCGAGCCATCTGTGTATCCTACTTCATATGGTTCTTCTAAAACTTTGTCATTAACGATTACTTTTCCATCTTCTATTTTCACATGGTCTCCTGGGAGACCGATTAATCGTTTAATAATTTTATGTCTCTTGTCATCTGCTTCAATTTTGCAGACAACAATGTCGCCTCTATTGATTTTATTGCCAATTACGAGGGCTTTTGAAATCACCACCCGATCATTGGTATGAAAAGTTTCTTCCATGGAAGCCCCGTCAATTTTAACAGGCCAGCAAACAAAAAATAAAACACATAATATAATCAAGGCCTCAACTAATGCTTCCAGCCACTCTTTAGCAAACCTATTCATTTTATCCATTCCCATCTCAACGTAGTTTATTGGGCTTTAAAAATTTTCCCTTATTCGGTCACCATTCTATGCGATAACTTTATCATTCCATATTATTCCTGTCAATAGATCTCTTTTCAAACTTGTTTTTTAAACGAAGCTGCCTTTTCACAGATTTTGATTAAACTTCACTTATTAAATTTCCATATCGTAAAGTTCCCCGTGTCTGAAAGCAACCAAGTCCCTTTGCGCCTGTTATGGTATTTTCCAAAATTTCCGCTCCTGTTAAGATAGTGTCGATAGAAGTATATGCTATTTTCTCCGCTGCAAAAACAGGGTCAAGTGCATGAATTAAAATCCGATTGGGGCTTGACGCAATATTGGCACCAGCTTCAATTAATTCTTCATAATGAGATTGGCAAGCCCCTGCAAAGATAATTAAGCTGTCTTTGAAAGGTTGGAAAATTCTTGCCTCTTTGACCGCCTCCACAAAGTATTTTGAATTTCTGTAACTTTTTAATTCGTCCTTAGGCTTATCTTTGTTAAAATAATCATGCCCTGTTATAATGACAATGTCTGGCATATGCTTTTTTAACATATCTAAAATTTTTTCGGGCTGGTCATTTACCGAAATATGCTCTCCTTTTGCCGGAATCAAAAGCTTTTCGTAATAATTCAAACATAAATTTAAATATTGCTTATCAGAATCTATGTGAAGAACTTTCCCCGGTCTTGCGTTATTGTCAATTTTCCGCTTTTTTAATATTTTATTTACACGCTTATTAATATCGTTAAAAAACTCTTCTTTAAATACCAAAAACTTTTCTCGTTTTACAAGTTCTAAATTTTTTTCTTCTTCCTCAAATTTTATTCTATAATCAATTCCTGACAGAATTATTTTTTTTTCATTACTGTTTGTCTGTTCTATATCTGTCACTTTAAAAAATATATTGTAATTTTGTCTCTTGAGAGAAACAATACTGCCAATTATTATTTCATTCTGCATTTGCCACACCTCCCCAACACTATTGAAATATATTGATTTTTTGTAGTTTGTAGTTTATTCTATTCATGTATTGTTTTAAAGGTTATTTAATTATGAAGAAAAGGACTACTGACATGTTAAAAAAAGGTGACATCATATTAATAATATTTATTTTATTACTTGCAATTGGTTTCATTGGAATGAAAGTTTTTTCTCCTAAAACAAGTGGAAGTGAAGTTTTAGTTACAATTGCAGGCAAGCCCTATGCAACGTACCCCCTTAAAAAAGACGGAATATATAAAATTCCTGTTGGTGAACACTTTAACACGATTCAAATTTCTGATGCAAAGGTTAAAGTAATAGACGCTGATTGCCCCGACAAACTTTGTGTGAAACAAGGCAAAATTAGTTTTAATGGTGAAACGATTGTATGCCTTCCCAACAAATTAGTTGTCGAAATTACGGGAGGAGCATACAATGATCAACTGGATGCTATTTCTCAATAAACAAGGAGAATAAAGAATGGCTCGAAAAATTGCTTACTTATCAGTTTTCATTGCACTTGCTATCATTGTTGGATATATTGAACAGCTTATTCCTGTTCCCATTGGCATTCCTGGCATTAAACTAGGTATTTCAAATACCATTATTTTAATTGCACTGTATTATTTTGATGCAAAAACAGCATTTTCCATTAATATTATTCGAATTATATTGTCTGGGCTTTTATTTGCTGGATTCTCTGGAATGTTATACAGCCTTTCTGGTGGACTTTTGAGTTTTCTTTTTATGTACCTTGCTAAGAGGGTACATTTTTTTAGTATTATTGGAGTTAGTGTTGTGGGCGGAATTTTCCACAACATCGGTCAAATTTTAATGGCTGCTCTTATTGTGTCAAACTTGAAACTATTTTCTTATCTGCCTGTGCTTCTCATTTCTGGTCTTGTTACAGGAGTTCTCGTTGGACTTACTGCAAAATATGTTCTTGTATATCTTAATCATTATAAAAAAAACACAGTATGATTCTAACACCTATTTAAAAAATCTAATTTTATGGGTTTGTAGAATGAATCAGAATGAATGTTTCAAGCCCCTATCATTTTGTTTTGCGATATGGGGATTATTTTTATTTTTTTACAGCATATTATGATAACAGTGTAACTTTTCGAACAAGTCTTTTGAATAAAATATTTCATACGGGTGGGGAATTTTATGAGTTATAAAAAATTAATTTTAATATCCTTATTATCATTTGCAGTCATACCCATGCTGATCTTAGCACTGTTATTTGGGAAAGTGGCTATCGACACCGCTGTCCAACTAAAGAAGGAAAGTGTACGAGAGTCCGCCAGAAGTATGTCAGCTTCCTTAAGGGAAATTGTTGAGTTTCAAAAGCTAAGCATACGCCTATTATCCACCGATGTGTATATGAGAAATTTTGTTACACAACTAGAAGACAAAACAACTTCAATAAGTGAACTTGATAGCCAATCGCTTAATCAAAGCCTCTATGAATATACAAAAGCCACACATAAATTTAATTACATATTAGTGCTAGATATAAAAGGAAACGTTGTTGCCAGCAGTATTAATTCACTGTTGGGCAAATCCCTAGCTACTGAAAGTTACTTCCAGAATACCTTAGATAGTAATGATGTGGTCTTTGGCAATGCTACCGCCTCTCTTCTTGATCCACAAAAATACACGTTACCCGTAGGTTACACTATTTGTGGAAAAAACAATCAACCAGTCTGTATGATTGTTGCCTTTGAGCAACCTGAATTTTTAGCCATGCTTATCAATGGAATGAAGCTGGGAGAAACAGGTCAAATTTTTATAATGGATTCCAATAGCTTTGTTTTTTCTAACTCTGATGCTCGATATAACAATATGTACACCGTTCTACCTAGTCTAAAACGAATTATACCTGACTATTTAGCTGGCTTAGCTCCTCGCATAGGGGACTGTGAGTTTCAACTTCAAGGAGTTGACCGCTTCTATAGTTATAGCATTGCGGAAAATGCACGTTGGACTGTTGTTGTACGGCAAGATTATAGCGAAATATATGCCGTTCGAAATAAATTGGTTCAAGCTGGGGCATCTATCGGTTTTATTTTTATTTTGTTGGCTTTCATTGCTAGTGTTTTTATTTCAAAATTTATAACAAACCCTATTCTAAAGTTAAAAGAAGTTTTTGTACGTGGGGCGAAAGATATGGTTTTTACAACTTGTGATATCCAATATAAAAATGAAATTGGAGATTTAGCCAACAACTTTAATACGATGGTTAGTTTCATGAATTATTATGATAAATTGACTGGTCTTTTAAGTAGAAAAGCCTTTATAACAGAGGTAAATAAGTTGCTTCAAGGTGACCTAACCGTTGGGATATTTTTTATCGATTTGGATGATTTTAAGACAGTAAATGATCTACATGGGCATCAAATTGGTGATGAGTTTTTAAGTGGCGTGGGCAGGATTATGAAAGAAACTTCTATTGATGCAGACTTATGTTCACGATTTGGTGGAGACGAATTTCTAATTGCTGTCAAAGGAGATCATGATAAGTTAAATGCTGTAGCCACCCATCTAAATAAATTATTGCAAATCCCCCTTGAAATAGCTGGTTTAACACTACCCATAACAGCCAGCATGGGAATTGCAGTTTATCCAAAGGATGGCACTGATATAACCACCCTGATAAAACATGCGGATATAGCCATGTATGAAGCCAAGGCAAAAGGTAAAAACGCCTTTGTTTATTTTGGAAATGAAATGAATGCTCAATTTAAAAGAGTAACTTTAATCAAAGATATTTTAAGTATGTGTATCGAAAATAATCAGCTGTTACTAGAATACCAACCCGAGATTAATATTTCTACTGAAAAAGTAGTAGCATTTGAAGCACTTTTGCGACTTCATTCCGATGAACACGGTTTAATAAGTCCAGGTGAATTTATTAAAATTGCAGAAGGAAGCAATCAAATTTTAAAAATTGGAGCATGGGTAATCGAAAATGCTTTCCTCTTTGCAAAAAGGATATATGACCAAAATATAAACTTTGGCCTAGTAGCCGTGAATATTTCAGCACAACAACTGGCACAGGTAAACTTCGTAGAAACAATTATGGAGACAGTAACTCGAATTGGAATCCCCCCAACCTGTTTGCAATTTGAAATATCAGAGAGCACCATTATGAAAGACATGACTCAGAACGTAAAAAAACTAAGTCTTTTACGTGAGCACGGGTTTACAATTGCCATGGATGATTTTGGAACCTTTTATTCTTCCCTTAATTATTTAACAAAACTGCCCATCGACATATTGAAAATAGATAAATCATTTGTTGACGACGTCTGTACTGACAACAAAAAGCAAGCTGTCGTAAAAGCAATTATTCAGATGAGTAGTGAACTACATATTAAAGTTGTGGCCGAAGGGGTGGAAGAACTGTCACAACTCCAATATCTTTCTAATTGTGGTTGCAAAATAATACAAGGATATTATTATAGTCGTCCCCTGCAAGCAGATCAGGCCATTGAATTTGTACTGGAAAAAAACGTTTCCAGTTAATAAAAATACACTTCTGTAGTTGTAAGGGTATCATAAACGCACCATAAAAAACTTCCGTAAGATACAAAACGGAAGTTTTTTATGGTGCGTTTATACTTAACAGAGTACACTAATTCCCTGTTTTTTAATAAACAAGCTATTCATTCTTCAAGTTACTTTCCTTCAAAAATATATTCCTCTTTCAACGGTTGTGGTTGGCTCAAAAATTTTTGTACAATTTCTTTTTGTGCCGCTTTTATTCTTACAATATCTTTTGGACGAAGGTTATTGTCATTTCCGTTTTCCAAATCTTTTAATACATCATAAATAGGAAGTGTCCGAATGAGATAACCTCCTTTTTTACTTACAAACTGAACCCATGTTGGAATAAAAGAAACTTGTTTGATTACAGGCTTCTGCCCTTCCGTTTTTTCAATTTGAATATTTAAAATAATAGAGCAATCCCTTGGTTCTGTTCTTTGAGAAGAAATAAAATTACCTAATGAATAAATAACAAAACATCTTCGTTCTGTACCATCACTATTTTTTATATTTTTGAATTCCATTTTTTGCAAGACATGAGGATGGTTTGCGAGGACAATGTCCGCACCACTTTGGAACATCATGTTACAAAAATTTTCAATGTCCTCACTAGGGGCTTCTGCATATTCAATTCCCATATGAGGCATAACCACAACTAATTCGGCGCCCTGCTCTTTTGCTTTTTTAATATCCCTTTCAATCTTTTCATCATCAATTAAATGGATGGAAAACTCCATGCCTTTTGGAATGGCTATTCCATTTGTTCCATAACTATATGACAAAAAAGCCACTTTTATTTTATTAATTTCTTTTATAAAAATCTTTTGGCTTTCTTCTTCACTGGCATAAGTGCCCACATGATACAATCCAATTTTATCTAAAATATTAATAGTCCTAAAAACACCTTTTGTAAATCTGTCGTTACTGTGATTATTGGCTGTCGTTACCAAGTCAAATCCTGTGTCTTTAATGGCACTTGCAAAACTTGCTGGAGAATTAAACATAGGATACCCTGTAAAGTTTCCATAGGCCTCATCTAGCACTGTCTCTAAATTTCCAACCGCAAAATCAGCTTTTGAAATATATTGTTTCACTTTTTCAAAATTGTGTTCAAAGTCATAGGATTTTGTTTTTTTATCCAAACTATCTTCTAGTTGCCATTCATGCACCATTAGGTCGCCTACTGCCGTTAAGTTGAGGGTTGTTACCTCTGGTTGTTTTGGAATTTGTGGCTGTTCTTCCACTTTTGAATCCTCATTCTTCTGTATTTCCTTATGAGGAAAATTCCCACTCTTTTCTAACGTTTGATTATTACAAGATGTTAAAAATAAAAAGCTTACACAAAAGATCATTAAAATAAATTTTTTTCTCATTAGTATCTCCTTCGTTTAAGGCATAACGATAACGGCTTGTTTTCCCATTTGCTCCCATGCTTTTATAAAATCTGCTTTTGGTACACTTCTATTTTCATTGCTGTACAAAGGATCATTTATATACACATGATTTTTATCATACCCTGTGATAACTACAGAATGTTCTTTTGTTGTAATATCTATTTTTCCTGTTGGTGTTTGCCATGTTACAAAGCTACTTTTGGGAAGCTCTGCAAAAGTTACATTAGTTATCACCCAAACAGGAAGTCCACTACTAATATAATATTCCAAATCTGAAAATGCCACACCGGTTAAATCAAAGCCCTCGTTATTTGTATACTGATCAAGCAATTCTTTAATAGGTGCATGATAGACCCCTAGGCCTTGTGTGTTTAAAGATTTCATCTCTCCAACGAATCCTGTATTGGGATTACCAAAATGGATTCTCCCGCTCTTTACTTCATATTGGGTGGGGTCTTTTTTAACTTCATCGGCTAATTTCATTTTGTCTGCTCTAATTCCATGATAGTTTAAAAGCATAGCAAGACTTGTAACCTCACACCCCCTTGGAAGTTCTGGGTATTGAAGTATTAATGGAACATTTTTTATCATAAAAGCATCTTTTGCAGTGTCTGCTGTTGACCAAACAAGAGAATTGTTTTTTCTATAGTAGACAAATGCTCTGTCTTGTTTTTTTGCATAGTTTAGTGCTTCTAAAAAAGTGCTAAACTCCACATAGTCATCACTTTTTACAAACACATTATATTGAGGGTAATTATCCCATAGCCATCGGATGGTGCCTTTTTCCTTCACAAACGTATGGTCATACTGAAGGGCATAGGCTTTTGCTTCTTCATAAGTTAAAAACTTTTTAATTAAGTTGCCTTTTTGGTACACTTCATATTTTCCTTCTGGTATGGGTTGGGATTTTTCGATTTCTGTTGTGTGAAAGGCTACCGAAGTATTTGTAAAAAGATGTGTTGATTTAACAAGGGCAATCAATGCAACGCTCATATACCCCATTGCGGAAACAAGAAAAATTAAAACAGCAAGTTGCGTTAATGTTTTTGTTTTTCCCATAAATACCTCTTTCTGTATAAATCGTCATTATACTTGAATATCTCTCATTATATAATAAATATAATATTTTTTCTATGGTATTTAAAGACTATTTGGTTTTTAAATAGACCTCATCGGAAACTACGCCTGATGATTCTCAAAATTGATTATTCCACAAATAAGTGACATCCTCAATCCAAAACGTTTACGGTGGTTACGATATTTATTTGAAGTAATCTTAAAGACCTTTATCTTGGCATTG
>JAVBJQ010000044.1:0-14815 GCA_031546905.1 Eubacteriales bacterium | reverse complement strand
CCACACCAAATAACTGTTTGAAGTCATTGGCTTTGAGCTTTTTTGCTTTTTCGTATCTTGTCATTTATATCGCCCTGCTTTTTACTCTAAGTTCAACATTATTGGCGTTTTTTGTCAAGTACTGGTTTCCGAGGAGGTCTAATACATCAAAATCAGATGTAAATTCGTAAAATAATGCCACACCAAAAATAAAATTCAAGAAAAATTAAAATAGACGTTTAAAATCTATTCGAAGTAACCAAAATATATGTTATAATATTCCAAATCAATTTGGATGTGGTGATGAAGATGAAAATTTGTAGAAAATGTTTTATGGGTAAAAGTATACGTAATTCCCAGCGGATTATGAATCATTTACTGAACAATAAAAAAGTTAACAATATTTATTGTATTTGTATGGACGAGTCTTCTGACAACCTAGCATTTATTATAAACAGCCAAGAACTTCTAAAAAACATTTATAAAAATGCTGATTATACGGTTGTTGGTATTGCAAAAGGACGGGTGGAGGCTTTGGATTTATTTTTATTGATGATGTGCTCCTTTGTAAGTAAACAGAATAATTTTAATAATTTTAAAAATTATTTTTTAAATGAGGTGTCCCAATGAATTTTATAAAATGGATTTTTGGATTTTTGGCGGCATTTTGTCTATTTGTCATTATTATTCTCTCCTCTGTTGAACTAGTTGTTTTTAATCAAACATTTTACAGCAAGCAATATGATAAAAATAATGCTGTTCAAGTACTCATGGCGGACAAACCGTCCCTAATGAAAGTAACAGCTCATATGCTGGATTATTTAAGAGGAAAAGAAGAAAGTTTGAATATTACCATTAATATCAATGGAGAAAAACGTCCGTTCTTCGACCAACGAGAAATTTCTCATATGGAAGATGTTCGAAATTTATTTTTAATTGCATATAAATTTAGAGAAATCATTGTCGTTACTTTTTTTATTTGCATTGTTCTGCTTGCACTTCTTAAATATAATTGGAAATATGTAACTTTAAAGTCCATCGAACTTTTTTTTATTATTGCATTTCTTGCCCTATCTGCCTTTGGGCTTTTGGTTTCCACGGATTTTAATAAATATTTTACGATTTTTCATGAACTTTTTTTTAAAAACGATTTATGGCTTCTTGATCCTGCAACTGACTTATTAATTAATTTGCTTCCTGAGCCTTTTTTCATTTCAATTTCTATTTATATTGTAGTGATTGCTGTTGTTCTTATTATACTGACAATCGGGTTATCCAGATATTTGGCTTCCAAGTCCAAGTTTAAAAATTAATCTCTATAGAAAGCGAGGATCGTATGATTATACTTAAATTCATAGGGCTCATAATCTTATATATCCTTCTTTTTTTATTGGTATCTACGCTACTGATTTTGTTTATTTCTTTTCGATATGAGATTACGTTAAAAAATGAGGAGGATAAAACCTATAACATTAAAGTTACATGGCTTTTACACATTATCAAATGTCATATTTTTTATGAAGATGGTGCCATGAAAACTCAATTTTATCTATTTGGTATTCATCTCACCTTTAAAAATATTTTTAAACTATTTCGAAAAAATCCCTTTCGAATGTTTTCTAAAAATTTTTATGATGAAGAGAAAAACGTTGAAGTTGATAAAATAGCTGAACCAGTTGTAGCTTCTCCTAAAAAAACAGAGCAACCAATGCCTAAAGAAAAAACAGTGAAGCCTACTCCCACCAAAAAGAAGAATGAAAAATTTTTTAAAAATAAAAAAATAAAAACAAGAAAACAATTTAGTATTACGAAATTACTAGAACACATCAAAGAGTATGAGTACACCGAGGTCATACGGCTTAGTTTTATCCTAATCAGAGACTTATTTAATTTATTAAAACCAAAAAAATTTTCTCTCACTGCTGAAGTTGGGCTTGACGACCCTGCTGATACAGGATATATATTAGCGTGTACAACCGCTTTTTTCGGATTATGGATGCAAAACATCGTTATAAAAGGTAACTTTGAAGAAAAAATATTTCAGTATAATTTATTTACAAAAGGGAAATTTACAATATATGGCATACTTTATTTATTGGTTATTTATTGTTTTAAAAAACCAATTAAACGCATTATCGTAAGTTTTTTCTGATAACTACTATAGCTGTTTAGGATAAGAATGGTCGGTTTCTGTCTGTTTTTTGAGCAGATGCAACCCTAACCTTTATCTAAATCAGTAGACTAGCTCACATGAGCGCGAAAGGATGATAGAAGTGGGAACAAGTATAAATAGTAACTTTGAAACATTATTTAGTAAAATGGATAGTTTTGTATCAACAAAAACAGTTGTAGGTGAGCCAGTCACCATCGGCGATGTCATTATTATTCCTTTAATCGATGTGTCCTTGGGGGTTGCTGCCGGTTCTAGCGAAAACTCTACTGAAAAAGATAAAAAAGATGGTGGTGGCGGTGGCCTTGGGGCTAAAATTTCTCCTACCGCAGTGTTGGTCATTCAGAATGGAACTGTTCAATTGGTAAGTGTGAAGCATCAAGATAATATTAGTAAGTTAATTGATATGGTGCCTGGTATCGCTTCAAAATTTAGCTTCTTTGACAAAGACAAAGATAAAAAAAATACTCCTTCCGAAGAAAAAGACTTAGACGATGAAAAATAATATTTTTACAGTACGAAGGAAGGTGTTAACATGAAGATTTCAAGGCTGATTTCTTTTGCACTTCTTATTTGTTTCATGATTTATATAAACGCCTATTCAGCTACCCAACCAAAACTTGCTTTGCCTATTGTGCGGTATGGAAATTATGAAGCTGTTTATGATATTAATTCTTCCAGAGCCATCACTACTACCAACATTTATACTGGAGAATCTTTGCCTGCCGAATTAAATATCGTGTATCAAATTGATGCTACCACGTTAGTGGTTGAAAAAAGCAATAAATATTATTTAATGAAGAACAATTCCATTAAAAATATGGACCTCTTGCTAAACCTTGGTGATTTAAAAACAAAAATTGTATTTACTGATGATACAGCCTATTACATAGGATATTTGAATAACGCCTATACCATAAACTGTGTCCAATATGCTACCCCACAACAAGTAAATACCATTCCATTGCCAAAAGATATTTATACCATCAACGCACTAGATGTTTCAAACGGCGTTTTATTAGTTACTGCGTCAAAGTCAAAAACCAGTAGCCCTTATAAAATAATCGTTAATTCTAAATCAAATAAAGTAGAAGAGCTTAAGCCAAATGATAAAACCAATATTCAATTTTTAAACCAAGATGGTGTTTTTTATTCTGCCGTAGGTAAAAGTGCTACTGTATCTAATTATTATTTTGCATCTGACATAACAGGAACATCTGAAAAGTTAATAGCCAGTACTGCCAATGGAAAATTAACTGCCAATAAATTTTTCTCCTCCTCTAAAATATTAATTTACACAGCCAAAACCAATGAGGATACGAAAATTTTTTCATACAATTTGCCTAAATCATTAAATACGGAACTTGTATCCGAAAACTGTCAATACATTGCGATTTTAGGAAATACTTTATATTATTCATATACAGAAAAAAATAGCGATAAATTATCGCTTTGTAGAATAAATTTAGATAAAACAAATCGTGAAACACTCGCAACTGGTTTAGAGGGAGATTTCTCTGTTAGCGGAAGGCGAATCATTATACAGTCCCCTACTGCTCCACCAAAAGCTGTTTATTATTTGCCTGTTGACTACAACGATGATATTAAATTTCGTATGTCAAACACCGTTATTTTAAAAACAGGAAGCCCTGATGCTATTGTCTTTAATAATATTAAGTCAATTGACGCCTCTAACCTAACTTCCATGCCTATTATAAAAGATGGCAAAACGTTCCTTCCCATCCGCTTTTTAGCAGAAAGTTTTGGAGCCAAAGTAGTTTGGGAAAAGTCAACGTCTGGAGTCACCATTACCTCTCTTTACAAAGATATAAAAATGAATATGAACAGCAACAAAATAATGGTAGATGGAAAACCAGTTACAATGGATTCTCCTGTTCAAAATATAAATGGTGTATTGTATGCTCCTTTAAGAGATTTGTCAGATGCTATGGAAAAGAAAATATTTTGGAGCAACGGTCTCATTGTCATTGGTGCTAATGACAGAATTTTAAATCCAGATACAGAAGTTCAAATGATTAATAAAATTAGAGAGCAATTTTGGGGATTTTATTAATTCCCTTCCAATATAAATTTTAGAATAGCCAAAAGAATAAAAAATTCTTTTGGCTATTTTTTGACAAAAAAGCTTTTCATATTTCAATAATCGTTGTAATATAGCTGTTAAGGATAATCATTCGTAATAAATATGGGTTTGACGTAATTAAAATTTCACCCAACGTTGATTATATTCGCATATTTTGGGGGGCTAGCGTTTTATGAAACGAAATGACTTGTTAAAAATAATTGCATTAATCTCCATGCTGATTGACCATTCTGGGGCGGTTTTATTTCCCCAACATATTATTTTAAGATACATTGGACGACTTGCTTTTCCTATTTTTGCTTATCAAATTAGTATCGGCTACCAAAAAACAAGTAATGTCTATAAATACATGGGCAGACTAGCTATATTAGCATTTATTTCCCAACTACCCTATTGGCTTGCTTTTCATAATGGGGTTAATATTTTTTTTACATTGCTATATGGATTAGTTGTCCTTTATGTTTATGATCGAATTGACAATATTTTGGGCATTGCATTCATGTTACCTTCCCTGCTACTTACACAAATGGATTATGGTTTTTATGGCATTTGTATGATTTTACTATTCTATATTTTTAAAGAAAATTTTTTACTGCAATCCGTTACCGTTACATTTTTGACCTTGTTTTATGGTTATGTAGAGCATGGTTCGGAAATTCAAACTTTTTGTCTTGTGGCACTGATTTTAATTTATGTGATTCCGAAAATAAACTGGAATATTAGAATGAACAAATACATATTTTATTTTTTCTATCCCATCCATCTTCTGATTTTATATTTTATCAGTATATCGCTCTATTAGTTTGTCATTATGTTCAAAATCAGTTGCATAACAAATGGATTTTCCCATATACTCTAATCGAAAAGAATCTGTTTCATCGGCATGATGCTGATGCAAACTTTTATCCTATGATTTCACAATATCGCTGTTAAGGATATGTATATTATTATAAAAAGGAGCTTTATAACCATGAAATTAAAACAAAGAAGCCAAGTTGAAGTAAAAGACAAATGGAGAACCCAAGACTTGTTCTCTACAGATGAAAAATGGAACGAAGCATATGCAAGTCTGATAAAAGATCTCCATGAAGTGCCAATTTTAAAGGATAGTTTTCAAAAAAGCAAAGAAGATTTTTTAAATTGCCTAAAGAAAAGTGATGAGCTTTCCCAACGCCTTGAAACCCTATATGTATACGCTCATCTAAAATCACATGAAGATACTGCTGATTCTTTTTATCAAGGATTTGCTGACAAAGCAGACAGCATCGCCATCAAATTTAGTTCTGCATTTTCCTTTCTTGTTCCATCTATCCTTGAAATTGGAGAAGAAGTTGTCCTTGATTATATTAGTGACTCACCAATATACACCCACTATTTAAAAAATATTTTACGTCAAAAAGAACATATTCTTTCTCATGAACTTGAAAAATTGCTTTCAGAAGTACAAGAACTTGGCAATGCACCTTCCAATATTTTTTCTATGATTAACAATGCGGATTTAAAATTTCCAAACGTTCATGATGAAAATGGAAAAGAAATAGAACTAACAAAAGGAAACTTTGTAACCCTACTCCACAATGCAAAAAGAGAAGTTCGTATAGAGGCATTTCATGCGCTTTATACCACTTACAACAGTCTGAAAAATACTTTTGCACAAAGCTACAGCTCCTCTGTGAAGAAAGACGTATTTTTTTCTCAAACAAGAAAATTTAACTCGTCATTAGCATGTGCTTTATCAGATGACAATATTCCCACAGTAGTTTATGACAGCCTTCTGACAGCAGTAAATCAATACTTAAGTTCTATGCACGACTATATTGCTTTACGCAAAAAACTGTTAAATCTTTCTGAAATTCATATGTATGATTTGTACACCCCCATTATTTCTGATGTGAAATTTGATATTTCTTATGAAGAGGCAAAAGAAATCATTTGTGAAGCACTAAAACCTTTGGGAGAAGAATATATCAAAGCACTACGCTTAGGTTTTGAAAATGGCTGGATAGACGTTTATGAAAATGTAGGAAAGCGAAGTGGTGCCTACAGTTGGGGAGCATCTTCTTCACACCCCTTTGTATTAATGAATTATGAAAACAGCATCAACAGTTTGTTTACCTTAGCTCATGAAATGGGTCACGCCCTTCACAGTTACTTCACATGGAAAAAACAACCTTATCTTTATGCTGGACACAAAATTTTTGTAGCGGAAGTTGCATCCACCGTAAATGAAGCTTTACTAATTGAATACCTGTTGTCTACCACCACCGACAAACAAAAAAAGGCATTTTTTATCAATCACTATTTAGAGCAATTTCGTGGAACACTTTTTAGACAGACTATGTTTGCAGAATTTGAAAAAATCACTCATGAATTTGTTGAATCTGGTGAGTCATTAACTTCCGCATTTTTATGCCAAACCTACCGAGATTTAAACACCAAATATTATGGCAAGGACATTATTATAGATGAGTTAATTGATATTGAGTGGGCAAGGATTCCCCATTTTTACAATGCTTTTTATGTTTACCAATATGCCACTGGCTTTTCCGCTGCTGTTGCTTTGTCTCAAAAAATTTTAAAAAATGAAGATGGGGCGATTCAAAATTATTTAGCATTTTTGGAAAGCGGTTGTAGTGACTACTCTATTAATTTATTAAAAAAAGCTGGTGTTGATATGTCATCACCCCAGCCAATTGTAAACGCTCTTGCTGTATTTCAGAATCTGATTAAAATGCTATACTAATTAAAGATAAAGATAGGGGGAAACTTTTTTTAAAGTCTCCCCCTATCTTTATTATGAATACATTTTTGCTCTTAGTTCAATCACATCTTTATTTTCAAGGTATTCATCGTATGTCATAGACCTGTCGATAATTCCCTTTGGTGTAAACTCAATAATTCTGTTGGCAATGGTGTGAATAAATTGATGATCTTGAGATGTAAATAATAAGTTGCATTTTGTTTCTATTAAGCCATTGTTAAGGGCGGTAATAGACTCTAAGTCAAGATGATTGGTAGGTTCATCCAACACAATAACATTGGCACCTGTCAACATCATTTTGGCTAACATACATCTTACTTTTTCGCCACCAGATAATACATTTGCCCCTTTTTGAGACTCTTCTCCAGAAAATAACATTCTTCCTAAAAACCCTCTAATAAAAGTTTCACTTTTCTCCTCAGAATATTGGCGTAACCAATCCACAAGGTTATACTCACAATCAAAATAACTTGAATTATCTTTTGGAAAGTATGCTTGTGAAGTAGTAGCACCCCACTTATAGTCTCCAGCATCTGCTTCCATTTCACCCATGATAATTTTAAACAACGTTGTTTTTGCAATATTATTAGGACCAACAAAGGCAACTTTGTCGTTCTTACCAATCATTAACGTTAAATCCTCAAATATTTTTTCTCCATCAACAGAAGCACTTAACCCTGTAATTTGAAGTATGTCATTTCCAACCTCACGATTTGGCTTAAAGTTGATAAAAGGATATTTTCTAGAGGAAGGTTTAATATCTGCAAATGTAATTTTTTCAAGTAGTTTCTTACGAGAAGTAGCCTGTTTGGATTTAGACGCATTGGCGCTAAATCGTTGTATAAATTCAAGCATTTCTTTTTCTTTTGCTTCACTTTTTTTGTTTTGTTCTCTTGCTTGTTTTAATGCCAATTGACTTGACTCGTACCAAAAGTCATAATTCCCCACATATAATTGTATTTTGTTATAATCAATATCTGCGATATGGGTACACACTTTATTTAAGAAATGTCTATCATGAGAAACAACAATAACGGTATTTTCAAATCCTGCTAAAAAATCTTCTAACCAATTGATTGCCGCAATATCCAAATGGTTTGTAGGTTCATCCAGTAACAAAACATCAGGATTTCCAAAAAGTGCTTGGGCAAGCAAAACTTTGATTTTTAAATCGGCTTCCAAGTCTTTCATATATTTATTTTGAAATTCTTCTGTTACACCAAGGTTATTTAAAATAATGGCTGCATTTGATTCTGCATTCCAACCGTCAAGGTCGTTAAAATCTGCTTCCAATTCTGCTAGCAATATTCCATCCTCGTCATTAAAATCTTCTTTCTCATACAGAACTTCTTTTTTCTTCATAATCTCATATAACTTTGCATGACCCATAATAACCGTATCAATTGCCAAAAATTCGTCATACTCATAATGATTTTGTTTCAAAACTGCCATTCTTTGTGAAGAAGGCATTAAAACATCGCCCTTACTTGGCTCGATTTCACCAGAAAGTATTTTTAAAAAAGTAGACTTTCCTGCTCCGTTTGCTCCAATTAAACCATAGCAATTCCCTTCTGTAAACTTGATGCTTACGTTTTCAAAGAGGGGGCGTTTACCATACTGCAATGTTATTTCATTTGTACTAATCATTTTTATACCACCTTATATTTTTAAAACACCATTTTTTAGGGTTTCTAACTGTCAAGATATTTTAACATTGGTAGTTATTTAAGTCAAACTGAAAGTGGTTTATTATTTTTTATAATAGCTGTTAAGGATAGTAATCGGTGTTTATTATTTCTCAAAAAATTTTTGAGCAGATGCCATTAGGCTGTTGTAACTCATGGAAGCAAAATAGGTGGTATCTACCCATATTTTTTCGCCACCAATATCAAAATCTCCTAAAGGCAATAAATACGATTCAAAATCATTAAAATCTGCTAACTCATTTGACTTATGAATAGGATGTCTCTCTAAAGAATGATTTCGTTTCAAAAAACGTTCATGAACAACCTTCAAATCACCAATAAATAAATATGTTAAGGAAGTATATCCGTACTGATCAATCAATTGCTTGAGTCGTTTTCCTTCATCCCCTTTAAAATTACTCTCTAGCACAAAGGGCTGATTGGCTTCCATCAATCGCTCTGCAATATGTTCTAACATAGAAAAAGTTACGTTGCTAAGTTTTTTATTGACTTCTTTATTCTCATATTCAAAATCTACGGCAAAAACTTCTTTTATATAATCTTTGTTAAAGCAAGGTATACTCAGATTTTTTGCCAATGCTGTAGAAAAAGCAGTTTTGCCTGTTGCACAATACCCTGAAATTAAAATAATTTTTTTATTCATATACTCACTCCCAAACTCAAACCATCAAGCCTAAGTTAATTTAGATTGTTATGATACCTTATTTTTAAGTTTTCCCACTCATTGTTTAAAAATTCATCAACCTTATTTTTTCTTTTCAATTATTGAATAGTGCCTTTATTTATATTATTTGATATAATAGTGGCGTAACTTTTTAAATTATTTTTTACTATTAGGAGGAATGTTACATGAACCAAGGACAAGAACAATTTTTTAATTTTATTATAGAACGAGTAATCGACGGGAAGCAAGATGAGGCAAGGGCATTGTTAACAGAATCTTTCGAATTACAAGCAAAAAATGAATTTACACCTGAACAGCTTGCCACTTTTGTTCCAAAGATGCTGGCTTTATTAAAACCAGAATGTGTAGAAGAAGTTAAGTCTATTATGCAACAATTCGGCTCAAGACATACTAATTAACGTGAGCTCAACCAAATAAATTCTAATGAATAACTTCAGTCTGTTCTAAAAATGAGTAACCACCATTGGCTTCATCATTCATAACCTACTGACTGGACTTTTTCATCCCATTAAAATATGCTCCCCCATAAGTATTCAGATTTTTATTATTTAATCTGTCTACTTATAGGGGAGCATATCATCTTAGATAAATAATTATGCTTTATTTACAGAGCCAAACAACTCCATTTTTTCTTTTACTGTTTCTTTAATTGCTTTAAAGCCAGGATCTAATAGTTTACGAGGGTCGAAACCTTTTCCTTGTTTGTCTTTCCCTGCTTCTACATATTCCCTAGTTGCTGCTGCAAAAGTAAGTTGACATTCTGTATTTACGTTAATTTTTGAAACACCTAAACTAATGGCTTTTTTAATCATATCCGCTGGAATACCTGTACCGCCATGTAATACCAATGGAATTCCACCAGTAGATTGGTGAATTTTTTCTAGTGCAGAAAAATCTAACCCTTTCCAGTTGGCTGGATAAACACCGTGGATATTTCCAATACCTGCTGCTAAAAAGTCAATGCCTAAAGAAGCAATTTTTTTACATTCTTCTGGATCAGCAATTTCTCCTGCACCGATTACGCCATCTTCTTCTCCGCCGATGCTACCTACTTCAGCTTCAATTGATATACCGTGTTTATGTGCTAACTCCACTAATTCTGTTGTTTTTTGTATATTTTCATCTATGGCAAAATGACTTCCGTCAAACATGATGCTCGTAAAACCTGCTTCTACACACTTTTTGCTACCTTCATAAGTACCATGGTCTAAATGAAGGGCAACTGGTACTGTAATTCCTAAAGCTTCATCCATGGCTTTTACCATTGCTACAACAGTAGTAAAACCAGTCATATATTTACCAGCGCCTTCTGACACTCCTAAAATAACAGGACTATTCAGTTCTTGTGCTGTTAACAAAACAGCCTTTGTCCACTCCAAGTTATTAATATTAAATTGACCTACTGCATAATGACCTTCTCTTGCTTTTTTTAACATTTCATTAGCGCTTACTAACATTTTTAAAACCTCCATCTTCTTTTTCTGTCCTACATTTGCACCATATACATTTGTAGGTTCGCCATTGACAAACTGTCAATATGCAAAGCAAAACTTAATTGGTGTAAATAGCATATCATAAAGCACTCTATTTGACTAGCCCATAGAATGTCTATTTTTATCTTGTTTTATGACAAGCCTCTCTACCATAGCTAACTAGTGAATTCATCTCAAACGGCATCTTTTTTGCTTCTTTATTCTTTGGGATTAATATTAATAACAATTGCTTTTGGCCTTGACATAGCTTCAATAGAATATTTGATTCCTTGCACACCTATGCCCGAAGATTTTACACCAAGGAACGGAAAGTTATCTGGTCCACGTTCTGTTTTGTTGTTTACTTGAACGGTTCCTACTTCTAATTTTGAGGCAACATCAAATGCTTCATTAATACTTTCGGTAAATACACAAGATTGAAGTCCGTACTCCGATTGATTGGCGATGGATATGGCTTCTTCTTTATTCTTTACCCTTATAATCGGTAAGACAGGTCCAAATGGTTCTTCCCACGCTAGCTTCATTTCTGTTGTAACATGGTCTAACAGTGCAGGGTATACTAAATTTTTTTCTCGCTTGCCACCAACCAGTAAATCGGCACCTTTTTCTACGGCTTCGTCAATTAGACTTTCAACATACTCTGCTGACTTTTCATCAATAAGGGGTACAATAATAATATCTTCTTCTGTCGCTGGATTTCCAACTTTTAGCATTTCTACTCTTGGTTTTAGTTTGCTCACCAAAGCGTCTGCTACAGAATCCACTACCAATATTCTTTTTACTGCTGTACATCTTTGTCCAGAGTAAGAATATGCCCCGGATATAATATTTTCTACAGCTAACCCTAAATCTGCATCTGAAAGAACAATGGCAGGATCTTTTCCGCCCAGTTCCATGAGAAGTGGTTTCATATTTACCAGCCCAGCAATTCTTTTGCCTACTTCTGTACTTCCTGTAAAATTAATAAAATCAATATCTTTATGGGTAACAATATAATCTCCAATTTCTTTTCCATAGCCTGTAACAGTATTTAAAACTCCTGCTGGCAGTCCAGCCAATTCAAACATTTTTGCTAAATACATGGTAGAAATAGCGCCTTGTGTTGCAGGTTTTAATACAACTGTATTTCCAACTACCAATGCAGGTGCAATTTTTGATGCAGACAAATTAATAGGATAATTAAAAGGAGAGATTGCTAAAATAACGCCTAATGGTTCTCTTGTCACCAATGATATTTTACTTTTATTAAACCCAGGAAATGTTTCACCAGGAATACTTTCCCCAGGCATGGTTTTTGCACTGTCTGCAGTAAAACGAATATAATCTGCGGTACGCATTACTTCGGATCTTCCACTTTTTCTATCTTTTCCTGTTTCATAGAGCATAATCTCCACTAACGCATCTACATGTTCTTCCAAAATAAAAGAAGCTTTATTTAAAATATCTGCTCTTTTATTAATGGGCATCTTCTTCCATTGAATCTGAGCATCTTTTGCAACTTGAATGATATTGTCCACATCTTCTGGCGACATTGCTGCTACTTTCCCAACTACACCACCATCAATTGGTGATTTAATGGTGATTAAGTCTGCCCCTTCTTTTAAAACCCATTTACCATTCACATAATTTTTATATATTTTATCTTTCACTTGAATATCTTCAAACATTTTGTGTACCTCCCATGTCATTACATATTATTCATTATCTTTCAGAAAATAAATTTAATACTACAGTATCGCTTGTCGTCAATACCAATTTATGCCAACATTTATATGGGGTGCGTATTCATTATAATTCTCCATCAATAACTTTCATTATGTCATAGGCTTCACACTGATTATTATCCTTAACAGATATCTATTTTAGAAATTAAAAAAAATAATAATTCTATAAGATGTTCATAAATTAAACAAAGGTGATGATAGAGAAAACAATGAGCTTGAAGAACAATGCTACTTCTTTTCACACTCCAAACGTTTATGGTGTTGCCTTTATAAATAGACTTGATTATAATACAAGAGATAGAAAATGCTATAAGTGTTTAAATGAATTCAATAAAAGGAAGGAGTTTTACAATATGTTTAAGTTTACAACAGATACTCAGCAAATAAAGTACGAAGTATTAAAGTCTGTTGCCAAGTATGCTCATGAAGGCACCTTAGTGGAAAGCAAAGAAATGATTCCCTTTGAAATTATAAAAGGAATTAAACCACGCTTTCGATGTTGTGTTTATAGAGAGCGGGAAATCATTCGACAAAGAATCAGATTGTCTATGGGAAACAAACCCCATGGCTTGAATAGCTCTTACGACAAAAAGCAACAGATTGTGTATGTCATCCCCTCTGCTTGCGAAGGCTGTACGATTAACCGATATCAAGTTACAGCCAACTGCCAAAAATGTTTAGCAAAAAAATGTCATGAAGCTTGTAAATTTGGAGCAGTAACAATCACGCCAACAGGTGCCGTGATTGACCAAGAAAAATGTAAAGAGTGTGGACTTTGTGCAAAAGTCTGTCCTTACAATGCCATTACAGACTTAATAAGACCTTGCAAAAAAAGTTGCCCAGTCGATGCCATCCAAATGGATGAAAATAAAATAGCTGCCATCGATGCTGATTTATGTATCAACTGTGGTGCTTGCATTGATGGTTGCCCTTTTGGAGCTGTTTCAGAGTTGTCACAAGTTGTTGACGTCGTTGAACTATTAAAAAATCATAAAAATACATATGCGGTTTTCGCACCAGCAATAGAAGGTCAATTTGGTTCTGATGTTACTAATTCTATGATAAAAAAAGCATTACGTAAGTTAGGATTTAAGGATGTCCATGAGGTTGCACTGGGAGCTGATGCCATTTCCATGAACGAAGCGGATGAATTAATTGAAGCAGTTCATCACAATCACAAACTCACGACTTCTTGTTGCCCTTCCTTTTATAACTTAATCTATAAGCATTTTCCCAAAAATACACAATATATTTCCCATACAGCCACTCCCATGTTAGCCATTGCAAGATATATAAAAGCCCATGATGAAAATGCAAAAGTAGTTTTCATTGGACCTTGTGTAGCTAAAAAAGGCGAGATGGCCCAACAAAATATAACCGATGGCGTTGATTACGTCATTACTTTTGAAGAATTGGTGGCATTATTAGATGCACGAGAAATAGATTTCGAGCCTTGTACAGAGGAGGAAAGAGAAGGAAGTTTCTACGGAAGTAAATTTGCTGAGTACGGTGGTGTTGCAGCCTCTGTTTTAAAAGCAGCAACAGAAAAAGACAGTACCTTTACAGCAACTGCCCAAAAATGTAGCGGAGGTGCTGAATGTAGAAAAGCACTTGCCCTTTTAAATGCTGGAAAATTCCCTGATGATATTTTGGAAGGAATGGCCTGTGAAGGAGGTTGCATTAACGGTCCTGCAACACTGATTCCTGTTTCTGTTGCTAAGCGAAACAGAGAAAAATTAATTGACAAGCATATCAACAATATTAGCCAAAATGTGAGTAAATATGATTTTTCAAATGTGAATTTAAATAAACATTAGACTTCTTTCCCAATTATAATACTAGTTATGGCAGGAAAGTTTTTATACGAGAAAGGAGCTGTCTCAAAACTGAGACAGCTCCTTTCTTTTTATAAAAAATTATTGTCTAACAACAGTAACAGCGCCAAAAGTTTTAGCAGTGTTTGCAGAACCATCTTGGATAAAGTTGATAGTATCAGCAGAGCGAACAGTAAAGTTACCGTCCATTGCTTTTTTCAACGTAACAACGATTTTATTTCCTTGAACTACTGCTTTGTAATCAGTACCAGCAGTTAAAGTTTTTCCTTCGTTGTTTAGTACCACTAAGTCGTTTGCAAGGTAAGCAGTCATATCAGCGTCAACAGAAAGATTTTCGTCAAAAGCTAATTCGAAAGTA
>JAVBJQ010000071.1:0-32054 GCA_031546905.1 Eubacteriales bacterium | reverse complement strand
TTTTGTATTATTTTATATTATAGTTATTATAGCATAATTAATACAATTTTTTTATATATTTATTTTGTAAATGCTGTAAATTATATCGGCTAAACAAATTTTTTCCATTACATATAAAATCATTTTGTATAAAAAATTTTTCGAAAAAAATAGACTATAGAGATAGTCTATTTTTTTAACTTTTTTAATTCATCCATGAAAAGATTGTTGAGCACTTTAATATAAGTACCTTTCATGCCCAACGACCTTGATTCAATAATCCCAGCACTCTCTAATTTTCTTAAAGCACTTACAATGACAGACCTCGTGATACCAACCTTGTCAGCAATTTTACTGGCGATTAACAGACCTTCCACACCATTCAATTCATTAAATATATGAATGATCGCTTCCAACTCGGAATAAGAAAGTGTTCCAATGGCAGATTTCACAATCGTATTTTTTCTAAATTGCTCCGCTTCTTCTTCGGTTGTTGTTTGAATAATTTTTAATCCACAAATAATACTAACGTATTCTCCAATTAAAATATCATCATTTGTAAAGGTTCCCTTGTTTTTATAAAGAATAATAGAACCCAGACGTTGACCTTCCATTATCATTGGAATAACAGTGGCTGTATAGCTTTTTAAAAATTCTTCTTCTACATTTTTTAGGGAAAACTTTTCCAACAAGGGAAATTCTTTTGTTTCAAAAATATTTTTAAGTTTATCATTCAGCTGAGATTCTATATATTCGTGTTTTTCTATTTGTTTAAAGGATATTATTTCATCACAAGGTGATTTTATTATTTTAACAATAAGTTTTCCTATCTTATCAATTACAATCATATTAGAATCCAATAAATTACTTAGTTCGTCCAATATTCGAAGGGGAAAATCATCATCATGATAATTATTTTTTATTAATTCACCTATTATTCTTGTTTTGTTTAGTAAGCTTTTAGACATATGCACACCAACCTTACTAAAACATCCTATTCATTCTCAGCAACATAACCGCATTGACTATTTGAACAAACAACTCTTACAGTTTTCGTTCCTTTTTCTACTAAAGGACTCTCACATTTTGGACATTTCTCACCTGTCGGCTTATTCCATGACATAAAACTACACTCTGGATTATTGTCACAACCAAAATATTTTCTTCCCTTTTTGGTTTTCTTGATTAAGACATTGCCGTCACAAAGAGGACATTTTACTTCTGCATCTTCATAATAAGGCTTTGCATTTCTACATTCTGGAAATCCTGGACAAGCCAAAAACTTTCCATGTCTTCCAAATTTAATCACCATATTCCTACCACAGTTTTCACAAATGACATCTGTCTCTTCGTCTTTAATTTCAATCTCACCAATTTTTTCTTCTGCAATCAATAACTCTTCATAAAAGGGAAAATAAAACTGCCGAACAATTTCCTTCCACTCCAAATTACCTTCTTCCACTTTATCCAAATTTTCTTCTAGTTGTGCAGTAAAATCAACATTGATAACGTCGTTAAAGTTATTCTTCATGATATCATTAACTATTTCGCCTAATTCTGTTGGGAAAAATATTTTACTTTCCTTTGAAACGTATCCCCTTGCAACAATCGTCGTAATAGTTGGAGAGTAAGTACTTGGTCGCCCAACCCCTATTTCTTCTAATGTTTTAACAATGGTGGCTTCTGTGTACCTTGGGGGAGCTTGTGTGAAATGTTGTATATCTTCTATGTTTTTTAATTTTAAAACTTCGTCTTGTTCAATGTTGGGAATAATTTGCATTTCTTCTTCATCTTGATTTTTTCCGTAAACTTCTAAAAATCCACTAAACTTCAAATTGGAGCCTGTTGTCCTAAATTGGTATGTTGCACAATCTATTTTTATTGTAAAAGTGTCATACACAGCTGGTGCCATTTGGCTTCCAATAAATCTTTCCCAAATAATTTTATAAAGCTTCAATTGATCCTTGGAGAGAGACTCCTTGATGGAGTCAGGTGACATACTTATATAAGTCGGTCTTATCGCTTCATGGGCATCTTGTGTTTTCCCTTTTGATTTGTATTCCACTTTTTCTGGGTTCGAGTAATTACTTCCGTATGTTTCATCAATATATTTTTTTGCTTCTACATAGGCTTCATCTGATATTCTAACAGAATCCGTACGAATATAGGAAACCAACCCTAATGTTCCATGACCTTTTACATCAATTCCTTCATATAATTGTTGGGCTACCATCATTGCTTTTTGAGTAGTAAATCCTAACACTTTTGAAGCTTCTTGTTGCAATGTACTTGTGGTAAAGGGTGGTATTGGTTTTCTCACTCTACTACCTTTTTTTATGTCAGAAACCTTAAAGGTATTTTTTTTAATTTCATCTAAAATTTGATCAACTACTTCTTTTGAATTCATTTCTACTTTTTCATTTTGAGTACCATAAAATTTTGATTTAATTATTTTCTTATTTTTTGATTCTAAATTAACATCTATTGTCCAATATTCTTCTGGAATAAAATTATCAATTTCTTCTTCTCGATCACAAATTAACCTTAATGTAACAGACTGAACCCGTCCTGCACTAAGTCCTTTTTTCACTTTCTTCCATAATAAAGGGCTAATTTTATAACCAACGATTCTATCTAAAACTCTTCTCGCTTGTTGTGAGTCCACCAGATTCATATCAATTGGTCTAGCTTCCTTAATTGACTTTTTTACTGCATTTTTTGTTATTTCGTTAAATGTAATTCTGGTGGCATTTTTTCCCTCCAATTTTAGGGCATGATATAGATGCCATGAAATTGCTTCCCCTTCACGGTCGGGGTCAGTTGCTAGATATATTTTGTCAGAATTTTTAACTTCTTTACGTAATTTTGAAAGCAATTCGCCTTTTCCACGTATTGTAATGTATTTTGGCTCAAAATCATTTTCAATATTTATTCCAAGTTCACTTTTAGGCAAATCCCGAACATGTCCCATTGTAGCTTCAATTTTATAGGTGCTTCCTAAAAACTTTTTAAGTGTTTTTGCTTTTGCTGGGGATTCAACTATAACCAAATTCTTTGACATAAATAACCTCCCTTACAATGCCCTAATGTATCTTTGACCTGGTAATTTCTTTATATGTCCAGAAATTTCAAGCATTGTCAGTATATATTGTATTGTTTGAATATTTATTTCTAGTTGTTCTTTTAAGCCCTCCACTTGTATAGGGTCTAAACTTATACAATCATATACTAATTTTTCTTCTGGTGCAAGTGCGGGAACGTGTTTTTTTTCTTCAACGATATTGCTATTCTCGTGTGGTTTACTTATTTTAAGTAAATTTAATATATCTGTGGCGCTTGTAACAAGATCTGCACCTTGTTGAATTAATTCATTGGTTCCTTTGCTATATTCACTTGTGATGTTACCTGGTATAGCATAGACATCACGCCCTTGCTCTAAAGCTTGGTCTACTGTTATCAACGCTCCACTTTTTTGTTTTGCTTCTACCACGACTGTCGCTAAACTTAATCCGCTTATTATGCGATTTCTCAATGGAAAATAAGAAGGTTGTGGTTTTGTTTGGGGGGCAAACTCTGAAATGATACACCCATTTAACATAATATTTTCCATCAGTTCTTTATTTTCTGCTGGATAACAAATATCAACGCCGCAACCCAAAACAGCTATTGTCTTACCCCTACCTTCTATGGCACCAATGTGAGCGACACTGTCAAGCCCTTTTGCCATTCCGCTTACAATAGTTACCCCTTCTTTCGCTAAATCTTTGCTAATTTTATAGGCTTGTATTTTGCCATATTCAGTACATTTTCTTGAGCCAATCATACTGACACAAGTATGAACATTGAAATCTATTTCCCCTCTAACATAAATTCCAATTGGTGGGTCGTGAATTTCTTTTAAAAGCTTCGGATAGTTGTCATCATTTATATGTATATAATTTATTTTTTTACTTTCTAATTCTGTCGCCCACTGTTGTAAATTTTTTTCTTGCCTTGATGAAATTATTTTTTCAATTGCACTTTCTGACAAAAGATTTAACGATTTTATTGAATCGGAAGAAGCTTTCCAAATTGCTTCCGCTGAACCAAACTTTTTCAAAATTAAAAATAATTTTTTGGGTGATATTCCACCAACTCTTGAAAACCACATATTATAATATTTTTCGTCCAAAATTTATCCACGCCTTTTTATCAGAATTATTTTTTTAAATTATTATACCACTTTATTTTCGTTATCGTAACCTATATTTTAAATAGATTGCTCCCTCTCTATCTTTGGTTTTCAAAAAAAATTTCATCAATAATTTTACAAATTTTCATCATGTCTGTTACATTTGACATATTTCTATTTTTTATATAAAATATTTACAATAAATTTTTTCAAGTCTTAAATTATAATTCTTTCATCGAGGTGAATTGCAAATGGTTTCAAAAATTTTAAGCGGAGCAATAATTGGTGTGGAAGGATATATTGTAGAAGTGGAAGTGGACATTAGCCAAGGTCTACCTGCTTTTGATATTGTGGGTCTACCCGACTCTGCTGTTAAAGAATCTCGTGAAAGAGTAAGAACGGCCATCAAAAATTCTGATTTTTTGTTTCCTATTAAAAGAATAACCATCAACCTGGCTCCAGCTGATATAAAAAAAGAAGGCCCCTCTTATGACTTGCCCATTGCTGTTGGAATTTTAGCAAGTACGGATTTTATAAAAAAAGAATCCACTAACAATACTTTATTTATAGGTGAACTTTCCTTAGATGGAACGGTTAAACCTGTTCGTGGAATATTACCCATGGTTTATAGTGCTTGCAAACTTGGTTTCAAAAAATGTATTGTACCCTTTGAAAATGCTGATGAAGCTGCAATCGTTAGCGATATCTCTGTTTTAGGAGTTAAAAATTTAAAGGAAGTTGTGAAGCACTTAAACGATGAAGAAATTATTCTCCCAACTCAAATTAATATTTCTGATTTATTTTCTGTTACCATAGAAGATAATTTAGATTTTTCTGATGTAAAAGGTCAATATAATGTGAAGCGTGCTTTAGAAATTTCTGCGGCTGGTGCTCATAATATTCTTATGATTGGGCCTCCTGGTTCTGGAAAAACCATGATGGCAAAAAGATTGCCTTCCATATTGCCTGATTTATCTTTTGAGGAAAGTATTGAGATAACAAAAATATACAGTGTAGCAAATTTGCTCAGCAACAAAAATACATTAGTAACGAAAAGACCATTCCGGTCTCCCCATCACACTATTTCGTATTCTGCGCTTACAGGTGGTGGACGGATTCCAAAACCTGGAGAAATAAGTTTATCCCACAAAGGTGTATTGTTTCTTGACGAACTTCCCGAGTTTCAAAAAAATGTTCTGGAAGTTTTAAGACAGCCCCTTGAAGATTCCTCTGTTACAATTTCAAGGGTTAATGGAACAATTGTATATCCTTCGGATTTTATGTTAGTTGCTTCTATGAATCCATGTCCTTGTGGTTACCTTGGTGAGCCTGAAAGATGTCATTGTTCTGATGGAGAAATTTCAAAATATCTAAATAAAATTTCCGGTCCTTTACTAGATCGAATTGATATTCAAGTAGAAGCCCCTGCTGTAAATTATGCTGATTTCGATTCTGATAACAAAAAAAATAGTGAGGATTCCTTCACTATTAAAAAAAGAGTTTCATTTGCACATAAGATTCAAAAAGAACGATATAAATCTGAGAATATTATTTTTAATTCAGAATTGACTTCGCCAATGGTTGACCGGTACTGTTCCCTTGATAGTCAAGGTAAGGTTTTAATGAAAAATGCTTTTGAGCGAATGAATTTGAGTGCCCGTGCATATCATAAAATTTTGAAAGTAGCAAGAACAATCGCTGACTTAGATTCAAGCGAACATATTAAATCCATTCATTTGGCGGAAGCAATTCAATATAGAAGTTTAGATCGAAACCTTTGGTAATAAGTTTAATTCATTGATTCGAGGAGTTGATTATTTTATGAAGCTGTTTATTACCGCTGTTCCACTATTTGATTCTAAAATGGATGTTTTAGCTTATATGTTGAAATCTCAAAATGCAAATAAGCTTTTTGGCACTTCCTTTGGCTTTGATGCGTTAGACGGTGTAATGAACTCTCCTACTTTTGAAGTTCTTGATAAAGTTGGAGTAGCGCCATTTACGGGTGGAAAACCTATTTTTGTTGAAATAAGCAAATTTTTATTACTCATGGATTTTACAACCATTTATACAGTGTCCTCCAAATCTATGATTTGTACACTTACAGATGAGATTCCCATGGAAGATCTTTATATTGAAAAATGTATTGCCTTAAAAAATAAAGGATTTCTCTTGGCATTAAAAAATATTGCTTATAACGCTCAATCAGAAGAACTTTTTAAACTAGCGAGCTACATCATTATTGATTATGGAGATAAAAATTTTAAAAGCAACATTACTTTTTTTAGAAAAAGATTTCCCAATACAACACTTATTATTGCAAATATTATTGATGCTGAAAATTTCGAAAACATAAAACCAATACCCAACATACTTTTTGAAGGTACCTTTTATACACAACCAGTTTCACGAGGAGGAAATGAAATTTCTCCACTGAGGGCAAATTCACTGGAACTTTTAAAATTAGTTAACAATGATGATGTTGATTTAGATAAAGTTTCACAAATTATACAACAGGATCTTTCCATTTCCATCTCCCTTTTAAAGTTTATCAATTCACCAGCCATTGGTCTTACTGACAAAGTAAACTCCATTCAAAGTGCAGTTGCTTTGTTGGGACAAAAAGAGATGAGTAAATGGATTGCAACGGCTGTTGCCACTGCCCTTTCGGATGACAAACACAATGAAATATCAAAACTATCTTTAATTCGTGCTAAATTTGCTGAAAATCTTGCTACGTACTTTGTGATGGATAAAAATTCATCTAGTCTATTTTTAATGGGGTTATTTTCTCTGCTAGATGTAATTTTAGCCAAGCCTATGAAGGAAGCTATCTTGTCTATATCTGTAACTGATGACCTATTTAACGCATTAGTAAATGAAAAAGGGCCTTTTGCAGATGTATTACACTTAATTTATTGTTATGAGCAAGCCGATTGGCAAAATGTTTCTTACTTAATTATTTTAAATAATGTTGCTGCTGAAGATTTGCATAAAGCTTATTTAGATGCCCTGATTTGGTACAAAGAATTATCGGCTTGAGCAACATAAAAGATAAAAAAATAACGTGAGCAATGCCCACGTCATTTTTTTATCGCAGTTTAACTTTTAATTTTTTTCATTTCTTATTTTTAATTCAGCATAAATGTCAGCCCATGTAACATTTCGTTCTGCCATAACAACGCTTAAGTGATACATTAAATCGGAAATTTCATAAATAATCTCGCCTTTGTCTTTATTTTTAGCGGCAATAATCACTTCTGCACTTTCTTCTCCTACTTTTTTCAGCATTTTATCAATACCTTTATCAAATAAATAATTTGTATAGGAACCTTCTTTCGGATTTTCTCTTCTATCAATAATAATTTCATAAACAGACTTTAAAATATCTTCTTTATTTTCCATTCTCTTCAGCTCCTTCAAAATTTCGATAAAAACAAGTTTTATTTCCCGTGTGGCACGCGGCTCCCATTTGCTCAATAAAAATTAGAAGCGTATCCCCGTCACAATCATAGCATATTTTTTTTACATTCTGAAAATGCCCCGATGTTTCTCCCTTTAGCCAAAGGCTTTTTCTACTTCTTGAATAGTAGTGTACGTTCCCTGTTTCAATCGTTTTATGAAATGCTTCTTCGTTCATATAAGCAAGCATATACACGTCTTTGGTGATGTAGTCTTGGGTTATAACTGGTAAAAGACCATTTTCATCAAACTTTAAATTTTCAATCATTCAAAACACTCCTCAAAAGACTTGTTCGACAACTGTTAGTTTTATTATTTTCTTATTGAAATCCCTTTGTTGTGTAAGTAATTTTTCAAATCATTTATTTCCAGTTCTCGAAAATGAAACAAGGAAGCAGCAAGTGCGGCATCTGCATAGCCTTCATGAAACACATCAAAAAAATGTTCACAAGAACCAGCCCCACCCGAAGCAATCACTGGAATTTTAACATTTTTTGAAATTAATTTTGTCAATTCAATATCATAACCTGATTTCATTCCATCACAATCCATACTTGTCAGTAAAATTTCTCCAGCACCATTTTTCTCTACTAAGGTTGCCCATTCTACCACATCCAGTTTTGAATTAATTCTGCCTCCGTTTAAATAAACATCAAATCCACTAGCATCTTCACGCCTTTTTGCATCAATTGCAACAACAACACATTGACTCCCAAATCGCAATGCTGCTTCTGTAATTAAATCAGGATGATGAATAGCTGCTGAATTAATGGAAATTTTATCTGCCCCTGCATTTAATATTTTTCTAAAATCTTCAATTGTTCTAATTCCACCACCAACTGTCAGTGGTATAAAAATTTGTTCTGCTGTTTTTGCAACAACCTCCACCATAATATTTCTTTCATCCGAAGATGCAGTGATGTCCAGAAAAACCAATTCGTCAGCATTGAATTTATTGTAAAAGGAAGCAATTTCAACAGGGTCCCCAGCATCTACTAAATTGATAAAATTAACACCCTTTACCACTCTACCCCCGCTAACATCTAGGCAAGGAATAATCCGCTTTGTGTGCATTCCTATTCTCCTTTTTCAAACTTTTCAATTACTACTTTTAACTGAACAGCGTTACTATAAATTGCTTTTCCGATAATTACACCACTAGCTTTTATTTTTTTTATTTCTTCTAGATCTTTTAAGCTTGAGACCCCACCAGAAGCAATAATATTCATATTTACATTGTCAATTAACTCTTTTGTAGAAGCAAGATTAATACCACACATCATGCCATCTTTTGCAATGTCCGTATAAATAATTGTTTTTACACCCAAGTCCTTCATTTTTAAGCACAGGCTTAGGGCTGAGACTGTACTTACTTCTTCCCAACCTGAAACTGCAACAAAAGAATCTTTTGCGTCGATTCCCACTGCAATTTTGTCACCATATTTTAAAACAGCCGTTTCCACAATCTCAGGATTATTGACTGCAACTGTTCCTAAAATAATTCTTGTTACGCCTGTTGACAGCCTTTGTTCAATATCTTCTAACGTTCTAATACCCCCACCAACTTGTACAGGGATGTTAACTTTTTTTACAATTTCAGCTATTATTTCGTTGTTATGTCCTACACCATGTCTTGCACCATCTAAATCAACAATATGTAAATAAGTAGCTCCTTGGGCAACAAAATCCAAAGCAACACTAACAGGAGAATGGTGATAAATAGTTTCTTTATTAAAATCACCTTGTTCTAGCCTTACACAGTTACCATTTCTAATATCAATGGCTGGATAAATCTGCATCTTATAAACCTCCAAAATTTTTTAAAATTGTAAGCCCTACTTCTCCACTTTTTTCTGGGTGAAATTGTAGCGCAAAAATATTGTCCTTTTGAACTGCAATTTGAATTTCTTTGCCATAAGTGACAGTTGCAGAAACGATGGGCTCACTGGTTTCTAAATAATAAGAATGAACGAAATAAACAAAATCTCCTGTTTCAAGGTTTTGAAATAACGGTTCTTTTTTATGAATCTGGAGAGAATTCCAGGCCATATGTGGAATTTTTTCCATGTCTTTTAATTTTTTTATTTCCCCTTTTAAAATGGAAAGCCCTTCCCATTCCCCATTTTCGTAACTTTTTTCAAACAAAAGCTGCATGCCCAAACAAATTCCCAAAAATGGTTTTCCTTCTGCTATAGAAGCCATAATTATTTTATCTAGTTCTTCCTTTCTAATGGTTTCAATAGCATGTTGAAAAGCCCCCACACCAGGAAGAACAATCTTAGACGCCTTCATTATTGTTTTTTTATCGCTTGTAATAACGGCATCTAATCCTAAAAACGCAAAAGCATTTTGTACACTTTTTAAATTTCCCATTCCGTAATCAATAATCGCTATCATAATTCCAACATTCCTTTGGTGGAGAGTACCCCAGTTATTCTTGTATTTATTGTGGTTGCTTCATCCAATACTTTTCCAAAAGCTTTGAAGCAAGCTTCTGCAACATGATGGTTATTTTTCCCATCCATACATTTTATATGTAAATTAAACCCTGCATGAATACAAACTGCCCTAAAGAACTCTTCAAACATTTCTGTATCAAAATCCCCTAGTCGCTCCATTGAAAAGTCGCAGTCAAAGGAAAGAAAAGGTCTTCCCGAAATATCAAGGGCACATAAAATTAACGCATCTTCCATAGGCAAAATACAATCGCCATACCGATTCATAGAAACTTTGTCCCCCATCGCTTCTAAAAGGCATTTGCCAAAAACAATTCCAATATCTTCAATGGTGTGATGACAATCTACATTTAAGTCACCTTCTGCTTTTACAATTAAATCAATGAACCCAAGTTTTGCAATGTGGGTAAGCATATGGTCAAGAAAGCCAATTCCTGTTGAAATTTCACTTTTTCCAGTTCCATCTAAGTTTAATTCCATATATATTTTTGTTTCCTTTGTTTCTCTATTAATGGTAGAACATCTCATATTAATCCTCCATACTTAAAAAAACTTCTATTACTTTTTCATTTGATTGTCTATCTCCAATAGAAAGCCTAATTCTTCTCACCTTATCACTTTCAATAGAAAAACTTCTAACCAATATATTGGCCTCCAAAAGTTTTTTATCCATGTCCCTTTCTGATTCAATTAATAAAAAATTAGCGTTTGATGGATAGACCTGTAACCATTTGAATTTTTTCAACTGTTCATACATAAAATCCCGCTCAGCTTTGATTTCTTCCATTCTACTTTTATATTGTTCACTGTCTTTGATCACTTCCATGGCGAGAAATTGAGAGATAGTGCTTAGATTATAAGGTGCCTTTACAATTTCAACCGCTTCAATAAATGCTGTGTGTGCGATTCCATAGCCAATTCTAGCACCGGCCAAACCATAGGCTTTCGAAAAAGTTCGTAACACCATCATATTTTTATAGTCGTTTATATACGGAATCATCGTTACATCATCAAACTCAGCATAAGCTTCATCTACAATAACAGGACATGACACATTTTCTATAATTTTTTTCATTTGTTCAATGGTTAAGCTTGTGCCTGTAGGGTTATTAGGGGAGCATAGAAATAAAATTTTAGCGTTATTCGCTTTTACTGCATCAATTAATTTATCTTCCTCATAAGAAAAATCTTTTTCTAATTCTACCTCTAAAATTTTCCCATGATTCATTACTGTCGTATTCTTATACATGCTAAAACTAGGTTTCGGTACTACAACAACGTCACCAGCTTCTAAAAAAAGCCTTGTAATACAATCAATTAGCTGGTCAGAACCTACCGTACAAATAACATTTTGTGGTTCCACATTGTAAAATGCTGACAAGACATTTCTTAGTTCAACCTGATCTGTATCTGGGTATATGTTTAAGTTTTCATTTTCTTGAATCCATTTTATAAAGTTGTCTCTCACATTCTGAGATAAGTTATAAGGACTTTCATTGGCATCTAACTTAGCAACACATGGTTTTTCTGGGCTATGGTACGGCATAAATTTTTTTAGATCTGCTCTTATCCATTCTTTCATAATCTCACCCTAACGGCATTGGCATGTGCATCTAATCCTTCTGCTTCTGCAAATTTAATTACGTCATTGCCAATTTTCTCCAATGCTTCTTTTGAAAAAGAAATAATACTGGATTTTTTTATAAAATCATCAACCGAAAGTGGAGAGAAAAACCTTGCAGTTCCGCCAGTAGGTAGAACATGATTTGGCCCTGCCATATAATCTCCCAAAGGCTCAGGAGAATAGTTGCCTAAAAAAATAGCACCAGCATTTTTTATATCTGATAAAATGTGAAACGGCTCTTTCACACAAATCTCCAAATGTTCGGGAGCAATTTCATTTGCAATATGAATGGCGGTTTTAAAATCATCTACTAAAATAATAGCTGAAAAATCTTTCAATGATTTTTTTACAATATCTTTTTTGGGTAGTGCTTCTGTTTGAATTTTAATTTCTTCATAAACATTTTCAGCTAGTTTTTTGCTATCTGTCACTAAAATCGCTGATGCCATTTCATCATGTTCTGCTTGTGAAAGTAAATCAGCAGCAACAAATGTAGGATTGGCACTTTCATCGGCTAATATCAAAATTTCACTAGGACCTGCCACTGAATCAATATTCACATATCCAAAAACACTTTTCTTCGCAATGGCAACATAGATGTTTCCAGGTCCAACTATTTTATCTACTTTTGGGATGGACTCTGTTGAAAAAGCAAGAGCAGCTATTGCTTGGGCTCCTCCGACTTTATAAATTTCACTAGCACCAGCTTCCACTGCTGCAACTATGGTACTTGAATTAACAGATCCGTCTTTTCCTGGTGGCGTTACCATTATGATTTTTTCTACACCAGCAACTTTTGCAGGAATAATATTCATTAAGACAGAAGACGGATATGCCGCTTTCCCACCAGGAACATAAACACCAACTTTTTCAAGTGGACGAACCATTTGCCCCAACACTTCACCACTATTTTCTGCTGAGAACCAACTGTTTTGTTTTTGCTTCTCATGAAAATGTCTAATTCTTTCTGCTGATTTCTTTATGATTTCAATTAAGCCTTGGTCCACTGAATCATACGCAGTTTTTATTTCTTTTTCGGTAACTTTAACGTCGTTCTCTTGTATTGCAACACCATCAAATTTTTTTGTGTATTCAAATAGAGCCTTATTTTTATTTATTTTAACATCTGCTAAAATATTGTTCACAATTTCTTGAACGTTCCCATATTCAAGTTGTGAGCGTCCTAAAATTTTTTTGATAGCTAAATTTCCTTCTTCGGAATTATAGTCTAAAATCGAAATCATATTTTCTCCGCCCCTTGCAACATTCTAATTTTTTTCACCATTTCAGAAATTCTTTGATGTTCTATTTTCATACTTACTCTATTTACGACAAGCCTTGCAGAAACAGAACAAATTTCATCCATAATGATAAGTCCATTTTCTTTTAAAGTTGATCCAGTTTCTACAATGTCGACGATAACATCTGAAAGTCCAACAATTGGCCCCAGTTCCACAGAACCATTTAATTTTATAATTTCAACCGTTTGATGTTTTTGCCTATAGAAATAATCCGTTGCAATGTTCGGATATTTTGTTGCAACTCTTAAATGATTTACCTTTGAAATATTATTTTTCATATCTTCTCGACCTGCTACAATAACTTTACAACGTCCAAAACCCAAGTCTAAAAGTTCATTTAAGTTTCTTTGCTCTTCCAATAATGTATCTTTTCCAACCACACCAATGTCAGCAGCACCATATTCAACATAAGTAGGCACATCACTTGCTTTTGAAAGAAAAAATTTTAATTTTAACTCCTCATTGGTAAAAATCAATTTCCTTGATTTTCCTTTCATTTCATCACAGGAAAAACCTATTTTTTCAAATAACGTCATGGCATGATCAGCAAGTCGTCCCTTTGCCAAGGCAAAAGTCAAATAGCTCAATATAATCCCCCCAGTTCAGAAATTTTAATATTTTCTGTTTTATTTTATTCTATATTGATAATTTCAACTGTCTCATCGTGTTTAAAAAATAATATGCCACCAAGTTAGTTTGTTTTTGCATAGCAAATGGTTTTGTTCACATCGTCACCAAAAAGATTATTTTCGATTGAAACGCCTTGATTTCGCAACTCATTCATAGTTTCAAATGCAATTTTTCTCCCACCAGCCGTGTACATCACTAGCGTTTCTGTTTTTTCAACGGAAGGAATTTTATTTTGATTTTCTAATGCTGAAATTAAATCGTTCATTTTCATCGCAAACCCAACGGAGGGAAAATTAGCACCAAATTTGTTTATTAAATTATCATATCTTCCCCCATCTAAAACAGAAAATCCGGTTTTATGGGTGTAGGCTTTAAAAATAATACCTGTATAATAATCTAGTCCACTGACCATTCCTAAATCAAAAGAAATATAATCGCTTAATCCATAATCTGAAATTAATGAATAAAGATCCAATAACTTCTCAATAGCCTGTTTTGCTTTTTTACTTTCTGTTAACGCTGCTACTTTTACTAATATGTCTTTCTTTCCGATTAAAAGTGGCATATCAATTAAAATTTCTTTAAGACCACTTTTTATATTTAAACTGCGTACCATATTTTCTAATTCTATGTAATCTTTTTTTACAATTGCTTCTTGTATGGATTTTCTCAAAACCTCATCATCAGAAACTTCTTCAATAATTCCATTAAAAAACTCCACATGCCCAATATATATTTCAAAATTGTCAATTCCACAGGCTAACAAGCTATTAATTGCAATGGAAATAACTTCACCATCTGCATCGGTGGAATTTACACCAATTAATTCAATTCCTGCTTGTGTGAATTCTCGTAGCTTCCCTTGATAATTTTCATTGTAACGATAAGCATTTTCAAAGTAAGAAAATCGAAGGGGAATTTCTGACACTTCATAAGAAGTAGCCGCAACTCGAGCAATGGCTGGTGTCATATCGCATCGTAGGGAAAGTACAGAACCATCTCTGTCTAAAAATTTGTACATTTGTTTTGTATCAAAGCTTCCCTTCCCTTCAAATACTTCCACATATTCAAAAGTTGGTGTTTTTACTGATTCATAAGAAGCTTCTTTAAAAATTTTTTCGATTCTTCTTTCTAATTCTATTTTAACTGAATTTTCGTTTGGTAAATAATCTTTTACACCTTCCGGTGTATGAAGTTTGTTATTTCTCATAGAAAAACCCCTTTTGCTTTATCATGATAACTTACTAAATCATTATACTGATAAAAATATTTTTTGTCAAACCAATAAAAAATTTTGATTTTAATTTACAAGGCATTTTTGCACTATTTTCTTTCTCCTCATTATTTACTATTAAAAACCTTTTTTCTAGCATTTAAAAACAGAGTGGTTTTGGTTTTGGTTATTTCAATCCACTCGCATCTCTCAGCTCCCTTAACAACGTACACCTTTTCTTTTAAATCCGACTTTTCCCTTTTCCATAGCTATCTGAATCGTTTCACTTGCTGACGGCATTTCACAAACTCCGCTTTTTTGAGTAACAGTAACCGTACCAATCTCTTGTGCTACCGCAAGAGCCACTTCTGTAAGCGGTTTATAGGATACACCAGTGGCTACCAAGAAATTATTCATGGCGTATCGAGTACGATTAGGCATGCTATGAATTGTACCCTTCACCCTTTGGATTAAATCAGCAATAATTCCTGTATCAAAATAGCTGTCAGGCCAATAACCCAACATCCATTCATACGTAGCGTAGCCCGCGGACATTTTTAACTCTTCTCCGCTGTCCATCCATCTGCGTGCAATTTCCTTTCCATCCTTGTGCTCCGCAAGTGTTACAGCAACAATAAAATCTGAAATCATATAGAAATACGCTTTATCAATCCACCGATTGAAATCGCATTCTGACATAATATCAACATCGGCAATCATTCCCGCAAAGTACATGGCATCATAATTACCTGTATTGTACAACGCATCTGCTAATGGCTGATTTTTCTTTATTTGTCTATAAAGTGGTTTCATATGAGTCGTAGGAACACCAAACAGTGGTTCTCTGGCCCCTTGTCCCAAATAATACTTCTTTCTTCTTTCGTTACTCAATGTAGCAAGTTCTTTCATAACGCCATCTAAATCCATATTAATCACTCCAACATTTTTTTATTCTATTTTAGTTAACCTATCTACATACCTTATATATTCTGTTCAACAAATAGTAGGAAATTTTTTTGAGATTTCCTGTTTTCTACCAAGCAAGTTCGTCACGTTAAAATAATATTATCTTTTAATTAAAAATTATTCATAGCCCAACACTTGTTGGTATTTAATGTTTTTCCTTTAAAGATCTTAATTCTTGATTTACGATGGGTATTTTTGCTTCCTTAAAGTCTTTATAAGTATGAACATAAATTTCCTCTTTCTTTAAAAGAGAATGAAAAGATTCAGTGTAAGCAATTCTATTAACAGAACTAAATATGTCCAACCGTCTTTGTGCACATCAATATAAGTAATTGATTACTTGTATTTGCCTTAAAAATTCTTTCGTTTCAATTATAGGTTGTTCAGCTTTTTGTGTCCATCGTCATATAGTAACACCAATAAGCGCCTTGCCTATAAGGCAATTCACCGCTATAATCGGATATAGAAAATGATATTTTATTTTTCATGGTCAGAAATTTCTTATGTGGTAGCAAAACAAATTGCTTTGGGGGTGTAAATAGGCGCATTAGTTATGGTGGTCTCAAGTTGCATCTCTGATGGCGAGTTTATGTAGCGCACAGATAAATTAAAATTTATAAGGAGGACTTAACATGAATAAAAAAAGTGAGTTGATTGAAATGAACAACAAAGAGGAAGTGACAGAAATGACTACGCGATTGCAAGGAGACGGAGCCTTGGACTCCGAACCTTTCTACCACGGCACAAAAGCTGACTTAAAACTGGGTGACTTGCTAGAACCCGGCTATAGTTCTAATTATGGCAAGGGAAAGAAAGCCAACTACGTCTACCTGACCGCAACACTGGATGCGGCAACGTGGGGAGCAGAACTTGCCGTGGGTGATGAACCCGGTCGAATCTATCGTGTGGAACCCACAGGACCCATTGAGGATGACCCCAATCTGACGGACAAAAAGTTTCCAGGGAACCCGACGAAGTCCTATCGCACACAACAGCCACTACGAGTAGTAGGCGAGGTGTTGGATTGGGAGGGACACTCCCCAGAGGTGCTCCAGAACATGTTGGATCACCTTGCCGAACTCAAACGACTGGGCATTGAGGCGATTAACGACTAACTGCGTGATAGTCGACAAATTCTAGTTTGCTGGGATAATGAATATTAAACGCGGGAGGATACTATGATATTGCCTAAAATCCGTGACAAAAGATTCATCACAGTTCGTCGGGGCGGTACATTGTCAGATGATGATCACCATCTGTTAGCGATTTGGGCAGCACAATGTGCTCAACATGTACTGCACTATTTTGAAGAGGTACGTCCTGATGATGACCGTCCCCGACGCGCTATTGAATTAACCCACGCTTGGGTGAACGGAAAAATTACAATGAAGCAGGCGCGTTTTGCCGCGGGTGCATCACAAGATGCGGCAAGAGAAGTAAAAGAAATGTCAGAAGTGGCCAGATTGACGGCTTTATCAGCCGGTCAGGCCGCAGTAGTGGCTCATGTTGCAGCACACGAATTGGGTGCGGCGGCCTACGCAATCCGAGCTGTTATGTTGGCTTCACCGCTCGATAAAAGGGAGATGTTCAGGCGTCAGGAGTGTCAATGGCAACGGGATAGACTTCCCGATAAAATTCGTAATCTCGTAATTGATGATCAACGTTTGCGAAATGATATTTGTTGGTTTGTGTTTAGTGAGGCGTTATAAGAGCGAATATTAAGAAAAGAGGCGCTAAAGAGAGTGACTTACTTTCCACCATTGATTAGAAATGAAAAGCTGGCATACTGTATCAATAATAAATTTTGCATTACCATCAAAAAAAGGCATAAATCTTAATGGATTTTACCGTTTTTCTCGTAATCCAACACATTGGATTATCGAACACAGAAAGCTACTTAACGATTGGTAGCTATGAGTTGTTGTGGAGAGTATGAAATACTTCTCCACCTATTTCCGTACAACAAAAAAACAGCTTCGATAGGTTCTCAAAACCTAAAAACACCAAAAAGGCCGTTCATGGAGACAAATTCCACAAGCGACCTTTCACACAAACCCTTTAGATAATATCTCGCTTTGAGAACTTCCAAATGGTAAGCACCACAAACCCAACCATATAAATCCCGATATACACATACATCGCTGGACTTGCTAGCGCACCGCTTCCCGAAAGACCTCCGCCACTTCGCATCAGTTCCTGTACTAAACCCGAAGTCGGTAGCAAGACCCTTTCCATTGTAATGAAAATCGTATGAAATGGAGAAATCAAACTGACAAAAATCCCTGCCGCCGTGACAGAATCACTGTTTATATATTTCCCAACCATCTCGACCATGCCACCCACATTGCCTAAAATATAGATGAAAATCATCAGCAATCCATTTGGAACTGTCTTAAACGTAACAGAACCGAAAAGCGTCAAGCACAGCACAGCCACGGGGACAAGCAAGTACAACAGCCACGACGCAAAGATTTGAAAGGGCGATAAACTCACAACTGTGCTGAGTCCAAAAGCCGCTGAGATGCAAAGCAGTAGTCCAAACAATGCGGTGGCATATGCACAAGCCAAAATACTCAACCCACAAAGTTTTCCTAAAATATACTCATATCTTCGAATCGGGCGTGTCATCATGGCATGAATCAAACCTGTTTCGAGTTCACCAGCAATTGCACCTGCACCAAGCATGATTGTGATAAGCGCCATGAGCATGGAAGAAAATTGCAAGCCCATTTGGGTGAGCATATAAGACGCAACTGCCTTGAAGGATTTTTCCATTTGGTGTGAGTGTGCTTCGTTCTCAAAATAGTAAAGCAAAATACTCCAAAAGACCAAGTATAGCGCCGTGACAATGCCCATAATTGTAAATGTCTTTTTGCGGAGAGCTTCTTTTAATGTGGTCATCATGATTGCTGTAATGATGGCTCACCTCCTTCAATAATACGCATGAATACATTCTCAAGTGTTTCCCGATGAGGCGTAATTTCATAAATCCTAGCGCCACTTGCCACAAGCCTCGCAACGATTTCAGGAACCTGTTCTTGATTTTGCACATTTATTACAAAACTTCCATCTTGCTGCTTTTGTAGTTGTAACATCTCACCCATCTCATCTGTGACGCCATCTGCACGAATTGTTAATACAATCTTCTCCATGAGCAAGTCTTTCATGCTGGCAGACCTTGCAACAACGCCTTTATGGATAATTGTGACGCTATCACTGATTGCCTCCACTTCACTGAGCAAATGACTATTCAAAAAAATCGTTGTCCCATCGTTCTTTAATGAAACAATAATATCCCTTACATCTTTTCGCCCAATCGGGTCAAGTGCAGACGTAGGCTCATCCAAAAACAACAATTCTGGATTTGGCAACAGCGCACAGGCCAGACCGATGCGTTGCTGCATCCCCTTGCTATACGAGCCGACTTTGAACTTCTCCTGCCCATCAAGCCCAACACGTTTCAAAACGCTGTCTGTACGTTCTTTGCTTTTTGGCAAATGAAACAGACGAGAATGAAACTCAAGCAGTTCCCTACCTGTCATCCATTCTTGATAGCGAAACAGCTCGGGTAGATAGCCCATTTTTTGTCTTGCCGATACATCACCAAGGGGTTTGCCTAGCACCTCCGCACTTCCGGAAGTCGGAAAAACAAGCCCCGTCAGCATTTTGATACAAGTACTTTTGCCAGCACCATTTGGCCCAAGAAAACCATAGATTTGCCCAGCCTCGACAGAAATATTAATTTGATTGCACGCAGTCTTGCTTCCATATTGCTTTGTTAAATTATGTGTTTCAATGACAAGTGAAGCACCCATTACTTGACACTCCTCGCTATTTCTGCAAGCTGTGCATCTGTTTTATCCGTGCCTGCCAAACTGTATAAAATCCCATTCTTTGTCCAAATCAATAGGGAGGCATCTTTGTCCTTTCCACTGTCTGTCGAATTGAAATCGGAGTGTGAACCAAACTGCATATTTTTTAAGTCGTTGGGCAATGCATTTGTGAAATTCCTTAAATCAGCCAATGTATATAAATAGCCTGTCGAGCCACTCAGACTCACTTCTCTGCCGACACCGACGAGAACAGGCAAATAAATATCGCTTCCATTGACATCAATTGCCGCAAGCTGTGAGCGAATATCTTCTGGAATCATAGGGATGTCAAGCATAATTTGTTTTAATTCATCTGTTAAGTCTTTTGGTGCATCTACCACCGGTCTTTGTGTTGCAAAAAGTGCAACATCATTGTATTCTGCAACCACGCTTGCAGGGGCAGTCACCGTAATGGGAATATTTGCATCTGTATCTGCCAATCGTCTGGAAACATTCAGCTTCGTCAACACGTCATTGCAAGCAGGCACATTAAGTGTAAACGTTACTGCATGAGAATCAACAGTTGAAATCTTTGGTGTCTCCTTCGCAAGCTTACTTGGCAACTTGAAAGCAAAATCCTTAAACTCATCAACGCTTGAAAGTGTTCTTGTTCCCCCTCCTGCAACAGATGTGTCGGATGAGACAGTTGGCCCTTGCGCAGATGGATTTTTATACCCTGTATATATGGTTTGTGCATTTTGATCTGTAATCTTAATATTATCCATTGTTAGACCTTTTACGTTTTTCGATACAAATTGGGCAATAGTCTCACCCTGAATATCACTCAATGATTTGTTCGTGGTCAAACAAATACTAGCCGTCGTTTTTTGTGTATCCGCCATAGAGTCAACGTTTTTACTCGGGATTACAATATTCACCGAAGCGTCTTGAACGCCATCAATGGATTTAAGGCTTTGTCTCAAATTTTCTTCAAACGCCGGAAGGAAATTTGCATCCTCTATACTGCCTGACATACCACCATCCATGATAATATTAACCAAAGAAACTGGTTTGAAATCCTTGCCCTGCCCCAATGTTCCATCATGAAGCATTTTTAAATTTTGCATTCCTTCTTGTAAATCAGCAATGGTAATTTTCAGTGTTTTCACATCTTGAACACGGAAAATAGACATCGCCTGAACAGCAAATGTTTGGACGGGTGTTAAAAAAGCGGAAGCACTGACAACACAGACAAGCGCTACAACTACAATATGTTTTCGTTTCATTTTATAATCCTCCTTTAGGACTAACTACTCTATATAGACGGTGAAAATAATAATCGTTCCTTATGAATGTTTTATATTTCTGCAACACTCATATTCGTTACCTCCTTCAGCATTTCTGCATTTGCCTCTATTAATCTAAAAGTTACCTCTCAAATTTTCAGCTAAAGGTTATCACTCTCAGATAACTCCTTGTGTTCTATAATCTGTACAGAAACAAGTCTCTTCAATATAGTATACCCCATCATAAGCCTTTTTAAGCCTACACTAACTCCAATTAAAACTATCATATTATGTAAATTGGTTTAATACCATTGGATTCATTCTTCCCTTGGATATTTGACCCATGTTTAGTACAAAGCATTTACCTTTTAAAAATTGTCCAATAAAATGTTGACAATCCACCCAAGACATATCGACCAAACAAATAGTTAAATGACGCTTCTATAAATGTTGTTACGATTATGCAGATAAATAGTATGCCAAACTTCCACCAATGCAGTTTGGCATACGTAAGAATATAGTGAAACCTTTTCTTCATGGTTGGCCTCTTTAGCTCTCTAGTTTCCCACACTCGAATATCGTTTCAAGCTTACCTTCCATACCAGATATACAAATGAAAACATAATAACCCCAATTACTGGTGTCATATAAATGTATCCTATCCAAAACTGAGACATATCCGGTTTATGCAGAAAGAACTGTGAAGGAAAGTAATTGACAAAAGAGAATGGAACAACAAACATAAGCATCTTTTGTATAAACTTCGGATATATACTTATTGGATATCCAGCAAATTTTCTGGTGTTGTAATAAAGCATACCAACTAACTCATCTATCTTTACAATCCAAAAACTAGAACAGGCCATGAGTAAGAACAACGAAGCTTGAATTATGACAGCACTTATTATTGTTATTATATAATAAATAATTGTACCAGCCGACCATACAACACCTATTTTGTTGGCACAGAAAAAAAACAAAACAATCCCCAGTCCGCCATGACCTATCGCGGCAAACATATCTGCGTTTGAAGCCATAATCTGCATCAATAGACTTCTTGGGCGTAACAAGAACCTGTCAAACTCGCCTGAATAAACCATTTCACCAAAATCTCGAAATCCTGTGAAAAACAAGATGAATATCCCATAGGTTAAAAATAGAAATGAAAATAAAAATAATAGCTCATAAAAATCCCAGCCATTAATATTTGTAAATGACTGTAGCGTCAGATAAATCACGATTATACCCGTCGCTTCTCTTAAAAAGACCGCCAAAGATCGTAGAACTGCATCGACCCTATATTGAAACCATGATTTTGAAATGTACTTCACATAGAGCAAGTAGAGCTTTATACTATCCATATTACCCTCCCACGACAACAAGCTTTTTTATCCCCCTAAACCATAGAAATTGTCCAACAGCAAAAAGTAGCAGTATCCAAGCACATTGTTTTAAAAAAATGGGCAATACAGTGTCTGCATTAATCTGCCCAAGATAAATCTTTATGGGAGCAAAGTAAATCACATCAAATGGCGTATACTTTATCATAGTTGTAACCCACGCTGGCATAAACCACAAAGGAAGCATAGTTCCAGAAAGTACACCTACAAAAACATTTTTTATTGTTGAAAAGCTCCATATATTCACAAACCAAAAAGACATAACAGATATAATATACCCAATGTAATATAAAATCAAAAAACCGAAGACAACTGAAATCATCATCAATACTAGATTAACAACTGAAGCTGGTGGCATTATTCGAAAAAATATGAGTGATACCAGCAGAGAAGGTATAAACCGTGCTAGTAGGCGAAACAAATTATTCCCTATTGTTTCTGCCATCATGGTCATGTTAATGTCCAAGGGTTTCAATAAATTCATTGCAATATTGCCGCTATTTACCCTACTGGCAACCATAAAGTCATTAACAGCTAAGCCATTTGAAATGGATAATCCAATAACAAAACTTGTAACTACCATTTGAAACGAAATCCCTTTTACTTCCGTGTTAGAACTGTATAATGCTTTCCAGATTGCTACATTGACAAATATAAGTATCATCGTATTCAGTAGACCAAGGAAAAAATCTGCACGAAAAGCCATATTGTTGCTAAAGCTCTTTTTCATGATTTCTATATAAGCTCTCATAAAGCGTATCCTCCGGATTCGTTAGCGAGCAGTTGTACATTTTTTTCAGAACGACCAGCCCCACTTTCATAGATTTCCCTAATTATTGTTTCTATTTCCGGTTCTTTAATTGTAAGGTCATTGATTAATCGTTTAGCGGACAATTCAGATATTAAGCCAGACACATTGTGTGACGTTGCAAAAACAAAGGACATCTTGTTTGGATTTTCTGCATCATTTATCACTCTGACATTTTCAATTGCAAAATCATCATATTTTTCTGCGAATTCAACGACGAGTGTCCGCTCTTTGCCATACTTCTTCCGAATGTCCTCGATACTGCCATCGTAAATTATTTTGCCTTCGTCAATTATGATAATTCTCTTGCAAGTTTTTTCAATATCCTGCATGTCATGTGTTGTAAAGAGCAGGGTTGTACCACGCTCTTTATTTATAGTTGCAATAAATTCACGTATTTTTTCTTTAGCCATAACATCTAGTCCAATTGTAGGTTCATCTAAAAAAACAACGCTGGGATTATGTAAAAATGCCGCCACAATATCCGCACGCATTCTTTGCCCCAAACTTAACTGACGCACAGATTGCTTTTCAAACTTATGTAATTCCAAAATATCGTTGAACATATCCATATTTCGTTTGAAATCTGCTTCAGAAATTTTATAGATGTGTTTGAGCAGGTCAAAGGTATCTGCTATGGGTAAGTCACGCCAAAGCTGGCTCTTTTGTCCGAAAACAACGCCAATGTTTTTGACAAATTTCTTCCTATCCTTATATGGAATAAAGCCATTTATATTGATTTCGCCCGAGTTTGGATGAAGAATACCGGAGAGCATTTTAACTGTAGTAGATTTCCCAGCTCCATTGGGACCAATAAATCCGACTGACTGACCATCCGGAATGCAAAAAGAGATGTCATCCACTGCTTTCTTTATTTCGTATTTTGGGGTGAATACATTTTTGAAACCACCAGCAATTCCTTTGTCACGTTTGGAAATTTTAAAAATTCTTGACACATTTGAAACACTTATCATACATTTATCGTCCTTTCGCTTTAATCATGGCACTCATTAATATCATATATCATTTCAGCTTAAGAATCCACAAAAAATCCCTTTAGCTTTTGATAACCCATGTTACAATGGATAAAAGTTGTTTTTGACAAACTTGCTACACCTAGTATGTTTCATGTTTTTAAGCTTCATTGCATTTTGTAGAAGTTTGTGCATAATAAAATATGGGGGGTACTTGCAAAAGATTAAAGTTTATTTAGATAACTGTTGTTTTAATAGCCATACAACGACCAAACACAGGAGAGCCTTTTGACTATACAAAATGGCAGTAAGAGGCATGATTGTGAAAGTTAGATGAATTTTAAAAATTGATAATGATTTTTGCAGAGGAACAAAAAAAGCAAAAGGGTTGTATTGATATTAACGTGAGTTCGACGAAAATAAACAAAAAAATAAAATCCGACCAAAATCTGCTAAAATAAGTTTGAGACCAAAAAAGCAGAGAGATGGTGGATTTTATATGCAAGAAGAATTACTAATAAAGATATTTTGTGATGTAGACGAGTTTTGCAAGGTTTATAAAGATTATGTTGTGAATTTGATTTCAGGACTTGCCGCCTATCATTTCATTCCTAAAAAGCCATCTATATATATCACTCCAAATATTGCTTTAAGGGTAGAATATTTTTTTATTTTTTTCACTTATGAACTCCATCTGTTAAGTTTATTCCATCGAACTCATGTTATACAGATTCCCTTCTATAAATGTTTATAATATTCGATAGGTGTATCTATAAACGGTACTATCTCAAACTTTCCACATCAAACCCTATATTAGAGCTTTCTCTATGGCTTCGGTTAAATTCTTGGGATTCATTCCCGGAGAAAATCGTCCTATAACATTGCCGTCCTTGCCAATCAAAAACTTTCCAAAATTCCACAAGATATCTGAAGAATTTTCCTTTTTAATTCCATATCCTGCAAGTTTTTCTTCAAATTCAATTGACTCCTTATTGTTTATATCTTCAGCAGCAATTTCTTTTAGCCAAGAGTAAAGTGGTGCTGTATTTTCTCCATTAACTTCTATCTTGGAAAATCTCGGGAATGTAGTGCCGTAATTTAGCGTGCAAAATTGAGCGATACCTTCATTATCTTCTGGTGCTTGACCAGCAAATTGATTGCATGGGAAATCTAGTATCTCAAAGCCTTTGTCTTTGTACTCTTTATAAAGCAACTCTAACCCCTCATATTGTGGTGTTAATCCACATTTTGTAGCTGAGTTTACAACCAATAAAACTTTTCCTTGATAATCTGAGAGTGATACTTCATCACCTTTATTATTTGTTACATTAAAATCGTAAATATTCATATACATTCTCCTTTTATTGTTGCATCGTAGTATCAGTTTTTATCGTTGATAATATCTCGTGCAAATTTTGTGATACCAGCTAAGTCCTGTTCACTTAGTCAATCCTTATTTGCAGGCTGGACTTTCCCCCTACACTGAAAAACTTTTTCGGCAATAGAGATTAACCTACACGCCAATAATGCTTTGTTAATTCCTTGTGCGCTATGCATAATCAAAATCAATGTTAATTTCCACCTGATACTCAGGGTAAACCTTAAAAATTTCCATCTGAATTTTTTTCTTTGTTTTCCCAATGTCTTTAATAGTAAAATCATGGACGACATCAAAATGGATGACTTTATCTTTTTTGTCCACACGAAAGGCATGAAGTGATATGACAGTGGGAATTGACGCTAGTATCTTTGAGATATTCTCATACATTTGACTTACTTCCCCATCATATGTGTTTACTGAGTACAGTCCAAAAACAAAATATATTTGGTGCTTTTTCAGTAATTCTTTTTGCGCTTTCCCCATAACCTCATAGGCTTCTTTTACAGATAAGGTATCCGAAAATTCAAGATTTATGGAGGCAACAGTTGTCGAAGGTCCATAGCTATGGAGAATAAAATCGTAGGCGCCTAATATTTGGTCATAGCTTTTTAAGTTAGTATAAATTTCCTTGACGAGTTCTTTGTCTGCTCTTTCCCCAATAATGCTGCTAATAGTTTCTATAAGTTGTTTAATTCCAGTATATACGATGAACATCGCTAACAACAGTCCCACATATCCATCTATAATCAAACCTGTAAATTGAGAAATCATTGCAGTAACGATTGTTATAATTGATGCAAGAACATCCGTCATGGCTTCTGCCCCAGATGCTTGTAGTGCAAGTGAATTTGCTCTTTTTCCCACAGTCACATTTAGTCTTGAAAGAAAAAGTTTGCCTATTACTGTTAATCCTAAGATTGCAAATTGCCAAGTGGTAAATACTACAGCTTCTGGATGGATAATTCTTTCAAAAGATGTTCTGAAAAATTCGCCGCCTGCGATTAAAATAATTACCGCAATTACCAAGCTGGATAGGTATTCTATTCGACCATATCCCAAGGGATGCTTTCTATCAGCTGGTTTTTGAGATAATTTTAATCCCACCAAAGTTATTACTGAGGATGTGGCATCAGATAGGTTGTTGACAGCATCAGACATGATTGCAACCGAATTAGAAAGCGTCCCAATTATCAATTTCACAACTGCAAAGACAGCATTTACCAAGATACCAACTACTCCGACGGCTTTAATCATTCCATTTCGGCTTAGTCTCCCAAATATTTTTTCAATCATTTACTCCCTCCATCCCTAATGCTTATCGCTAAGAATTTTGTAAAGCAACTTATACAGTAAGAGTGTTTCCTCGCTGTCCAAATTTAAGCAATGGGATATTTTTGCAGGTATATTTACTGTTCTTTCTCGCAATTCCGCGCCTAAAGGTGTTAACGACACATTCAATGTTCGTTCATCTTCTAAACCTCGATTGCGTGTAATTAGGTTCATCTGTTCCAATTTTTTTAAAACAGGCGTTATTGTTCCTGAATCCAAAAATAATAATTCACCAATTTGCTTGGCCACTAGTTGTTTTTTTTCCCACAACACCAGCATCACAAGGTATTGGGTGTAGGTCAGTCCAATTTCATCTAAGTGAGGTGCATATTGCTTTATAATTTCTCGTGAAGCTGCATATAGAGGAAAACATAGTTGATTCTCTAGCTTTAATGGATCCATTTTATTCTCCCAACAGTTTAAGAATATCTTTCTCAATGGATTCAGGTCTTGTTGTTGAACCAAAACGCTCCACAACTTTTCCATTTCTATCTACAAGAAACTTTGTGAAATTCCATTTAATATCTCTATTTAATAATCCCTTTTTTTCACCCTTCAGATATGTGTATATGGGACTTTCGCTTTGGCCATTTACATCTATTTTTGCAAACTGTGGAAAAGTAGTTTTATACTTTAATGTACAGAACTCCTGTATCTCTCCAGCGGTTCCCGGTGCCTGATTACCAAACTGATTACAGGGAAAGTCGAGAACCTCAAAACCCTTATCATTATGTGTTTTATAAAGTGTTTGTAGTGCATTATATTGTGGTGTGAAGCCACAACCTGTTGCTGTATTTACAATAAGCAGGACTTTCCCCTTATATTTTGATAGTGCAACGTCATTATTTTCTATATCTTTAACAACTATATCATAAATATTCATAAGTTTACCCCTTTTCAACTCTACATATTTTCTTCAATTTTAACAAATAAGTTGCATTTGCAAATGTTTTCGTTTACAAATTCATCACAAGGACACAAGGTAGTTGCATCTTTATTTAATCGGCATGGGCAGTGGCCATCTTTTTTGTATATGCCTTGAATAATTTTATTTACGTGATCCACATCGTCGTTTAATTTGTAGCCTTTCATAGTACACCTCTCCTTATTGTTGTGCTGGGGCAGAAATGAACTCCACCAGCTTCTCTTGCTCCATAAATCCAACATGCTGCTTAACAACCGCAGCACTATCAAACATCATAACAACAGGCACATGGCTTATCGCCAATTTTTCTGCCAATTCCATGTTATCATCTAAATTAACTTTGAAAAACTTAACTGAATCTATTTCCTCGGCCACTTGATTAAAGACAGGGGATAACTTCTCACACATTGGACAACCAGTTGTGTAAAAATCAATCACACATCTACCTGTTACTTGTTCATCAAATGTCTTTACATTAAGTTCATTAACCATTTTTTATCCTCCTAGATTTTTATTAAACTTAGGATAACACACAATTATATTTATGTCAAACACAATTTAATTGTTCTAAATTTAATTTTATTCAATTTTATTTACATCAACTCATTTTTTGCATTTTAAAGCTGTGGTTGTGGTGGTTTAATCCGTTGTAGGGCATCGACAAGTACGTTATTGATATGAGTTGTCCTAGTGTTTTAAAGTTCACCGTATGCCCCAAGTATTCGAGCTTTTTTAGAATATGGCATATTGTTAAACTACCCAATGGTACAAATTGCTTATGGAGACAAATCCAACAAGCGACCTTTTACAGATTATAATCGCTCATAATGAAAGCTGACTATACTCCGCTATAATTTCTTTCACAATACGCCTAAAAAAGCACTTAATTTTTAAGCATATCAGCAGGGCTTCTCAGCCCGAAACTCTCCACCAGCCAACTGGCAGAAAACTTCAATCTCTGAAAAGCCCTTAAATCAAGCGTTTCCGCTCTTATTTATTTTTCACATTTGTCATCAGAACCACCGTCTCTACATGTTTCGACATGACAAAATTGTTGTTTTAATGGTAGGTGCGGAAAAACAAGCACAAGATTTCTGTCTTTCAAATGACCTTCATGGTGATATTATCAGGTTTTGTGCTTTTCAACGTGTTTTCCATAGGGCAACACATTTTAAACCCAGATATGGGCAGCCTTTTAAAACCTTTCTCAAACACAGATTACTTATTGGCAGTATTTTATTTAGGTGTATTATTATCTATTGATTGAAATTTTATTTTACGCTTTATATTTTGATTCAAAAGTTACTGTCAAAGATATTTTTGTACTGCCCGTAACCCATCTCTTCTAATTTTTCATAAGGCACAAATTTTAATGCAGCAGAATTAATACAATACCTCAAGCCACCTAACGCACGAGGTCCATCGTCAAAAACATGTCCTAAATGGGAATCACCGTTTTTGCTTCTAACTTCAATTCTTCTCATGCCATGGGATATGTCTTTTTTCTCAACGACATTATTTGCGAGCGACTTGGCAAATGACGGCCATCCGCAACCCGAATTGAACTTGTCAAAAGAGGTGAACAATGGCTCTCCACTAACGATATCCACATACAGTCCCACGTCATTAAAATCGTTGTATTCGCCAGTAAACGGTTTCTCAGTTGCATTATTCTGCGTGACTTCAAATTGTATCTTTGTTAATTTATTTAACGCTTGCTGTTTCTTCGACTCTTCCATAACATCCTCCATTTCTATCTTCTGGTTTATAAAAAACTTATACTGTGACTACTTTCCACTATGCCTTTGTCAAGCATGAATCTGACAAGATTTACCCAACTCGTGCATTTGTCTAAGATTATAGCATCAGAGGTAACAACATACTGCTCTGACGATAAAATGACATCGGGATTTATCACTATTTCAATATTTAGCTCAAAATTACGTTCTCCTAATATTTCAGCAATCTTAGTTTTTAGCCGTCCGGAGTTAGAAACAGGTGCATCTAAATATATTGTAAGACCTGCAATTTGCATTTCTGTAAATAGTTTGCCTAAAATCTCTAATGCCAATTCAGTTTTATCAATAATATGATAGGTTCCTCGAAGTCCGGCTAGATCTCGGTACGTGCCATCCGCACAATGTATAATGAAACCACCTGATAAGATGACCTCAAGTGTAATTATTAAATTGAAACCATCAACATGGATATGCCTACCTTGCAAATCAACAACTTCAATTTTTTTAGATTCACGAATTAATTTAGATTGCTCTGTGCAAACAGAACGCATAATGGCATTTCTTTGTCTTTCATGCAACATATAATGATTGGCAACAAAAGTTAAACACGACTTTAAAGGGTATCCTCTATCCAAAAGCCATGTAACTTCTTCATATGCCTTATTTAAGTGCGCCAACCTAGAATCAGAAAACAATTTGACATCTTCGTGACTAAAACCTCTTATTTTAGCTTCATTCATGAGAATCACATCCATTTCTAAAAAAATTGTTTTCGCCCAAGACTCTACCTAAGTTTGAGCGTTCCCTTCCTCCGTGCCTCCAATGGATAGTATACCCCGTCTATGGAACAAAGTTCTTATGACTATATCTTTACTTTACTTTGCTCAACTTCTTTTCTAATTTATCCAATTCGTCTATCATAGCCGGGCGACGTTTGTATTGGGAACGCAAGTCTTCTATAAGATTTATCACCTCAGCAGTGCCTCCAGCCTCATAAAACTTCTTTAAATTGGCACAGACACGCCCATATTTATTCCTGTCGGTTGCCTCCGCTGCTTGCGCCGTAATAACCGTTCGGAACAGTGTGTATACCTCGGATGGGTAGTTGTCGGAAAGATAGTCCCCATATTCAAGTATGCTCGTGGGCGTGAGGGATACTTGCTCTAGCAACAACAGCTCTTCACCTTCTTTTCGAAGAATATTCATATATTCAAATGAAGCTAGTTTTTCTGCGCATTGACCCAAAATATCAGAATACTCTTTCTCCCAAACACCACGTTCAATAAGCAATGACTTAAGTATATCGTAATATCTTCCATCGTGATGGGTAAATAAGAGATGTGCGACCAATTCTTCCTGATGTGCCTTATTATCAGTATTTACATAAATATCAAAAAGAGTGTCAAACCATTCCTTTGTCCAGTGATAGCCATTTGTTGCAGTATCAATGTATTCGCGACATAGCATTTCGGCATATGCGTAATCATGTTTGACCAAAGCCCTGTTCACCGCAATTCTACGCACCTCTTTAACATCCAAGTTTTCTTTTAACTGCCGCTCATATTCATCATCACCGTTCAAATGTCTACAAATTTCAAGCCGTGTTAACGTATCATCCGCTGTATATGAGTACGATTTCAGTTCTGATTTACCAAGCAAATAATCCAGCGTATCAAAAATCTTTTTGGAATTTTGACTTGTGACGAATCGGGCGCATGAGCGTAAGAAAGTATAGTTGCCTTCATTCCAGCCATCAAACACCTTGTTTTTAGCTTCCTTACAGCATTTTTCATATATAAATTTTCGTTCAGGTTCCGTTACAACACTTAAGCAGGCTCTATCAATCAATTCAAGGGAGCTGTTTATAGTCATAGTTAAGGAACCGGAGCTTGAATCTGCACGCGACGCAAGCCAGTAGCCCTTTAGGCATATTTGCATGGCGATACCAAAGGCTATCACGGGATATCCTTGTTCAAGACGCTTTTGTGCCTGTTCCAATATGTCGTCCATTTCACCACAAATATAATCACAACCTCGATAGTCGATGAAACCACGGCGCGTCCCATGCCTGATAACATCAGCTAAGTGCGTTTTAATACCAGCCATCTCGGTGTCAAAATCCGGCTCACCGAAAGCCACATAAAGCTCATTTGAAAACTTTTCATCAGATTGAGCATATTCCGTCATGAATGCTATCAGTCGTTCACATTCAACATTCTTCAATATCGTAAGAATATCCATTTTATTACCCATTTCATATCACCTCGTTTTGCCTATAGTGTTTCCACAGAAACTCCTCTTCATATGTGTTCGTAAATACGTCAACAGTGGCTATCCGGTGACGTTTCTCATCTAGGTTTGAGACTTATGCTCCTTATAGAATTCCTTCAACGACATTTTCGTTTCATCGTCCAGATAGTGCCACCTTATCCCACGAACTGCGCCTTCTAGTGCAGAAAGTCGCATAATACACGCAGACGAGTCTTTGGCAAGAATACGAAGCCATGCATCACGGCTACCGACTTCTTTCAATTGTTCGATTGTGGTAATGCCTACATCGGCAAGCTGACTTTCAAGATTTATAGCGATATTAGGCAA
>JAVBJQ010000086.1:0-7215 GCA_031546905.1 Eubacteriales bacterium | reverse complement strand
TTCCAATAGCTGTAAGAGAATATTCCACTCTTGTTGGTACTTCTGCAAAAATCGCTCTTGTAATCAGACCGTCTTCTTCCATGCTGCGCAAATTATCAGTTAGAACTTTTTGGCTTATATCGGGAATTGATTTTTTAAGCTCTCCAAATCGCAAAGTACCATTTAACAAATAATAGACAATTAGAGGCTTCCATTTGTTTCCAATTATATTAACTGTGGCTTGCATCGGACAATCATCCATTTTAGTATTCACCATCCAATCCTTTTCATAGTTACTTATAGGTACCTACTACACTATAATGTGCCTACTTTCTTTTTTTTTCTTACACTATTATAATTTAAATTATCATTAGTTGCAATATTTAATCAACTAATGGGTAAAATAAAAAAATGGTAGGAGAGGTGATTTGATGATACGATATTTAGAAAGCCAAAAGATGGGGCGTGGGAAACATTCGTGGTTGAACGCCATTTATCATTTTTCATTTGCAAACTACTATAACCCTGAGAACATGCAGTTTGGGATTTTGCGTGTAATTAATGACGACCTTATAAACCCCAACACTGGATTTGAAACGCATCCTCACCAAAACATGGAAATAATTACTTATGTTGTTAATGGTGAAATCTCACATGCTGACAGTATGAATAACAAACGTACACTAACCCGTGGACAGGTACAGTATATGAGTGCTGGAACAGGGGTTTTGCATAGTGAGCATAATTTAGGTAATGAAATGCTAAGGTCTTTGCAAATTTGGATATTACCGGACAAAGAAGGTTATGCGCCAAACTATGGTGATTATCAATTTAATTGGGCAGACCGTGAAAATAAATGGCTGCAAATAGCGACTGGAAGTGAAGCAACAACTGCACCAATCCATATACATGCTGATATAAACGTTTATGTTACCGAAATTTCAAAAGGCAATGAAATCGAATTTCAAGTAGCCGCAAATCGACAGGCATATCTTATATTAATTGAGGGTACGGCGCAAATAGACGAATACATTTTATCCGCCAGAGATGCACTTGAGATAGTTGAGCAGGATATAATGATAAAAGCAACTGAAACTGCTCACATTATAGTATTTGAGATGAAAAAAGAAAATTAATTTTAAGGAGTCAATTGCTATGTCAAAAGATTTTCAAAGTGCAATAAAAAACAGGCGAACATACTATGGAATAAGCAATGAATCAAGGGTATCAAATGAGCGAATACGAGAAGTTATAGAAGAAGCCGTTATGCACACGCCATCAGCTTTTAACTCTCAAAGTGCAAGAGTTATGGTTTTACTAGGTGAACATCACAAAAAACTATGGAACATTGTTATGGAGGCTTTAAGGGAGATAGTACCTGCTGATAAATTTAAACCAACGGAAGATAAAGTTAGTTCTTTTGCAATCGGCTATGGGACAGTGTTGTTTTTTGAAGATAACAACGTCATCAGTGGTCTTCAAGAGCAGTTTCCGATTTATAAAGACAACTTTCCAATTTGGGCACAGCAGTCAAGCGGTATGCTACAGTATGTTACTTGGACTTCACTTGAACTTGAGGGATTTGGAGTTTCTTTACAACACTACAATCAGTTAATAGAGAACGAAGTGAAAAAACAATGGTGTATCTCAAACGAATGGAACCTTATATGTCAAATGCCATTTGGTTTACCCACATCTAAGCCAGACAACAAGACATATCAACCATTATGCGATAGGTTGAAAGTGTTAGAGTAACATCAATATCTTTTCAATCATATATTATAGTTGTTTTAAATAGTACACAATTATACTTACAAAAAGTTGATTGTGTGCTATTTCTTTTGTATTCAGCTATAAAGAAAATTTTAGCGTGTGCTTGACATACGGGTGTCGAAGGTCGTGGAAACGTTTTTCGACATGAAATCTTACAAAGTGATAAGGAAATATAGAAAAATAAGTCGAATGAACAAATAAAATCAATAGTTGCACTGAAGTTGTTAGCTTTAATTTGTATTATAGCAAAAGTTCAACAATTAAGTTGATTAGATTTGTTAGCGATAGTATTATGTTTCAGTAAGGTCTATTTAGGTACTTTTATTTTCTGCAATTAGCAACCCAGTTCAAGAAAACGAAGTTTTGTTATGATATGCTTTTGGTGGAGATGAGATAAATGGATATGTGGGAGAAAATCAAAGCGACACAACGTATGCAAGACTACATTCATGAGCACCTTGACGAGGATATTGCATTAGAGGACATCTGCAAAGTGTCCATGTATTCAAAGTGGCATTCCTTTCGAATTTTCAAAGAAATGTTTAATAAAACCCCTTTCGAATACATAAGAGCTTTACGACTTACAAATGCTGCCCGCAACATTAAAAACGATTCTTGCTCTAATTTGTTGGATGTTGCTATGAATGTTGGTTTTGCTTCTCATGAAGGATTTACAAAGGCGTTTCAAAGATATTTCGGAGTAAATCCAGACAAATATCGCCACAATATCCCAATGAGGTATATGTATTTTCAGCCTTCTTCCATCCTCCATTATCATCTACTACTAAACTCTAAGGAGTATATTGAAATGACCGAAAATCAAAGAATAGTTACCGTTACAATCATTGAAAAGCCAACTTGCAAGCTAATCTTGAAGCGAGGAATAAAGTCTAAAGGCTATTTTGAATTTGATGCGGAAATGGGATGCGACAAGTTCGAAATCTTGGAAACCATCCCTAATGCTTTAGAAAAAGTAGTATTTATTGAATTGCCACCAAACATGATTACGCCGGGTACATCAAAAGCAGCAGCTGCGTTGGAAGTCCCCTTTGATTTCAACGGAAAGATACCCGAAGGTTTTGAATTGATTGATTTACCGGCGCATCTTTACATGTGGTTCAATGGCGCACCCTATGAAGATGAGAGTATGTTTGGCGTCGCTCATGAGGAATTATATCGCGCCATTGACAACTACAAGCCAGAGTTGTATGGGTTTGAATATGCAAAAGATTCCGCGCCAATCTTTAATTATTTTGCATCTGCGGTAGACGGTGTAAGACAAATGATACCAGTAAGGCGTTTGCATACAAAATAAGCTTAAATGCTGCCATTAGAAATAAGGGCGGCTTTTTAAGTTAAGTCTTTAGTAAAATTTTAGTCTATGCTTGACATACGGGTGCCTGAGGTCGTGATAATGGATTTCGACATCAACCTTTATAAAATGATACGGAAAAAAAGGAGTAGTATGCTAATATAGTAGCGCTAAGTTAGAGTATTAATATTTTGTTAATATAGTGTTATGCGAATGGAGGAATAAACTTGGCTGAACTTTGGGATATTCTTGACGAAAACGGCAACGCAACGGGTCGTATTTTCGAGCGCGGCAAGCCCATGAACAAAGGCGAATATCACCTTGAGGTTTGTGTTTGGATTGAGAACAATAACGGCGAATACCTTATATCACAAAGATCGCCAAACAAAACGTTCCCATATATGTGGGAATGTACAGGCGGAAACGCGATTGCGGGTGATGATAGTTTAACTACGGCATTGAAAGAAGTAAAAGAAGAATTAGGCATTACTCTTGAGCCGCAGAACGGACGAATGATTCAACATCACTTACCGTGTTGCAATTTACCGCATGATTGACGGGGGAACATTCTCAACGTGGGGATTATTTACTTATATTAACAAATTATTCGAGGAAGTTTAAATGGCTGATGGATTGCGTGCATTATAAGCATTTGTATAATTTGGGTGGAATGTGTTCTATTTCGTGATTATGTGGATTATCTACATAGCTTCTTAAAATCAATTCCATCGACATTTGAAAAGTTGCCCTTTAGCAGTTAGGGCAACTTTTTTCGTAATAACCCTTGTAAATTTTTAGTCCGTGCTTGACATATGGGTGCCACAGATAATGTAATATTTTTCGACATAAAAATAGATGTTATTTCAAACGTAGAAACACATACATATAAGTATTTAACGGCATTGGGCGTTTATCAAGTGGATTTGGTTTTAAATAGAAAGTTTGTATAAGGCAACTATAGAGAGGATAAGATTTCCTCTCTATAGTTTTATCTTTCCTATTGACTTAAAGCTACTGTAACATGCTATACTTCATTTATAGATAAACGTTTTTCTATAAATGAAGTTTCAGCACTTACAGAACTAGCTATCTCCATCAAATATCCGTTACTATGAAGCCGAAGAATAAAATGCAACTGCCTTTATACAAAGAATCTAGAGATTAAGGAGGAAAGTAGATAATGAGTAAAAAACAACAACTTATAAGCAGGCTACTCACAATTTTGATTCTAACATTTTGTATGTCTTTTATTTTAAGTTTAGTGAATATCGGATTGAATGCGATATTTATAAAGGCATGGTTAAAAGCATGGTCCATTGCCTTTTTAGTAGCGACACCGCTATCAATGCTAATACCAATAGCAACCAATAAAATTGTTCAAAAATATATACAATAAGGAGTTTATTGAGATGGATAAAAGTAACCTAATTAATAATATCAACGAGAAAGATTTGAAGAACTTATACTATTGTACCGCTTGTATAAAAGTTACAGAGGGCAACGATTATAATTTTGTTTATGATGAAATTATTAAACTTGTAAAGCAGACCATCTTGGAAGAAGGTTGTGTAGAATTTTTGGTTGTTCCGGGCAATCGCGAAGCTGGAGAGTTTATCCTCTGGGAGATTTGGCAAGATGAAGAGGCTTTTCATTTCCACCATAACGCACAGCATACAAAAGATTATTTCAGCAAAGAATTAACAGAAATCAAATGGCTTGAAAAGGCAATAATATAGAAATAATTTCGGCTGAGCGCAAAATAGCATTTTTTCAAACGAGCAAATTCTATTATTGAGTGGTTAAATGGATTATCTAAACAATCATTCATTAGATTCTACAATGGTCGGTTAAAATTTGTTGGACTAGGTCTCTAACCCATTAATACCAGAAATACTATCCTAACTGAGCTATTCAAATGCCTCTTTCAATAGAGTTGACTTTGGATAGCTTATTTTTGTAAAGATAATACTTTAAGAAATTTTTAGCGTGTGCTTGACATACGGGTGTCTCAACTGGTGAAAAGTACTTTTGAACAAGCTATTTTGTTCTAGCCAAGTTTACGATTTATGTGGATACATAGGCATACGTTCTACTAGTTATTTTTTGAATTCATCTGTGTAATGATGCGTAGCTCTTCTTTCTTTTCCTTCGGTCATAATTTTTTTCTCCTTTTGTTTTATATTTTATTTTACATAAGCTTAAATTTTCTGTCCAACTTATTGTAGCCTATCCAGCGATAAAAGCATGAAAAATAATCGATGATTAATTAAAAGTTATTGCACAACAGCACAAAATAGCGTACAATATATTGTACGGAGGTGTTTGTATGATAGCAGTAAACTATTCTAACTTACGTGAGAATTTAAAGGATTATTGTGACAAAGCAACACAAGATTTTGAAACCATCGTTGTTACCCGAAAAGATAACCAAAATGTAGTGCTTTTATCAGAAGCAGAGTATAATAACCTAGTTGAAAATAACTATATCAGAAGTTCAAAGAATAATTATGACAGACTTTTAAATTCTATTAACAATGCTAACACAGAAAAAGTGACAGCAAGGGAGCTTCTTGAAGATGAATAAATTATTTACGGATGAAGCTTGGGAAGATTACCTCCACTGGCAAGACAATAACAAAAAAATTGTTAAAAAGATTAATGAGCTAATAAAAGATATTGAGAAAAATGGGAACACGGGTATAGGTAAGCCAGAAGCTTTAAAACATGATTTACAAGGTCATTGGAGTAGGCGAATAAACCAAGAACATAGGCTTGTATATAGAATAGATAATGGAAGTATTTATATTGTGCAATGTAGATTTTACTATTAAAATCAGCTCTTAAATTATGATTTCACTGTAGTCCCCTTGGTGACTATTTGGGCTACTGTGTCGAATGGGAGTTTCGATTCCCCTCACCTACATTTGAGTTCCTTATAGGCGAATACCTTGAGGCATAAGAAGGTTTCATTTTACTTAGCCTTGAATAGACTAATATAAATAAGAAACGTAGCTAGTAAGGGGTTTCATATCATTTTATTAAAAAACCGATAAATTGAAATAAAAGATTAGGAGGTAAAGCATTTTGGTTGATGACAAAATTTCATTATTAGCCATAGAGCGGTATGAAAAATTTAGAACGACATATGAAACAAATTTAGCAGAATTTACTCCAATATTGATGGCTGTGTCTAATAATTGGAAGTTCGAATTAAATATATTGAGCAATTTAGTTTTAAGCTGTATCGCCTCCCTTGAACGAATAAGTGATGTGTTCCTATTTTTGCAGTACATGCCCGACTCTAAAAATTATGTATTTAGCCATAGCTTTAATTCAGCAATTATTAGCTATGCTATTGGTTCAACCTTAAAGTGGGATTATCATGAATTGGATAAACTTGTAGTTGCCGCACTATTGCATGATGTAGGTATGCTACATGTGGAGGATGCTATTTTAAATAAAACAACTCCCCTTACAAATAGTGAAAGGGATAAATTAACATGGCATACATTTCAAGGATATCAGTTGCTACAGGCATATAATATAAGCGAAGATATACGTATGGTTGCCTTAACCCATCATAAAAAGCTTGACGGTTCCGGCTATCCAGCTGACGTAAATCCTCAACATTTAAATAATTATACAAAGGTAATCACCATCGCTGATATGTATGGAGCCATGACCTCCAAACGAGTATATAGAAGTGCCATATCACCATTTGAAGTTTTAGGGGAGTTCCAGAACCAAGGATTTCACAAATTAGATCCCTCCTTTATGTTGCCATATCTACAGTTTGTTTCTAATTCATATATTGGTGCAGATGTTGTATTAAATAATGGACAAATCGCAACTGTAGTGATGGCTAATCCAGTTAAACTGGCGTGCCCACTTATAAAATGCGGAGACAACTTCATTAATCTGGCAGAAAATAGTGATATAAAAATTGTAAGAATGGTATAACAAAGCAAACAAAAAGACAGCTATTCGCTTTTAATTGAGTGAATAGCTGTCTTTGTCTATTTCTAGTTTGTATCAACAATTCTCTTAATTGTTGATATAACATCTTCGATAACAAACGGTTTTCCTATGTGACCATCCATACCAGCTGCCAGTGTCTGTTCAATGTCTTCTTTAAAAACATTGGCTGTCAT
>JAVBJQ010000008.1:0-2612 GCA_031546905.1 Eubacteriales bacterium | reverse complement strand
TCACATGTTCGCTAACTGCACTTCCTGTGAAAAAACCAAACATTTCCGTTGCAGACAGAGTCGTCGAACCCATTAATATGCTGCCAGTGATTGTGATTGCTGTTAAGAAACATAGAATTATAATCAACCAAAAGCTATTTGTATACTTCTGGGTAGATGATTTTGAGTAGATACTCATATGCCTCGCCCCATCTTTCGTTAGGCTTGTATTGGAACAGATCCTTAGGAATTACTAAAAAGTGATTATTTTTAACCGCATCTAAATTTGCCCAAGCAGGATTTGAACTTAGAGATGTATGTAACGAGTTCATCGCTTTTTCTGAATCCGAACCCATTATAACGGCAAAGATATAATCAGGATTTTCTTGAATAATAACTTCCATGCTCAAGTTATCAAGCAGCGAGCCGTTCTGATCCGCTATATTAGTTGTTCCAATTTTTTTCAAAATGTCTGCCGTTGCGTTATTTTGTGCGATTGCTTTTACATTTGATGATGATGTACGTAAAAACAAAACTTTTGGCGAGGTGCCTGTGGGAATTTTTTCAACCAATGTTTCTATTTTCTTCTTAACTTGCACACCATTTTCCTCAAACAAATCTTTTCTATTAGTCATATTTGTAAATGATTCCAATACAGCCATATAGTCGTCAAAATTTTCTACTGACACCACCATATATTTTATTTTTGATTCGTCTAAAACTGTTGTTAAATCTGTTTGACTATGTATATCTTTGGATAGAAGCACCAAATCTGGCTTTAGCGATAATACGATTTCAAGATTAGGCTTTGCCACTGCCCCGATATCTGCAACTTCTCCTTTTTTGATTTCCAAATTGGGGTCTGTAAAAGCATCACTTACAACACCCACCAAATCCCCACCTGCGAGCTGCCAAATATCAGCAAGGGATGATGTCATCGCGACCACATGCTGCGGTATCTGATTATTGGGTTGTTTTTCAACAACTAAAGTTTCTTTTTTGCTGCAAGCAGACAAAAATAAACACATTGCAAGTAATAAAATATTCTTCATAGCAAATTTACATTTCATTTGTTATACCTCACCTATGCTCTAATTATGTTATTTAAAATCGACAGTTGCCAAAAGCAATATATCACAAAAAATAAAAAAGTACAAGAAAGTAATCACTGGCAACGCTTGGTTGCAAAATCATAAAAAAACTTTTCTTTGCATACATTTCAATAGACTTGTTTCAAAGGGAGACTTTTATGCAAAGAAAAAGTATCATCAAAGGTGCCATCATTCTAACTCTAGCCGGAATCATCACACGGATTCTCGGCTTTGTCTATAGAATTTACATGTCAAACGTAATCGGCGCAGAGGGCATGGGGCTTTATCAACTCATCATGCCTGTTTATGGCTTGGCTTGGAGCATTTCTTGCTCGGGGTTTACTACGACTTTATCCAAGCTCACGGCATCTGAACGCGCCAAAGGCGAATACGGCAACATGGGCAGAATGCTCAAACAGTCGGTCATTATCACGTCTAGCGTTGGGATGATTCTTTCCGTACTTTTGTTCTTTGGTGCGGAGTTCATTATTGGAGGTAAACTCGTTTATGGCAGTTTGGATTTTATCTAATAAGAATTTGTTGGTGTAATTAGCATCAATAGCCAGAAAAGATTTTAAATTATTATGATCTATTTCATTCGTTTCTATTCCAATTTTATTAATAGCCTCAAAGAAATCTGAACTACTAATAACATCGAATTGAAACTCTTTATCATCAATTTGAACGAGTTGTTTATAAATAATATCTTTGAAAAGTTCTTGAGGAGTTATGTGTTCATTTGATAAATATTCTGATAATGCCAATAGTAGAACCATAGAAATTTTATTTAATTCTTCAAATTTCATTTCTTTAGACAAATCATTCAGATCTTTTGGACTTATATAATCATCTAAAATCTGAACTAAATCTTTTATTCGGAAATTATCCTTTGTTTCATCTATTGTTAAAAGCTTCTCTAAACAAATCCTTTCCTTTGTTCCATAACCTTTGAGTTCCAACTTCTTCATCGCTTGTGCAAAATCCTTATGAGATATCAACTCAACCTCCTCCTCATCAACTCTCTTCTTATATATCTTATCCTTCAGTAAGGAATCCAAAGTAAGCTTCCTTTCTTTAAGTTTTTCCGCTATTTCCGTAAGTAATTGTTCTAAAATTCCTAACATTTGATCTTCAGTCATATTCCTTATCTCTGCAATTTCGTCTAAATCCTCTGTCTCTTCCTTATTTTTCTTAGTTTCTTCAGGTCTTAGTTCAACTTGCCGAAGAGTCTGGTTGGAACTGGCCTCTTCAGCTATTAGGTTTGTTAGTAATTCGCTGAGGTTCTCAAGCAAATCTTCATAATGTAATTTCAATAAATCCTTATTCACGGAATACATTGTGAGTAAGATATAATCTGACTCGTCTCTAGAAAAATCCAATCCTAAAGTCCCATATATCTTCTGCAACGTCTTAGGACACAAATTTCCATTCTCATCTGCATACTCCTGTAAAGCATCAGCAAATGATTCAAGTTTTTCATTTAGTTTCCCAAATAAGGAATTTTGTATTGATTTTCTCTTTGAATTGTAAAATAATGTATAC
>JAVBJQ010000069.1:0-2968 GCA_031546905.1 Eubacteriales bacterium | reverse complement strand
CAACTAATTACAAAATAGAGTTTTATTCGGTTCTGTTATGCGTTATGCTTATTATCTTGATTACAAATCCTCCATAAAATACTCGTACTTCAATGTTTCAAATGTTCTTTTTATAGTCTCCAGATAATCAAAGGCTTCACTACGTCCGATGTAAAACAAACAGTAAATGTATTCTTCACCATCGGGTAAAACAAAGTCGATATCTTTGGCTGTATGAATGGATAGCTCAAATAATTCAGGCCATTCGACCTCATCGCTTAATAGAGCAAATCCTTTTTCATCTCTATAGATTTTGTATGGCAAGTTTCTTTCTAAAAAGGAATTATGCAGTGCTTCAACTGCATTTTTGTACTCTTTATTTTTTAATGTAATAACATATTCCCATCCCATAATAACACTCCAAATATAAATTAACTTGTTCGCTTAAACAACACTACTACACCGTACAAAACAAAGATACACCACTTCTATAGTTAGAAAATCTTCATAATCAAGCGATACACCTAAAAAAAACAATGACACGACTATCTGCTTAATAGTAGCAGTTAAAGCTAACAAGTCTGCTCACTTGATGGGCAACTATATTTAAGTTGATATGTTCTAAGTTTGTCAAAACAATCTTTTTCAATATGAAATATTTATATCAAGTTCTTTTGCTACAGTGGTTTGCTTAAAAGGATTTACTTTTTCCAATACACCATCACGCTTAAAGAGTGAGCCTGTATTTTTAAACCAAAATGTTAGATTTGCTTCAACGCATTGTTGCCGGATGTTAAGCACCCAATTGTAATCACATTCACGTGCTTCTCTGCTTGTTTCACCGCCGACTGTCACATGGTCTATTCCATGGAGATACGGTGTTAAGTCTATTGATTCTAAAAGTGGTGCACATGCTACAAATCGTCGTTTTATCGGATAAGACAAAAATAACGGCAACCTGTAATCGGCAAATTTTTGATTTTCGACAGTACACCCAATATTTACATTATCATATCCATCACCCCAGTCGGGAGGTAAAGAAACAAGAAAACGGTCAATTCGTTTTGTTAAAATCAAAAATTCAATATCAGGTCTATGCTTTATCATCGCCCAGATATCTTTACGCCATTCATCAGTTTCAGGAAGAAAAAAATCAGTAGCAAAGCAGGTTGCGAGAATTTTGTCTCCCTTGATATTGTATTCACCTTTCTTATTCGTTCTTATAGGCCAATCGAATTTGTCTGTCTTTGTTATGGTACTTTGACCATAGTGTTTTGCATATGGGCCATAAAAATAACAATAAGTACAACCATCACTGATTTTATAACATCCTGTCCACGGTTCCCAGTTCATAAACTTCCTCCATAATTGAAACTCAATTTGATAAGGTGAGTTTCAATTTAGTTCTGTTTCCAACGCTTTAATGTCGGTAGTGTTTTTTCACAATGCTCTTTCATTTGCTCTTTACTCATACCGATTTGTGAAGCGAATTGCAAACTATTCTCAATAAATTCCTCTAAGCCCATATTATCAGTAAAGTTACCATCTTTAAAACAAAATGCGCAGTAGTCTCTATTCTTACTTCCATCGCTATTAGTACCAATATGTTCTTCTTGTTCTATTGGCATACTGCAACTTTGACAAACTAACCCTTTTTCCATTTCATTTTCCTCCTAGTACCTTGTTACAGTTTAAATATATGATATAATAACCCCAAGAAAAATAATGGGGGGATAGCAATGAAAACAAAAAAGTACAAAGTTTATTTAACAAGTGAACAACGAGAAGAACTTCTAACGTTAGTTAGTAATAGCAAAAACAAAGCTAAAATGATACGTAGAGCAAATATATTGCTGCAACTGGATGAAAACACGCAACCCGTTCCCCTGCAAACAGAAATTGCCGCAATGTTTCATATCAGCACTCCGACCATATACTTCATAAGTAAGCAGTTTGCAGAGGAAGGCTTACAAGCCACGCTCGTGCGCAAAGAGCGAAAAACACCGCCTGTTAAGCCTAAAGTGACCGGTGATATAGAAGCTCGCCTCATTGCTATGAGCTGCAGTAAAGCACCTGAAGGTTATAGCCGCTGGACATTGCGCCTCATTGCTGAAAAAGCTGTCGAACTCAATATCATAGACAGCATCTCCTATAAAACAGTGGGCGAAGTTTTAAAAAAACGAACTTAAGCCCCATCTTCATAAATGCTGGTGCATACCGCCAAAACACAACTCTGGGTTTGTTGCTGCAATGGAGGATGTTTTGGAAATATATGAACGATCTTATAACCCTGAAATACCTGTTATTTGCATGGACGAAAAACCATACCAGTTGTTTGACGAACAGCGTCAGCCCATACCAATGAAAGAGGGTTCTCTCAAAAAAGAAGACAACGAATACATTCGCAACGGAACTTGCAGTATCTTTGTTTTTACGGAACCTCTTGCTGGTTGGCGTCATGTAGTAGTCTGCGAGCGTAGGACAAAACAAGATTGGGCGGAGCAAATGCAAGTTGTATTGGAACAGTTTTACCCGAATCATGAAAAGATCATTTTGGTCATGGATAATCTCAATACCCATACACCATCGTCTTTTTACCAGACTTTTGAGCCTGAGCATGCAAGGGCTCTTGCTCGGCGCTTAGAAATACACTATACGCCAAAGCATGGCAGCTGGCTTAATATTGCAGAAATTGAGTTGAGCGCTATGACATCACAATGCCTTGGCAGACGCATCCCTAGCATCAATACCCTTCGTCTTGAATTGGATGCATGGACATCCCATAGAAATTCATCTCAAAAGGGTGTTAATTGGCACTTCACTAATGACGATGCTCGTACTAAACTGAGACACTTATATCCTGTTATTTAGTGGTAACAAGGTACTAGTCTATACTTACACAGGTGCGAGCTTATTAGAAAAAATAACTAATTTTACTGGCACTGATGTCTACATTACAAATAAATACGACGAAAAAAATCGTGTGACC
>JAVBJQ010000009.1:0-99687 GCA_031546905.1 Eubacteriales bacterium | reverse complement strand
GAGAACGATTCTACCTTGTGAAATCGCTTATATTCACTGGAGAGGCGCAAATAATAATTAACGTGGGTTCGACGAAAATAAACAAAAAAATAAAATCCGACCAAAATCTGCTAAAATAAGTTTGAGACCAAAAAAGCAGAGAGATGGTGGATTTTATATGCAAGAAGAATTACTAATAAAGATATTTTGTGATGTAGATGAGTTTTGCAAGGTTTATAAAGAGCGATATCTATTAACAGATGATATTGCTAAAAATCAGCTGATACCGAAGACTGCACTGTCGTTAAGTGAAATGATGACAATAGCAATATACTTCCATCATTCAGGGTACAGATGCTTCAAATGGTACTACCTTAAACATGTAAGCAAGGCGTTAAGAGCCTACTTTTCCAAAATCTTGAGTTATAACAGATTCGTTGAAATCATGCCCAGTATGCTTGCTCCTTTGATATTATACACGATAAAGTTTAAAGTTGGCAAGTATACAGGAATAAGTTTTATTGATTCCACTCCATTAAAAGTTTGTCATCAAAGAAGAATTTACGCTCATAAAGTCTTCAAAGGAATAGCTGAACGTAAAAAAAGTTCAGCGGGTTGGTTCTATGGGTTTAAATTACATTTGGTCATTAATGATAAGGGTGAGTTGCTGTCATTTTGTCTTACTGCTGGCAATGTAGATGATCGAAATCCTGATGTCATAGATAAGCTATCAAAAGAGCTATTTGGGAAGTTATTTGCAGACAGCCTGTACAAAGCAGCCCTTGCACACCTAGATTACTTGGAATATAGCGAGGTATCTCCATTGGTGGTAAAGTGTATTTGGGCATTAGGTGACATTAATACCAGTGAATCAAGGAAAAAATTAGAATTATTAGCACAATCGCAAAATCAAGTTATTCAGGATAATGCTATTTCTCAACTGAATAGGGAATAGTATCACATAGTTAAGGTTGATGATGATACGATAAGAGTGTACCAAGCCTACAGCGATACAATTGCTAATGAGGCAATGAAATTAGGAACCTTTGAAAATTACTGGTAATTTACTTTCTATGTAAGTGGGATGGTGTGGGAACAATGATAAAGAAAATACTTATTCTCAATATTATATTAATTCTATTTGTATTGACATCGTGTTCAAAATCGAAAATTGAAAATTTATCAAGGATTACAGATAGTGAAAAATCTATTACAAAAATAACCTGGCAAAAGGTTACCTATTCTACATTTGGAACAGGGGATATTGCAGTAGACGGCTTTCTTGGCAAACAAATTGGCATTGTAGGTGGTGATAAAAACGATAAAATTTTTGAAGTAAATGGATATGATTCACATGAATGGCTTATTGAATATTATGATAGCGGAGAGATGGATACATATGACTTGTGGAAAGCAGATACAGTTGAAGATATTCCAGATAAATTAGAAAAATATAGATTAAGTAACTGAATGAATAAAAATTCCTTTTTCATGTTGAGTTAGAAAACGGAAAAACTTCTTTGACAACATAGGTGGTTGGAAAATAGCTATAATGGAAGAACAAAACTCAATTTCTAACAATTTTTTTCAAATAGGTAATTCTTTTGCATATGAAATTAGAGGTAAATTTGATTTAGACACGCGTACTATCGATGCAGGAATCGTACTAAAGCTTGATGAAGATGAATTTGACTTGCATGAATACGCATATTTAGACGGTAAAAATGTTAAAATGAGAGCTGACCGGATTACAGTTGAATTTGTAGACTAATAGACTGCCAATTAAGTAAATACAAAAAAGCATCAAGGGAAGAAGTTTAAACCTTGATGCTTTTTTATGATAAAACGGTGTTATTTATTGTACAAAACTTTTAATTGCTCCATTGTAGGCAACAGAAAACTTTTTATAAAGAGGAACAGAGAACAAAGCATAACCTTCTCCTTTAGTACGGTCTATGTTATAAATAGCCATATGAACTAGTTCATTGTTATCACTTATTGTAAATCCAAAATCATTTTTTCCTCTAACATAGATATAATAACGTCCATTCTGTTCAGTGGTTAAAAAGTCGGAAACACCTTCTTCACACTGTCGTATCCATAACTTTAGGCTATCAGGAGCTTCTTCTTTTCTAAATCGGTAGGTCATCACATCATAATCGGGATTTTTGTTTTGCTCCGCTTCAAATTCCAGTGTCCGCAAGTCGAAGTCGGCTTTACTATACGCTTCAATCCCTGTTAATTGTCCAACTGCTCCAACCTGATTACGAGTGGTATGTAAATCCACAGTCCCTTTTGAATCAGAGCTATAATAGACTCTTACTCCATGACCATTGTTATATCTATCCTCGAAATAACGAACTAATTTTTTGTTATAATAAAGTTCACCATTTACCGTATGTAATAAACCATAAGGAGCGTAGATAGCGTATAAATCAGTACCTTCTTTTACCCCGTTTGAAATATGCTCATTGGTGTAATTAGCTGGTGCCTTTTCAACATTAATATTGATTTTAGCTTTATCGTTCCCATTTTGATAAGAAGGAAAAGAAGTCGCATACACTCCTGTTATGGCAGATCCACAAAAAATAAGTACTGTTAAAAAGATGGAAAATACAATAGATCGCTTTGATTTTCGATTAAATTTTATAATAGCGCCCAACCTCTCTTTTAATAATTGTGCATCTTCATTTAATGGAATGGAAACGGCGGTATGGGGACGACTGTAAGGGGATTTCAAAGAAGCAAGCAACGTATCACCATAACTACGTCTTCCATCATAGTCTAGTTTCTTCATAATTTGTTCATCACATGACAACTCACAGTTTCGATTGATTTCATGGCTGATAAAATAAATTAAGGGATTAAACCAATGCAAGCAAACTGCAATTTGGATCACCCATTTGTAGAAGATGTCTAAACGTTTATAATGGGTAATTTCATGCAAAAATATATTTTTTAGTTCTTCTGGTTCTCTCTTTATGTCGGGTAGCGCAATGAAGGGGCAAAAAAATCCTACTAACATAGGTGAAGGAGCAAATTTATGAATATATAAATCCAAAGGCTTTTTGATTCCTGCTAAAATACAAATTTCTGAATATATGGCAAGCACATCGCTATCAAGTACCTGATGTCCTCCTTTTTTGATAAAATCCACAAAGCAACAAAAACTTACTATTTTGCGTACAAAAAGCGCCAAAGCAACTCCAAGCCATAACACCCACATATAATTTAAAAGAATGTTTACGTCAATTGTAGTAGCTTCTCTTTGCATGGGCACGTTATCCACCGACTGCGTATTCATCTCATTATTTTTTTCCAGAGGCACTGTTTCTATTATTTTTGGTTTCTGCATTTGAACAGCTACAAAATCATCTGCTTTATGAAATAATTCACCAACCATAGGAATTTGAAAAGTATAAGGCAACACTAATCTGATGATTACTAGCAGCCAAATGTAGTATTGCCACGTTTTGCTCAGTCGGTGTTTATAGATAGGTTTGAGCAAAAATAATAGGATAGCAATTATGGAACCAGAAAAAGAGAGAGAAAAAAACAACTTTAATAGTTCATTCACTTGTTTATGCCACCGCCTTCATTCCAAAAAGTTTTCAGTTCTTCAAAATCTTGAGTCGTAAGTTTATCATTTAATCGAGAAAGAAAAGTCAAAATAGTATTGGGCTTCCATTTTTTTATTTAAAAAAATCACCTCGCCGTTAAACCTACAAACAGTAGGTTTTATATATATACTACGTTATGTAGGTGTAAAAGTCAAGGGTTATATTATTTGAAAATAAAAATATAATTGTGGTATACTTATGTAAATAAAAGTAGAGAAGGAGTACATCATGTCAAAGTTTTTTTCACAACAAAACAAAAGTATTCAGTTGTACATTGCAATTACAGCGTTAACAGGTTTGGCTTTAGGGCTAAGCGACGGGGTATTTGCCAACTATTTTAAGGATGTGTACAACGTGGATGCACTACAACGGGGGTTTATTGAATTTCCTCGTGAGCTACCAGGGCTGTTATGCACATTTGTTATTATGGGACTTTCTTTTTTAGGAGATAAAAAAAGTGCCATTGTAGCACAGTTATTGAGTGTCATTGGTCTTATGGTGCTTGGGCTTACCACGCCTAGCTTTAATGTAATGCTTATTTTTTTGTTTATTTATTCCTTGGGAGCCCACACCTATATGCCTCTAGGTGATAGCATCGGTCTTTCTCTTGTTAAAGAAGGAAGTATGGGAAAACTTATTGGGCAATTTAATGGAGTAAGAACAGCGTTTACCATGATTGCTGGTATCGTTACTTTTTTAGGATTTCGATTTGGTATTTTTGGATTTCGACCACCAATTTCTGTATTTTTACTCAGTGCTTTGTTGTTTTTGGCAATTGCTATTTTATTTTTCTTTCTCGTAAAAAGTCAGCCTTCGGATGAAAGCAATGCAAAGGGAAAGGTGAAATTTGTTTTTAAACGTGCCTATTTAAATTATTATATCCTTTGTATGCTGTTTGGAGGAAGAAAACAGATTATGTTTGTATACAGCCCATGGGTGCTTATTGAACTACTGGGATTTAAAACCGACACCATGGCATTGCTGGCAGTAGTAGGTTCTTTTATCGGCATATTTTTTATGCCATTGGTGGGAAAGTTAATTGATAAATTTGGTGTACGAAAAATGATGATGGTGGAAGCGTTTTCATTTATTATTATTTACATGGTATATGGATTTTTAAGTGCAGGACTGAATGCCAAAACAGTGGCTATTTCGGGAATCGCCATTATTTTGGTTTATTTACTCAATATTATTGACCGAATGACAGCACAATTTGGAATGGTACGCTCTCTTTATATGCGTTCCATCGCTATTGTACCAGAGGATATAACACCGTCTTTGTCATTGGGAATTAGCCTTGACCACGGCGTAGCCATTGCTGGTTCTGCTCTTTGCGGTTGGATTTGGTATAAGTGGGGACCAGAATATGTATTTATGGTGGCAGGTATTTTGTCATTTTTAAATTTAATTGTTGCATATCGTATTAAACAGAAGGTGGTAAAATTATGAGGACGAAATGGGTAACCCTTATATTGGTGGTAATTGCTTTATGCCTAATGACATCCTGTGGAACACAAAAAGGAAAAATTGAAATTTATTCTTTTGCTGGGGAAAATGACAACATTGCAATTCATAATGGTCTGATTATCATAACAGATAAAGAAGAGAAATTTATTGGGGGAGATTTGAGTTTTAAGGGAGAAAAACCATCTAGCGTAAAAAATAGTGAAGTAAAATTTTATTTTTATAAAGATGGGGTTGAAACTATCATTCAAGATAATATGGATAGTATCAACGGTACGACCGCCGGTACAACCATTCAACAAGATACAGGGTCTAGTAGTTCTGAAAAATTATTTTATGGTAATGATTTGGAACTGATTAAAGGGTCGTTGAATTTTTCTCTTCGAGGTACGTTGGTCAATGGGGAAAGTTTTGAATACAAAACAGTTCTTGCTGTAAAAAAAGTATACTAAGACCGACAATACTATTACCTTAAGGAATGATTTACAAAGACAATCAATGTAACACGTAAGGTGTTGACTGGGAATTAAATTATTTATCGTGCAGTAAAAATCTTTTTTGCGGTGTTTATAATTCTAATCTAGCAGCTAGAAAAAAGGCTGCTTTTTAATTTTAACAAAATGCAATATATATTTTACAAATAGACATTTATATGATACTATTTAAAATGTGGAGGTGGTTGCTTGAAAAATAAACGAATTAAGTTGGCTCGAGTGGAATGCGATATATCACAAGAACAACTTGCAGAAAAGGTAGGGGTAACACGACAAACCATTGGGATGATTGAAGCTGGAAACTATAATCCATCCCTTAGGTTATGTATCGCAATCTGTACTGCTTTAGGTAAAACATTAAATGATTTATTTTGGGAGGAAAAATAACATGAGGCTGTTAAAAAAAGTAGTTGACGAGCGTCAAGAGCTTGAATTAATGCGTAACGAACGTATAGGTTTTTGGGTAATGTTATGGGGTCTGTTGATAGTTATCCATGTTGAACTTTTTTTCAATGGTTTCAATTTTAAGTTAGTAGCAGGAGAAATTTTTATTCTTGCAATTGGTGCTTTAATAGTCACTGTTGGGCATCTTAGAAAAGGCTTATGGTCATATTACACAAATCCTAGCCTCAAATCAAATATACGCTATAGTTTAGGCGGAGCTTTGGTTCTTAGTGTAATATCATCAGTATTAAGATACAAGAAACTTCTAGGGATGCAAGAGTACACTATAGGCAAACTGTTTACTTTTTTTGTCATGCAGATGGTGATTATATTTGGAGCGTGTTTTATTATAAGTACGCTCATGAGTTTTGTCACAAATAAAAGGAAGAATAACTTGGAAGAAGAATTTGATGATAAGAATAGCAAATAAACTGCAATAGTATTATCATGATTTTAATCAGTTAAATAACTGTTAATTTTGTTGGGTCTTAGATGTTGTCTTTATATTATGAATACAGCGCAACAAGGGGTGAGCTTATGGAGTTACGAATGTTAGTGAGTTATTTTTTGGGTTCGTTTTTATTTTTGTTGTATGGCTATTTTATGTGGCATAACCCAAGCTTCTTTGGCGGTGAATTTAAATTGACTAGAACTTTAAAATTTTATTCAATAAGTTACATTAAATCTTCAAATGATTTTGTTATAAGAAATACAAGAATTATTGGTGTTGGGTTTATTGTATCAGGTTTTTTAGTAATGATTTTTGCAATAGCTTATTCATTTTATCCACTAATTATGGTGTTCATAAAAAATGGAGCTATGTTGCTATCTGCTTATACTATTCATTAATACAGATGTTTACAGTATGGGCATTTAGGATAGTCAATATCATGTTTTTTTCCACAACTTGGACAAGTCATTTTACCTATTGCATTTCCCTCATTCTCATCCGATTCATCCTGCTTATGGCTTATATGTCGAGCTTCAACGATTCCATTCCGAACGGCGGCCTTTATTATAAAATATAAAATTACATAAGATATGGCTGCACATACAATTCCTAAAATAACTTGCAACAGGGTCACCACCTAATATAAATTATTAATTCTACAATCAACTCTCTACCTTAATTATATCAGATGGGGTAAATCGCAACAAGACTGTTTTTTGATGTAAGAAGTGCTACAATGATTAAAATAATGGCTTGGCTTCGGAGATACATTTCTGATACAAAGGGTATTTTCAAATGCTATAGAATAGTTACTGTTTATCGTAATTTTTATTTTTGGGAACCTTTTTATATAAACAATGCTCTATCTAGTGTCTGGACAAAATAACGATACAGAGGTGATAAATTTGGATTCCATTGTTGTAGAGACGACTACAGAAGAATTTGAGAAAGCGCTTCATTGCAGTAAACCCAATCAAGCAATAGCATATATACAAGCCCAAAGGTCATTCTTTTTTTCGGAAACAAAGTTATACAAAACAAATATGTTTAGAGTTGCAAAAAGTATTTTGAATAATAATGCTGATGCAGAAGATGCAGTGAGCGAAAGCATTATAAAGTCGTATACAAACTTGCATACTTTAAAAAAACAAGAGAGTTTTAAGCCTTGGATAATGAAAATACTTGTCAGAGAGTGCTACAAGATTTTGAAGAAACGGAGAAGTATTGATTATTATGATGTAATGCCAGACATCCCCGTGATAGATACTGATAATACTCAAATTTTATGGACATATGTCAATCAGCTCCCGTACGAATTTCGTAGTGTGGTTGTATTGTTTTATTACGAAGATATGAGTATAAAATATATTGCAAAAACACTTTCCTTATCTCAAGGCACCGTGAAATCAAGGTTATCCCGTGCAAGAGCAAAATTAAAGTTATTATTGGAAGATAATGGAGGTTTTGAGTATGACAGATTTGGATAAAAAAATTAAAGAGTATGCTAAACAAGAGCAAATGCTGGTGCCGGAAGGCTTTGAGAAACGCATAGATAATGTCATTGACAATATTTCTAAAAAAGGCATCAGGCTTGGCTTGGGTTCTAAAATGCTGAAGCCTTCTTTTATCGCAGCAACAATTAGTATGTGCCTTCTTCTTGCGTGTGGTGTAGTTTACGCATCAGGAATTATATCAAGATTTGATGTTGACTGGAACGGAAGTAAAATCAGAACTTATAATGACGAAGAACGTCCAAATACACCCTATCCGATGGCTGAAGGATATGTGCCGGAATCTGCCGATGAATATGCTTTTCGTCAGATTGAAAACCAGGGTGAGATAAGGCGGATTGGGAGCATACAAAAAGACGGTCTTTTTAGTGAGCGCTTTGCTTCGGGAATCAATGGTAAAATCAATTCCATCAGTGAATTACAAAAACTGTTAAGGGAAGCGGACGTTCCTTTGCTAAAGTTGCCTTCTTATATACCGAAAGGGTATCAGTTGGAAACTATTCGGGTTTCTTATTATCTAAGCCCAAAGCTTATTGACCCATATATGGCTCCAACAGAGGTTTTACTCAGTAAAAACGGCAATCAAATGCAGATTTTCAAGTTGCCTGACGGTTACAAAAAATACGTTGATTCATACCAAATTACGCTAAAAAATAGCAATGGAAGCTACCTTGATATTATAGGCGACTTTAGTGAAAATTATGATAGCACTACCTTTAACATAATGCCAAACACGACGGTTAGTAATCCTGTTATTAGTGGATTTCCTAAATCAATATATTTTAGCAATTCCCTCAAAGATGGAGATTCAACAATCATTTCTACAATTATCTCTGTAGAACAAAAAATGGATGCGGTTCAAGCTTATTCGGTAGACGAATTGGATTACAACAATCGTGAAAAAAAGGCTAAACCCGCTGCAAATACCTATAACAATATTTTCTATCAGATTACAGCCACCAATGACTTAAATATCAATGAATCAGAAATGGTACAAATGATAAACAGTCTTAATGCTGTTCAGTAGATAATGGTATAAGCACTCAGCAACATAGGCAGTAAAATGTTCATAGCACATAATGATGGTGTTGCTATCTGTTTATACCCTTATTGTCTCTGTTTGATTGTCAATAAAGTGACAGCAATTGAATAACCAATAATAGGGGATGTACCATAGCCCATTACTGGAACTGGGAAGTTTCCAATAAAAGTTGCCAGTATTGTCACCACAAAGTAAACTCCTAATGATATTGATAGGGTATTTTTATTGAAAAGAAAAAATGGAAGCAATAGTAGTATAAGGGATAGTACACCTGAAATAAGCCAAACACTTCCCCTATCTGCAACCAAAAAAACAATTTGCTCTACATAAGGAACAGGCGTTAAACTATCAAGAAAAATCCAAGCTAGTATAATTGCAATGGCTATAAACACCAAATAAAAAATTTTCAACAATTTATTAGGAATCTTCCCACATAGAATAACAACCGTAGCAATGGCAAAGGCGCTAGCTTGACTTGCATCTGGATGAAACAGCAGTATTAGTAATGCAATACTGGTTAGTGCCAACACAAAATATATGCGTTGGGTTAATAATAAGTTCCACAAACTTATGATGAGCAAAGGTAAAAAAATACTTGCTATATAGAACCTGATTGGTCCAAAAGCTACCCAACGGTGCACTCCATTTAAACCGTTAAATAGAAACGGAACCATTAGTAAGAGAATTATGAATATAGCCATAAATATGTGAAACAAAAAATTATTTTTACTTAAATAACTTTTATTTCTTTTTGCAATAAATACACATCCTAAAAGGCTCGTTATAATCCAAATTAGTATGTTTTGAAGCCAAATATTTGATGTTACACCATACAATATCATTGTTAAAGTTCCTATAGATATGGCTGGTATCATTAAGCAATATGGCAGTACATCTTTTAACTTTATTCTATTCATTGTGAACTCCTTTGAGAAATATCATAGCCTAATAAATTATCAATTGTACTATAGGCGCAAAAATGCGAACCATTTTGGTTCGCTTTTTTAATACCCATACTTATATTTCTGCATTCCAACTCACACCGTATTTAATATTCTTCAATAATGGTGATGGTGTATACACGACAATCACCTTTCTATCTTAATTATAGCAGATGGAGTCAACAACAACAAGACTGTTTTTTTGATGTAAGAAGTGCTAGAATGGTTAAAATAACGGCTTTGGGGATACATTTCCTGCCAAATCTAAATGAGAGGTGATTTTTGTAATGGAAAATAATCAGTATGAGTTAGAATTTGAAAATCAAAGGTTAGCAGAAACCATATCATTAGCAAAAAAACAGCTAGATGAAGCAAAACAGGGCAATGAGGAAAACAAGTCAGCTATTATTTCTGCCAAGCAAGAGTTGCGTGAGAGTACGTCACATTCCATTTCAGGACTCTGGAGTAGCGAAGGCTTTGAAGCCCTTGCGGAATTAAGCCAATATGTAAATCCGGTTATTAATAAAATTGCAGACTATGAAGCCACAGAAAATAAAATTTTACTCCTTGAACAATTAATTAAATCACCCTACTTTGCTCGAATTGATTTTAAATTTGATGATGAAGATTCATTTGAAAAAATATATATTGGGCGTTCTGCCTTAATGAAAGATAATTCATATGAAATGTTTGTTTATGATTGGCGGTCACCAATTGCAAGCGTCTTTTACCGTTTTGTAATGGGGCAAGTATTTTATGAAGCACCTAACGGGAAGATAACAGGAGAGGTTAATTTAAAACGCCAGTATGAAATCAACCAAGGAATATTGGAGTATTTTTTTGATGCAGATATTCAAATTGTAGATGAGTTTTTGAGAAAATTACTGTCCCAAAATACGTCTTCAAAAATGAAAACTATTGTAGAAACCATACAGAAAGAACAAGATATTGTCATAAGAGATATGGAAAATGACTTAATGATGGTGCAAGGCGTGGCAGGAAGCGGAAAAACTTCCATTGCCCTTCATAGAGCAGCTTATCTTATGTATCAAGGGCTGTCGTCTAAGCTGTCGGCGAATAATATCGTCATTATTTCGCCAAATACTTTATTCGAACAATATATTTCTCATGTATTACCAGAACTTGGAGAAGAAAATGTTGTGTCTGTGGTATTTGAAGAAATACTAGTCAAAGTATTGGAAAATGAGCATATACAAACGAGAAATCAATTTTTAGAACATTTAATTACAGACTCCCAACACCGAGATATAATAAAAAGGAGTATGGAGTTCAAAACCTCACCCCAGTTTTTAGAAATCATGAATCGATTCATGTATGAGTTGCCATACAAATGGATAGATTTTGAGGATGTTTATTATGATGGGAAGTGTGTTGTAACCAAAGAAATATTAAAAGACAAAATATTATTAGGACGAGAAACAACTCCCTTAGGATTAAAATTAAAACAATTAGAGGATTTTATTTTGGAGTTAATACGGGAGTCAAACAATAACCGTATCAAAAAATCAGAAGAAGTCGTGGTAAAAAAAGAAATACAAAAATTCATAGTTCTTGACATTAAAAATCTTTATAGAAAGTTATTTAGTGATAAAGAATATTTTTATCATGTAGCCAAAGAGATAGCACTTCCTGATTGTATGGAGGATATTTTAACTTTTACACAGGAAAATTTAAGTACCCAAATTTTAAGCTATGATGATGCCACCGCACTTGCTTTTTTTAATTTGAAAGTAAATGGAACCAATGAATATAAAAACATAAAACAAGTTGTAATTGACGAAGCCCAAGATTATTATCTTCTACACTACGAAATATTTAATTTACTGTTTTCAAATTCCAAATATACGATTTTGGGAGATATAAATCAAACCCTTGAAAAACAAGAAGATTTATCCCTATACGAGCAAATTCGTAAAATTTTAAATAGGAAAAAATCCTCCCTTGTTACGATGGATAAAAGTTTTCGCTGTACCAATGAAATTTTGATGTATAGTTCAAAATTTATTGAGCAAAGTTCGGAAATAAAAAGCTTCAACAGAGAAGGGGAAGAACCGAAGGTTTACGTAGCCCCTGACCAAGCATCCCTTCATCAAATGATTATTTCAGAAGCAAAGTCCTGTTTAGAAAAGGGATACCAGTCAATTGGTCTCATTTGTAAAACCGAAAAAAATGCCATGTCCTTGTTTGAGGGTTTAAAAGATAGTGTTGATGTTCAATTAGTAAGAAATGAGAGTACAACAGAATTACATGGCATTTTTATCATACCCGTATATATGTCGAAGGGGCTTGAGTTTGATGCTGTTTTAATCTGTGACACGGATATTGAAAATTATCACAGCCAAGATGATAAAAAACTTTTATACATTGGGTGTACAAGGGCACTTCATAGGCTTAACTTGTTCTGCAAGGGAGCAGTTAGTCCGTTGTTATAACGTGGTGCTATAAATGAACCGACAATGGGATAAAAAAGACACTACCCAATTAATCATGGTGTAGTGTCTTTTTTTCGTGTTATGGAGTTTGTAGATTGATTAAATTGACAACTTCATCAGTTGTTTTTAATTTGACAAATCTACCGGTAGGTCTACCGCCAAGCACTCTATTTGATAGCGTCTTGTCAAGTGGTGTAAAAAGGAAACCTCAAGCACACTTGAGAAAGAAGAAAAAAGCTGCTTATAGTTCCAAGTGAGCGACAAGCTATTCGCAAAAAACGGCGCATAGCTTATCGCCCACTTGGAAAGTCATTAACGCTTTTTCTTCCTTTCTTTTTTTGGTTTTCTTTCCTTCTTTTTCAGGTGTTATCAGGCAAAGCAGGAAAGAATGATACTGCTTCATTTTTTAACAAGACCATTGATTCAAGGCTCATGTAGCGTTTTTCACCCGATAGCCATTCATCTTGTTGTTCAACCAGGACTGAGCCGATTAGGCGTAACACGGCAGCACGGTTAGGAAAAATAGATACAACATTACCACGGCGACGAATTTCCTTATTAAGGCGTTCTAGTGGGTTTGTAGAATAAATCTGTGGGTGATGGGATTTTGGAAACACCATGAATGCGAAAATATCGTCTTCTGCGTTTTCAAGAACCTCCATAGCCTTAGGGAAGTGCACTTCTAACTGCGTTATAACGCTCCTAAGCTGTTTCTTTGCATCTGCAAGGCTTTCTTGTGCAAATATAGTGCGAATCATAGCGGCGACCATTCCCTGCTGCTTATGACTAACGTGGCAGAGGATATTCCGCATACAGTGGACGCGGCAACGCTGCCAGCTTGTGCCAGTCAAAACGCTAGAAATAGCATTCTTCAAGCCCTCGTGGGCATCTGAAATAACTAGCTTGACACCAGAAAGACCTCGGCGAACCAAAGAGCGCAGAAATTCTTCCCAAAATGCGCCGTTCTCACTCATGCCTATGTCAAATCCAAGGATATGGCGAGTTCCATCATCGTTTACGGCTATCGCAACAACAAAAGCCATGTTTTGAACTCGCCCTGCTTCACGAACCTTGGGAAATGTCGCATCAAGCCAGATATACGGATACTCCCCTGTTAGTGGACGGTTACGGAAAGCTTCGACGTTCTCGTCGAGTTCTTTACAAAGCCGTGATACTGCGCTTTTATCTATCTTCATGCCCATATCTTCGACAAGCTTATCGACTTTACGGGTTGAAACGCCGTTGATGTAGGCTTCTTGGATCACATTCACAAGTGCTTTGTCTACCATGCGCCGGGGTTCTAAAAAACTGGGGTAATAGCTTTCTCCAGCGCGTAATTTAGGAATTTGCAATATTACTTCTCCTACTCCAGTAGACAAAGGCCGTTGCCTTGTTCCATTTCGATAGGCAGTGCGTTCGCTACTGCGTTCGTGTTTGGCCGCTTTACTTTTTGCCTCGACCTCTAACTCCATCATCAGATTTAGCATTTTCGTTAGGGCTTGGCGTAAAAAATCTTCGTTCCCGTTCTGTAGCAGATTTTGAAGCTCCGTGAGATTGGGCATAATATCTTTGCTGGGCATTGTTTGGTTACTCCTTCCATAGTTTGGTCACTATGAAGTTTCCCCATTTTTACCCAGCTTTTTACTGCCTGGAATTTACACCACTTCTTGAGACTATAACCTCTATTTTCATGATGAACAATTTGCTCTCCTGTTAATGACTCGCTATCAAATGTTGAGTGGGCATCTTTTGTTAGAATGCTATTGTACCCCATAGAAAAAGCCCTCCGACAAGTTGTATCCACACAAAATTCGGACTGCATCCCCATTATAATTAGATTTTTAACACCTAAGTCTTGTAGCACGTTTTGTAAATTTGTTTGGTAAAAGGAATCACAACTTGATTTCTCTACAACTTTTTCTGTAGCCAAGGGCGACACTTCTTGGCAGATCTCCCATGTTGGCAAACCTTTGGTGTATTCTTCATCTTCTGTATGCTGAATGAAAACCACAGGCATATTTACCTTTCGTGCAGTTTCTAATATCCTCTTTATATTGGTTAACACTTTATCTCCATTGTACAATGATGCGTTTTCATAAGAAAACATTGCTACTTGGACATCAATAATTAACAACGCTGTATTTTCCATAAAAAACTCCTTTTGCAATTGAGTATTATATAACTGAATGCTACAATCAAATAGAAAAAATTGTAGAAAAAAATTACATTAACTCGATTATAGCATTGAATAAGTAGAATACAATCCCTAAATACTAATGGTCATATGATTTTTCAAACTACTTTTTGTGGTGACGAACATGGTGGTTTAATAAATAGGAGGAGATTTTTTTGCAATTTTCTTTTGTAATAATTCGGATGCCAACAGCATAACAAGGACACAAATCATCAGAAAGTAAGGAAATATTTTAACCGAGGTATGAGAAGCAATTACACCGAAAAGTGGTGGAAAAAGGGTACTTCCAATATAAGCAAAAGCCATTTGAAGTCCCATAACAGCTCCCGATACAGAGGCTCCAAATCGGTTTGGTGTTTCGTGCAACATAGACGGATAAATGGGTGATGTCCCAAGTCCTAGTAAAATAATTCCAACCATTGAAAAATAGGTGGGTAAGGGTAGCATCAATGTAATGGCTCCTAATACGCATAGTAGTTGACCGCTTCTAATGAGTGTGTGGCTTTTAACTTTTATAGATAAAAAGCCTGATAAGAATCTTCCTACTGTAATTCCTGCATAAAAGTAAGCCGCCCATCGTGCTGCAAGACTTGGAGATAATCCCTTGGTGCTAACCAAATAACTGCTACTCCACAGCCCTGTTGTAAGCTCTGTTGCGCAGAAAAAAACAAAAGAAACAAGTGCAAGTTTGACATTTGGAATTTTCAATACCTCTCGGTTGCTTAGTGTTTTTTGTTTTGGTGTATCCGTGGCAACGATTATTTTCTCACCCTTTTTCCAAAGGGGAAGGGTAACAAACAAAAGCAACGTCACCGCAAATTGAATAATGGCAATAGTGACATATCCTTTTCGCCAACCACCTTGCTGTAAAAGAAAGATAGACATAATGGCAGGTCCAGTTGTTGCCCCAATGCCCCAGAAACAGTGAAGCCAGCTCATGTGTTTTGATTTATAATGAAGTGCAACAAAATTGTTAAGGGCTGCATCTACGCTTCCAGCACCTAAGCCAAGTGGTATGGCCATAACAAACAACAAATAAATGTTGGGTGAAAAGGAGTAACCCACCAATGCAAGTGCTGTGGTGAAAACACTAACGGTAGTTACTTTTCCTGTTCCAAATTTTGCAATAAGCCTATTACTAAAAAGGCTTGAAATAATGGTGCCGGCACAAACGGTCATAGAAAGATACCCTGCCATGCTAAATGCAGCAGACAAATCTTTCTGCATAATGGGCCATCCACTGCCAAGAAGTGAATCGGGAAGTCCCAAGCTAATAAATGAAATATAAATAATAACTAACAGTGCAGTCATAGAAGTCCTCCTAATAAAAATATAAATCTACTAAATAAAGGGTATTTATTCAGTGTGCGCTGGGCAATCCCATTTGTCAATGGAAAACCAAAAAAATTATAAAAACTTTTATATGATTGTTAGAATAGATTAATTAAGGATAATAATTAATAAAGCATATTTTGGTGTTAAAATGATGTTGTAGGTGTATACTACAAATTAGGTTGCAAATAGGTGCTTGCTTGTGTTATTATTCACCATTGTAAAAGTTATAAATTTGACGTATTAAAAAAGGGAGTTGCGTACAGGTTTATGTTTAGTAAAATTAGAAATATTTTGATTGGAAGACCATTGCGAAATGAAGAACTTCATGGAGAAAAACTAAATGTGTTTTGGGGCTTGCCGATTATGGCAAGTGATGCAATTTCTTCAGTTGCATATGCCGTGGAAGAAATCCTTTGGATTTTAGTGCTAGTAGTTGGTTTGCTTTCTTATCAGTATATGTTTTTTGTGGCGGTGGCCATCATTGCTTTATTATTGATTTTGGTTTTTTCCTACCGACAGACCATTGATAGTTATCCACTTGGCGGTGGTTCCTATACCGTAGCCAAGGAAAATCTGGGAGGGACATCTGGCCTTGTTGCTTGTTCTTCTCTTATTATTGGTTATATATTAACGGTAGCCGTTAGTACTTCGGCAGGCACTGCTGCCATTACATCTGCAATACCACGGTTGTTACCTTATAATGTTTGGATTACTGTTTTTTTAATTATACTCATGACAATCGGTAACTTGCGTGGCGTAAAAGAATCTGCCAGAATTTTTGCAATACCAACCTATGTTTTTATTATTTCTATGTTGATTATGATTGTGACTGGATTGGTAAAAGTTTATTTGTTTGGATATGAGGCGAACCCCTCTTTTCAAATTCCACAGGCGACAGGGGACATTACCTTTTTCTTAGCCATTCGTGCGTTTGCAGCGGGGTGTTCTGGTTTGACAGGGGTGGAAGCGGTGAGTAATGCCATACCCAATTTTTCAGAGCCATCTCAAAAAAATGCAAAAAGAGTATTAGGCTTACTGGCTTTGTTCGTTCTTTTGATATTTGGTGGGACATCCTATATGGCAACCCTTTATCATGCTGTGCCGAATTATAATATTACGGTGTTGTCTCAAATTGCATCCCAAGTGTTTGGAAATGGTTTTATGTATTACATTTTACAAATTTCTACTGCTGTTATATTGGTAATGGCGGCCAATACTTCTTATGCTGGGTTGCCAATGCTTTTATCGCTGGTTGCAAAAGACGGTTATGCACCAAGACAATTTACCATGAGAGGCGGGCGGTTGGGATATTCCAACGGAATTATCATGCTAAGTTTCTTAGCTGGTATTTTAGTAATTATTTATAAAGGACAAACCCATAATTTGGTTCCCCTTTACGCCATTGGCGTTTTTATTTCCTTTACATTGTCACAAGTGGGAATGTTGGTTAAATGGATGAAGAGTCAAGAAAAAGGGAGACGACATAAAGCTTTCGTTAATGGATTGGGCGCATTGATGACTATTATAACGGTAATCATTATTGCCTATAGCAAATTAATAGAAGGTGCTTGGATTGCGCTTGTTTTCATTATTCTGCTGGTGTATATGATGAAGGTTACCAAAAGACATTATGATGATATCGCACGCCAGTTAAGACTTGCACCAGAGCACGTAAAAGAAGAAACGGAAATCATAGATGTGAATAAACATATGATTGTAATTGTAGGATCCCTTAATAAAGCTTCTTTAAAAGCAATTAATTATGCAAGGTGTTTGGCAAATAACCACAACATAGTAGCTTTTAATGTTTCCATTGATAAAGAACAGTCAAAAAATTTAAAGGAAAAATGGAATCAGTGTGGCGTGGGTATTCCTTTAATCGTGAAATACTCTCCTTACCGTGAAATCATTGCTCCCCTGATAAAATATATTGAATCCGAGGAACATGACTCAAGACCAGGGGATATGATAACGGTTGTTATGCCTCAATTTGTAGTCAATGAGCCGTGGAAAAATATTTTTCATAATCAGACAGGCCTAGTCATTAGGCAAAAATTGCTCCATGACAGACACATTGCAGTTATTACCGTGCCTTATGTTTTGGATAAATAGAAAATGATTTAAAAATATGGTTGAAATTGAGAATTTTATAAAGGAAAGGAGTGGATTACAGTGGAAAAATTAAAGAGTAACAAGTGGCTGGCACTAATATCAGGTATATTGGCACTTTTAGCAGGTGTATTTTATTTCTCCAAGCCTTTGCAAGCTGCTATTAGTCTTGGTTTGTTTATTGGTATTCTTTTCTTCGTAAAAGGTATTATAGGAATATTTGCTTACCGTGACAATCACGAAAGTGTTAGAGGGGCAGTGCTTGCTTCTTCTATATTGGATATCATGATGGGTTGTTTACTTGTTACAAAAGTATTTACGGCGGCACTTACTATTCCATATATAATTGGTTTTTGGATGATGTTTACAGGGATACTGGAAGTTGTAAAATCTTTTAGCTTAAAAAACATAAAATTTAAAAAATGGTGGCTCGTGCTTATCATGGGTATTTTTAATATACTGATTGCCTATATGATTATGAGTAATGCCTTTGCTTCTATGCTTGCTATTACCGTTCTGCTGGGTATATACTTTATTGCTTATGGTATTATGTTAATAGCTCATTTTTTTATGTTTGATAAATAATTAGATTCCATAGACAAGTTAGATTGATATTAAAATATTTTCAGATAGTAAGCTTTACAGGTAAAAGGAATTTTATCTGTAAAGCTTTTATTATATCTAATGAAATGAAAGGGTAGTCCAAGGTTTTACTTACACATTATCTTTCGGATAGGAGTTGACCGCCTACACCAATGTTGTCTGTTTCGTTTTCTTTTAATAAAACAACAAAAGCCTGTTCTGGTACGTTCATTATTTTTGCAGCTGACACTGTTAACTCTTTTACTAATTGACTTTTTTGACTTTTGCTTAATTTAGCGCCTTCCAATGTTATTACGGGCATATTATTCTTCTCCTTCTATCAAGCCAAGCAGGCAACTTTTATCATTAACAATACTCTTTTCCTATTTTCCAACATTTTGCAACTACATCGCCTGTTTTTAAATAGCTTGCTGTTGGCATTTCAAATAGGAGAGGTCTTACTTTTTCATAATCAATTTTTCCGTTTTCATTTAACTTATCTTGTTCCACATGGGTATGAACTACTTTTAAAATAAAATTTTCATAATCTTTCGTGTCATAAATGTCTACTAACTCACACTCCATGACAAGGGGTGATTTGTCAATAATAGGCGTATTTTCTAATTCCCCCATATGGTATTCAAAAATATTGGATTTATCAACATTTTTACCTGATACAAGGCCTACATAATCAGCTTCTACAAGCATATCTTCACTTACCAAATTGACGGTGAGTGTTTTGTTTTCTTTTATTCCACGATTGGTATGACGCAACTTTCGAATACTTAACATAATGGAATCTAATCCAATAATTCCAATATGAGCAATATTACTCCAATTTACTTTGCCGTCCACAACTGTTCCTATAATTGTTGTGGGAGTGGGGTAAAGTGCCAATACGGACCCAACATTTTTTTTCATACTTTCTCCTCCTATATTTTGTAGTATACTTTTGATATTTGTTTGCTGGCTCCCTTGATTATTGAATGAATTGATGTTATCATTCTAGCAGTTATTTTAATTTAATCAAGAATGCACTTTTTTGTAAGATACTACCCAAAATGATAGTGTGGAGATAATGATGAATCAAGGAAAAATTTTTAACTGTCCAGTAGAAGCACCCATTAGTTTAATTGGTGGAAAATATAAAGCCATTATTTTATTTTATTTAAAAGACAAAACATTACGATTTAATGAATTGCAAAAGCTTGTTCCTCAGGCTACTCCTAAAATGCTTACACAGCAACTAAGAGAGCTTGAAGGAGACAGTATCATTTCAAGGACTGTTTATGCAGTGGTGCCTCCTAAAACGGAATATTCCCTTACAGCATTTGGAGAAAGTTTAATTCCAATTGTAAATACACTTTGTGAATGGGGAAAAAATTATATTAATAATGGATGCAAATAAATAAAAAAATAGGGGATTTTGCAGAAATTGTTATAGCCCCATGATTCTGGGTAAAGACATTGCCAAAGAATTATTTTAGAGATATATATTTTTACCCATTTCAAATGCCTCGTTCATCACGGAACGGTCATTAATTTCCCCAGTATTCCACACCCCAATGCCATAAATGAGTCCTTTTTCCACTGGATTAGTAAGACAGGAAGTAAAAGCACGAAATCCTTCTATGGTTTGTTTCATAGCATCTTTTGTATTATCAGCAGCAGTCATGATAAAGTAAAACTCCTTGCCTGTCATTTCGGTATAGCGAGCAGCACATCGGTCTATCAATGTTTTCATCTGTGCGTCCATTGTGTAAAAATAAACTGGTGTGGCCATGACAATAACATCTGCTTCAATCATTTTTTGGAGAATATCTGCCATATCATCTTTTTGGGGACAAGGCTTTTTATGCGCTAAACAGGCCATACATCCAACGCAATAATTGATTTTTTTATCTCTCAAAAATATTTTTTTAGCTTGGTTTCCAACTTCTTTCGCTCCCAATATAAATTGATCACATAAAACATCAGAGTTTCCAGCTTTTCTTGGACTTCCCGATAAAACCAGAACTTTTTTACTCATTACGAATCCCCCAACTTTTTTAAATTTTGTTCTACAGGAACAATTATTTCCTCATAGCCTTTAATTTTTGTATGTAAGCGTTCCAAAGTTTTTTGCATATCTGTCAATTTATCTGCCAGTTGATCCCGTTGCTCTATCAAAATCTGCTTTCTTGCATCTTTCGTTGCATCTCCTTGTTGAAACAAGGAAACATACTCTATAAGTGCCTCCACTGGAAGTCCAGCACCTCTCATACACTTTGAAAACTCAACCCATTTGCAATCTTCTTCTGTATAATTTCTATTTCCGCCTTGGGTGCGGTTTACAGCCGGAATTAAGCCGATTCGTTCATAGTAGCGAAGTGTATCGGCTGTTATATCATATTTTTTGCTTACTTCTGCAATTGTCATGAAATAATCTCCTTATTAAGTATTACAGACACATTTTGAAGATATTCTCAATATCTTGCTGATTCAGTGGCTTGAAACCGTGCAGTATACCACCGCCACAAGATTTTTTTGCCATTATACTAAAATTGGTGTCATCAATACCTATTTCTGTAAAAGTGCTTTTTAATCCAATTGTATTGAAAAAAAAGTCCGACAACCTCTCAATGCTTTTCTTTGCAACAGCCATTGGTTCCATTGTTTTATCAATATCAAACACATTACAACCGAACTGATAAAACTTTGAAACTGTTGTTTCATCAAGGGTATATTGCATCCATCTTGGCGTAAGGATAGCAAGTCCTAAGCCATGGGTAATATCATAAATTGCCGATAGCTCATGTTCCATAGGATGACAACTCCATGCTTGACGTTTCCCACCATCGACAAAGCCATTAATAGCCCATGAGGAAGTCCACATCAGATTGGCACGAGCCTCGTAATTTTCAGGCTCTTTTAACGCAATGGGGGTGTACTTAATTACCGTTTTCATCAAGCCTTCCATTACATAGTCCAGCATATACAAGTCTTGTTCCATATTGAAATAAACCTCTAAAATATGTGACATTATATCTGCTGAACCACAAGCTGTTTGATATTTATCTACAGTATATGTGTAAGATGGGTCAAGAAATGATACTTTTGGTAATAGAAGAGGGTGCATATAACCAATCTTATCTTTCGTGTCCATATTGCTGATTACGCCACCGCTATCCATCTCAGAACCCGTTGCTGCTAGTGTCAGTACCGTAACAATAGGTAGACAGTTCGTAACTTGTGTTTTCTGGGTAATAATATCCCATGCGTCACCTTCATAATATGCGCCAGCACCAATAAACTTAGCAGCATCTAAGGTAGAACCGCCACCTACAGCCAAAACCACATCAATTTTCTCTTTTTTGCAGATATCAGCACCTTTATTTACCGAAGTAATGCGCGGGTTTGGTTCGATACCAGAAAGTTCAAATAGTTCCAATCCTTCTTTTTCCATTATGGTGACAATCTGATCGTATAAACCTATTTTTTTAATTGAACCACCGCCATAAACCATTAGCACCCGTTTTCCATATTTTTTAAGTTCTTCACCCAAATGGCCCAGTTGATTCTCTCCAAAATAGACTTTTACGGGAATATCATAAATAAAATTGTTCATATTCATCATCCTTTTTTATTTTTATATTGGCTACAAGACAGACTTATATAGTCTTTTCCAGCGTTCCCCACCAATTAGGATAACTAAGAAAGATCACCCATAGGCGTCCATACCCGTTATCACTTATAGAATAGCATAACATCTGGAGTTAACGCTAAGTCAAGAAAATTTTAAAAAAATTTAATTTATAAGTCACTTTGCAGAGCTGGTTTATTTTTTGCTAAACTCCATTTTAAAGAAGATATTGTCTATTGATAAAGTTACGTAGTACTTAATTTGTTCAGTCATCAACTACTTTATGGTGCCAGTAATTTTTATACTACCACCATCTTTAAACATACCTGTGCAGTTATATTGCCATACGCCTTTTGATAAAGTTATTTCCTTATTGGTATTTTCAGAGCCAATAGTAACGCGTTGTTCTTTTCCGTTGGGATCGAACAAAAATAAATCTACAGTGCCACCTTTAATATTTGACAGAATAGCTAAATTCAAAGTTTGATTGTTTTCCGCCTGAAATGATCCTGACTCCGATATATTATACGAGTTTTGATTGTGTAATTTTAAAACTACATTGCCAGTGCGCATTGAATTAGCTTGGTCAATGATAGTGCTATTTTTTTGCTCTACATTAACATTTCCGTCTATGGTAGGGCGTGTTACAGTACAACCATTTACCTTTAAAATAAATTCAGAATATAATTTGTCTGGAATTAAAATCTTGATAACCCCAAGATTACTGAAATTTTTGGTAACAGTACTATTTGGGTTTATATCTATACACAAAGTACCTTTGTATAGCTTTACTGCTGAAAATTGATATGCGTCAGGGGTAGCACCAATATAATAGAAATTAAAGTCTTTGGAATCTGATTTTTCAATCAGTATAGTACTGTTATTTGCAAGAATTGTAACGTTATCATAGGACGAACCATCTACGGTTTTTAATAAAGTACTATTGTGAGAAAGAGGCTCTTTATCTTTTGGTTTTAATGTTTGAACAGACGCAATAGAAGTATCGTTAGCAGCATAAACACCCGTAAATGCGGACCCACAAAAAATCATAAGTGCAAAAACAAATGAAAATACTACCGTAAATTTTGATTTTTTATTAAATTTCATAATAGCACCTAACCTATCTTTTAGTAATCTTGCATCTTCATTCAACGTTATAGAAATGATTGCGTTTGTGTAGTTGTTATTAAATTTTAGGGAAGCCAACAAAGTATCACCGTAATTGCGCTTTCCTTTATCATCTAACTTTTTGATAATCATTTCATCACAGGATAATTCACAATTTTTATTGACTTCATGGCTAATAAAGTAGACTAATGGATTGAACCAGTGTAGGCAAACTACCAATTGAACAAGCCATTTATAAAAAATATCTAACCGTTTGTAATGGGTAAATTCATGCAGGAGAATATTATGTAATTCCATTTTGTCACTTTGTATATCTGGTAAAACAATAAAGGGTTTTACAAATCCCACTAACATTGGGGAAGAGGCAAGTTTATGTGTATACAAGCCTATCGGTTTCTTAATTTCTGCCAAGATACAGACTTCGTCATAAATTGTTAGCATAGCATTATCCGTTACCCTGTGTCTTCCTGCCTTTATATAACGAACAAAGCCATGAAAACTAGTTACTGTACGAACAAAAAGCATGATTGCAACGGCAAGCCACACTAGCCATAGATTGTTGATAATATCGTTTACGTCATTTATTTGATTTTCGGCTTGTGGATTTTGAGTATTTATTACTGGCTGAACGTCTTGTATATTATTTTCTGTTACCATATTCCAGGTGTTGGTTGGGATTTGTACGCTATTTATTTGTAGAGAGAAGGGTAACAACAGCCTTACAATGACTACGAACCAAATGTAATACTGCCATGTTTTACTTAGCCTATCTTTGTATAAAGGTTTGGTTAAAAAAAGAATAATTACGATAATGGAGGCAGATACAGATAATGAAAAAAATAGTTTTAATATCTCGTTCATTTGTTCATGTCACCACCCTTGTTCCAAAAGGCCTTTAATTCATCAAAGTCTTGAGAAGAAACCCCATCACTTCTTAATAAGGCAGATATAAGACTTTTTACATTTCCACCATAAACCTTATCCAAAAAAGTTTTTGCTTGTGCTTCTAAATAATCATCTTCTGAAACTAAAGCGATATATACATTCAATCTACCTCTTTTTTCGGTTGTCAAAATTCCTTTATCACTGAGTCTTGTCAAAAAGGTTAAAATAGTATTAGGCTTCCAACTTTTCTGTTTTAATTCAACTTCACTTAAGAGTTCGGCAAATAAAACGGAACCTTTGTTTGCCCAAATAATGTGCATAATTTCTATTTCAGAATCAGACATTGCTTGAAATTTTTCCATATATAAAATCACCCTATCCTTACGCCTACATAATGTAGGTAATAATTATACATTACATCACGTAGGTGTAAAAGTCAAGATGGAAGGCGAATATTTCTTCAAAAGTACAAAAATAAGACAAGGCCTATGATGATGGCATTGTCTTATAAGCTAGGAACTGTTATTTAAAATTTGGACATCAACAGATTTTCCTTTGTATGCTTCTAACCATTTGGCATAGTTAGGGTTATCCCACCAACCATCGAATAAAGACCAACCGCCTTGTGTTTTTAGTCCTGTTTTACCTGATAAAATTTTTTCTTTATTGGTAAATATCTAATTATAGGATTTAGGTGAATTGGTTTCAACTCCTGTTACAGCAAAATCTCCACTGTTACCCCAATTCCCATTAGAATCCACATTCCAAGCATCCCAATACAATTCCAACGGATTCCCGTTCTTATCATGTATAGTGGAGCCACTGATAGTATCCCCATAGCTTCGTTTACTTTTATTATCTAGTTTTCTGATTACTGCCTCATCACAAGATAACTCACAGTTTTTATTTATGTCATGGCTTACCAGATAAATCAAGGGATTGTACCAGTGCAAACAAACGGTTACTTGGGTCAACCACTTCTTGTTTTTTACATGGCTAAAAGTAGTTTTTCCAGCTGACTACACAAGTTTTCCCATCCATATTTTGCCCCTTGAAACGCTTGATCTTCACTTTCAAATCCTGTTAGTTCAAAGTGTAGAGAAGTTCCGCCATTCATTACTTTTAAAACCCAAATAACCGTTAAATTTTTGCCACTATTCCAAGTATAAGATAATTGATGTGGTTCCTCAACTTGAAGCACTTCGCCATTAACGATTCCATCCCACCATTGTGTCGGTTCAGCATGGAACTGAAACTGATGTCCAACAACTGGCTTGAAATCATTGGCCCAAATCCACTTAGATAATAAATCTGAATCAGTCAAGGCTGACCACACTTTTTCAATTGGACTTGTAAACTGGAAATCTAAAGATACCTTTGTATTCATTTTTATTCCTCCTGTAAAATGCTGTTGTAAAAAGTTAATATCAGTCCTTATGATGGCTCAAAAAAGGCTGATTTATTCCACCTTCTGGGCATTTTATTGTAAGGTTTTCGGGAGTAAGTTTTGCAATAAGGGGATTCAATATCCTTGACCGTCATTATGTGCAAAGAAATAATTTACAAGTTGAAACATCCCTAAAAGATGATACAATGTTATGGACCTGGTTACAGTTTTTGAAATCAAGTGACGAGGAGGAATTGGCTATGCTCGCACAAAAAAGCCCACAGATTGAAAAAGCAGTTGGGATATTAAAAGTATTAAGTCAAGATGAAAGAACAAGACTTCTTTATGAAGAAAGAGAAAAAGCAAGGCGTGACAATCAAGCTAGGTTTGAAGGTGCTTATGAGCAAGGTGAAAAGAGCGGCGAAAGTAATAAAGCAATAGAAGTTGCAAAAAATGCCCTAAAAGATTGCTTACCAATTGAAAAAATAGAACACATAACCGCTTAATAAATATTAGGCGGTATTTTTATGTAAAGGCGACAACTTTAAAAACAAGAAAGAATGTAGACAATTTTGATTTTTATAAATACAGCATATATACACATGATTACATTGCTTGCCAGGGTAATTGTTAAGTCAAGCCAAGATTCAATACGAGCCACATCTTCTGAGCGCAGACCTTTAAAGCTCTAACTTGTTTTTTAGCCTTTGCTTCTATATAATGGAAGTAGGTAAAGTCCCAAAGATTTATTTGCTACATAGTATTGATTTTGGGATTTTGGTCAAAATTTATATAACAAACAGGAGAAAGTACATGGCAAAAATTTATTATTACTTTAAGCAAGTTTTATTTTATTTGTTATTAATTGCATATATTTTTTTACTAGCCGAATCACTACTATTCAAACAAGTTTCGCTGTTTGAACTTTTTGACGCAGATAGAACCATAAGTAGAAGTCTCAATTTAATACCCTTTAAAACAATTTTTGAATATACTCATTTTAATTTGTGGATTGCCTTAATGAATGTTATTGGTAATATTGTGTTATTCATACCATTAGGCTTGTATTTGCAAATTTCTAGTAGGAATAAAAAGGCTTTGCATGGTGTTGTTTTAGTAGGTGTAATCAGTTTGGGTGTTGAGATTACACAGTATATTTTAGGAATTGGTAGTGCTGATATAGATGATATTATTTTAAATATATTCGGAGGATTATTGGGTATATTTATTTATAGAATTATATATTTAATGCTGAAAGATGAAAACAAGACTAGAACAGCAGTTACATTTCTTTTCTGCCTCGTTTGTGTGTGCGCCTTTGCGTGTTACTTTGTGCTTGTTAATATTATGGGATTCAGAATTAAAATTTTTTAATTTATAAAGGAGTGTAGAATTATGGAAAAGCAAAGAATGGTGCCATTTTTATCATTTACAGGAAAAGCTGAGGAAGCAATGCTGTTTTATGTTTCTGTCCTGCCCGGTGCAGAAATTACAAAACTTGTGCGCTATGGAAAAGAAAGTCCACATATTGATGAGGGCGAAGGTGATTTAGTTATGCACGGAGCGTTGTCGTTTATGGGGCAGGAGATTATGTTTTTGGACATGAGTGCTACCTACCCAGCACCTGATTTTAGTTGGGCAACCTCCCTCTATATAGATTGCCACGACGAAGCGGAATTTGATACTATTTTCAATGGACTGTCACAAGGCGGTACGGTGATGATGGGACCAGAATCGGTGGGGCATATCCGAAAATGTGCTTGGATAACAGATAAGTTTGGCGTGACATGGCAACCTGTTTGGGAATAAGATAACAACACAGTTTGCCCATATACGCAATTGGCTCCATATTGGCAAGCAAAAGCACTATGAATCTAAAAAATTCACAGTGCTTATTTCATGTAAAAAATCAAAAGAAAGGGGTGCAGTATATATTTGCATTTAATTCAAAAAAGTCTACTTTTATGCTCATTATTTATTGAACAAAGAAATCACTTATTAATACCTCTTTTATACTTTTCAAGTTTAACCCTGTAGCCAATGCCTCTTTCAATTCTTTTGTAAATGAATCTGTAAACCCAGCGTTAGTAGCATCTTCATAGGTTGTATTTTGAAGTAATTCTAATGCAATATTGTTGATTTCACTTTCCTTTTCTTTCAGTATCATTTCTTCTTTTCCATCTTTGTCTAGTTGGGAATCAAGCACTAGGGTATATCGAATTTTACAAGCGTGGTTTTTTCCATCCTGTCCGACTTTTAGGTTTGCAGTGACACTTGTATTTTGCAGATTTAATATTTTTTCAGTGTTTCCTAACCCTTTAATTTCTCCATGAACACCATAATAATCTCGAACACCATTTAATATGGATAAAGCAGCCCTTTCAGTAAAATCATTGGAAATAACAACTTCTAAGTCCTTTTGGTTGGACAAATAAGCCACATCCACCTCTACACAGGGAACTTTAACATTTTTGATCATATAAAAGGATTGGGAAGTGGTTGTATTATTTGCAGTTCCCAGATCATGGGAAAGGTTAACCTGTAAAATACCTGCAAGCCTTTGGCTATCAGTGTTAGAACCATAATAAAATGTTTCCGTACCATTGTTTTTACTTCCCAATGGTGCCGTGTTGTAATGAAGATTTAAACAAACACCACCTATCGTATTGGCAAAAGTGGCGGCTTCCTCCAACGTTAACTTTGTATCTGAATGTCTTGTAACATATACTTTTATGTCAGTAGGCGTTGTACTATTTGCTATTTTTTCTATTTCTAAAGCCAAATTAAGGGTCAAGCTTTTTTCTTCCAAGCTTTTTTCTATGTGTTGTAGGGGGTCTGCGTATACTTCTTTAGCGCCGGAGTCAGCTCCACCATGAGCCGGGTCTATCACAACAATATGATTGTAAACATCTTTGGGCAGTTTTGCAGTTAAATAGAAATTATCTTCATCATCAGTAATAGAAAATGCAATGACTTGCTTGCTAAGGGTTGTAACGATTACGTTTCCTGCTTCTTCTCTAAGGTCTATGGATTGAACAAGTTCATCATTTACAGCATAGGTCTTTGGTTCAGTAAAACCATGAACAGCTAAAATCATTTTGTTTTCCCAGTAATTATCTTGCAGAACAAGGTCATTAGCAGTTTTAACTACGCTGTTTTTTGGGATAATAATCTGTTTTTTTGTTTCGTCATAACGCACATACTTGTTAGAATCCATTGTAGCCACAGTTGCTACGTTGGTTCCCGAAGATGGTGTTGAAGCAAGGTATGTATTTTGGACGGAATGTTGTCCTGCTTCGCCGAAAACAGGTTTTAAAAATAAAACACCTGTTACCAACAAAAGAGATATTGCCACAAAAAAGGGAATTTCTTTTTTTGTTTGAAGTGTCTTAAATTTTGAAATCATCATAATCCTCCTTTTTAGTTGTTTTGTAGTTTTTCCCACGCCTAAATGTCCCACCGCCATATATGGTCTTGACTGGCTTGAAGCAATTTTGATTAGGGTCATGCCATATTGTTCTGCGTGCTCACTTGAAAGAATTTTCAACACTTCTCCATCACAAGAGATTTCGCATTCTTGCTCCATTTTGTAAAAAGCAAACCATATAAGGGGATTAAACCAATTGACAGCTTTTAGAATGGCAATGAATCCAAACACAAATAAATCTTTTCTTTGGTAATGGGTCAGTTCATGCCTAAAAACGTAGGATAGTTCTTCATTCAAAAAACTTGCAATCTTTTCTTTTGGCAAAATAAGTTTTGGAGACACAATTGAAAAAATAGCAAATGTATCAAATTTATCATTGTAAACAACAGGGATATTCCGCCGAATATTCATTGTTTTTTTAACATGATTTAAAATGGTTAATACTCTTTCATCAGAGCAAATGGGAGATAGGCGTAACTGTATACTAAAAATAACACGTGCCCATAAAAAAATTCCAAGGAATAAACAACAACCAAGGAACCAAATCCACGAAACCACAGTGAAAAGGGGAATATGTTTTGGCACCTCCTTTGTGTGGTTGCTGGTATTTAGAATAGGAGTTGCTTCTTTGGTTGTAACAAAATAATGATTGTTATTTTGCAAAATAGGATGGGTTCCTTGCATTGGTTTCAAAAAGCCTTGTGGGTCTATTTGTATTTCATAATTAAACGGAAGGACAAGCCTCACAACTACCAACAACCATATGTAGTATCGAAACTTAGGGGTGCAGGATTTAGAAAAAAGTTTTTCGGCTAACAAAATAAATAGGGAGATTAATCCCGCGGAACACGATATTTTAAATATAATTAGAAAAATATTCTCCATAGAGTTCACCCTAGTCCTTTTTATTTTTCAAAATAGTAATCAGTTCCTCTACCTCGTTATTGGAAAGGTTGTTATTCTTCACAAAGTTCAGCATTAAATGATGAATAGAACCACTGTATACTCGCTTTAGAAAACCATCCGTTTCCTTTTGAATATATTCTGTTTCGGGGATTAGCACATCATACATATAAACTTTCCCATTGGATATATTGGTTATCACACCTTTATCTAATAAACGACGAACAAGGGTTTGTATCGTCTTTGTTGACCAATCCTTTTCTTCTAACGCTTTTACGATATCAGCTGACTTAATGGGAGCTTTATCCCAAATAATACGCATGACTTCCCACTCGGCATTTGAAATTTGTGGAATTTCGTTCATCTTAAAACCTCCTGTTTTTTAAATATTAGCTTACAAGTGTAAGTTTGAATTAAGATTACACTTGTAAGGATAATTTGTCAAGTGTCATTTTTGCTTGGAACAAAGCCCATTATTATTCTTAACAACCATAGAAGCATTAGAAATAAAAATAAGGTCACAGCTAAAATACTGTAACCTCATTGGCATTTTTTTCGTTTTCGAGAGTTTTGGGTGTCTGGAATGAACTTGTGGCCCTTGAGTTAACAATTTGTGTAAGTTGCATGGGCACCCACTCTTTATCAATTTTGTTAAATGCGTCCGTGATGGAGGAATGATTGCCTACCCAAATAGTAGATAAATCTCCATATGGCCCTATTAAACAGTTTAGATTCTTCCATATCCATAACCTCCAAAGGTTTATCTCAGTAGTCTTAACATTGGTTTATCGTAGTAGACCTTTGGAGTCAATATATTCGGTTAAGTTTTTACAGCGTACGATAATAAAGAAAATATAAACTAAGACAAGGCTTGTATTTACCTTGTCATAGTTTTTTTACTTCATCCTCCCTTAAATTTGGTTTTCTTTCTTCATTTCAAAGACAATAATATGAGCAGTTTCATTTGCTTTTATTAGGATATCTTGCTCAACTATCTCTAGTGCATCTTTAGCGGATAAAGTATATTCCTCTATTTGTGCTACTCCTTCAATTAATATAAGATATGCCTGACGATTAGCAGCAACCTTAAATTCAATTTCATTCCCTTTTGAAACTTCAGTAGCATAAATATTCATATCAGCATGTATACGGATTGGTGCGGTCGATGTATTACTTCCAGTCACTATTGGCATCCATTTATTTTCACGGTCTGCCCAATTAAATTGATAATCTCCATAGTTTGGTTCATAACCTTCTTTGTCAGGTAATATCCAAATTTGCAAAGTTCTGAGCATTTCCTTGCCAAGATTATGTTCGCTATGGAATACACCTGTGCCCGCGCTCATATACTGCACCTGTCCACGGGTTAAAGTGCGTTTATTTTTCATACTGTCTACATGTGAAAGTTCACCATCAACAACATAAGTAATAATCTCCATGTTCTGATGTGGATGTGTATCAAATCCCGTGTTGGGGTTTATAAGGTCATCATTGACTACACGTAAAATACCAAACTGCATATTGTTTGGTTTATAGTAGTTGGCAAATGAAAAATGGTAAATGGCATCTAACCACCCATGCTTCCCTCTGCCCATCTTTTTGTTTTCCAAATATCGTAACATTGAAACTGCAACAACTCCTTACTTCAACTACATCGCATTTTTATATATTTGAATTACTTCTTCTTTCGTAGGTTGTACTGGGTTTGTAATACCGCAGGCATCTTTAAGCGCATTGTCAGCTAAAGTGGCAAGGTCTTCTTCTTTAACTCCAAGGGCGGCAAGACCAGAAGGAATATCTACTGATTTAGAGAGTTTACGAATAGCATCGAGCAGTGCTTCCGCACCTTTTTCGTCATCCATAGTTGAAACTTCCATACCCATATAGCCAGCAAGTTCTTTTAAACGTTTGGCACTTACTTTTTTATTAAAAGCCTGCACATGTGGAAGTAAGATTGCATTACAAACTCCATGAGGTAAGTCATAGAAACCTCCAAGTTGATGAGCCATAGCGTGAACAAATCCAAGACTAGCACTATTAAATGCCATACCAGCTAAAAATTCTGCGTAAGCCATTTTGTCTCTGGCTTCCATATCTTTGCCATTGTCCACTGCTTTTTTTAGGTACGCTGAAATCAATTTGACAGCTTGAATGGCACAGGCATCTGTAACGGGCGTCGCTGCAACAGAAACATAGGCTTCAATAGCATGAGTTAGTGCATCCATCCCTGTAGCAGCTGTTAAGGATTTTGGCATATCCATCATTAAGACTGGATCATTTACGGCAATGGTACAGTTTACATTTTTATCCACAATGGCCATCTTAACATGTCTTTCTTCATCTGTGATAATAGCAAAAATAGTCATTTCCGAAGCTGTACCAGCGGTTGTATTAATGGCAATTAGGGGTACCTGTGGCTTTTTAGACTTGTTAACTCCTTCGTAATCTTTGATACTTCCACCATTAGCGGCTACTAGAGCAATTCCTTTGGCACAGTCATGAGGCGAACCGCCACCAACTGAAATTACAAAGTCACATTGATTACTTTTAAGCATTTTCTCGCCATCTTCTACGTTTTTAACGGTTGGATTAGGCTTCGTTTCATCAAAAATAACATAGTCAATAGATGCACTATCTAAAACATCTGTTACTTTCTTTACCAGACCGACTTTAACCAGTACGTGATCCGTCACAATAAACGCTTTTTTGAAACCTAATTCTTTAATATGTTCACCAGCGCTAGCAAGTGCACCATCACCCATAATACTTAAAGTCGGCATATAAAAATTATAACTCATAAAAACATCTCCTTTTAAACACTAAATATCAACAGGTATTTTGTCCGCAGATGGAATATATATGCGAGTAATAGGCATCAATTTCAATTTATGAGTTAATGTCTTTATGAAACAGCTTTACAACTGTCTATATGTTTTTACATATTCCCAGTCCCAATACTTCTGATTGCACCTGAAGTGACTTGGCTCTGTTTAACACAACATATTGTTGTGTTAATAATGAAATGCCCATATACAATAAAGCGGTTTGGTTGCTTCCTTTCCAAAGGGTGTCAACATACAAACGAACTGCGATTGTAACCGCCCACATCAATATAGTGACCCATGTGCCTTTGCGCATTTTTACATTGTTTTCAATTCATAAGCGATAAGTAAATACCCGAAGGGAACCAATTCCAATTGCAAGAATTAGCAGTGACATAGCCAAAAAAATATTAATTTTGCATCCATTGGGATACTAAATTGTTTATAAATTACCCAGATTAAAACAAGTATGGAAATGATAATCGTTTCGTATTGATGCAGGTTCATAAATAAAACTTCCTTCAAGGTCATAAAATGTTTACGACTTATGAAAAGAGTTTATCTGATTTCTTCATTATTCGCATCAGACTTTGGTCATGTTTTTGGTCATGGACTCGTCATGCTTTTTGGTTCTGGTGAAACAGATAGATGGCAATTTCAGTTCGGCGCTTAAGCGCTAATTTATCAAGTATTTTAGTAATATGGTTCTTCACCGCACTAATAATTTGTTCGTTGTCTGCGTCCTTTAGTAAATAGCCGTCAGCTCCATTTTTTAATGTCTGCCGTCGCATCTACGCCGTTTTGGGCTTCATAGATGGTTTCAATCTCACTTTCTAAACTTAAAATCATTTTAAGTCCTTCTCGAACTATTTGTTGGTCATCTGCAATTATTACTTTAATCATCTATAAAAAATATAACGAAACGTGTATAGGCTACAAGTGTAGTACACTTTCAGATAATTTTCGGAACCATCCCCTTACATATACACGATTAAGCTTTAGTTGATAGTAATTACCGTGTCAAAGAACTCAATAGATTCAATGTCCTTATCATTTATTACCTTTTCGAATTTTTTTACGCTAACAGTGGTTTTTGATAAGTTGTCGCCAACGGTCATGCCTGTTAAATATGTGGTTGTCTCTTTTGTTCCGTCCTTATAGTTGATTGTTACGGGAAAATCGTCAAGATAAGTGTTATACTCAACTGCTTCAGACGACGAGGCATTATTTATTTCTCTTGTGTAAGGACTTTCAAATTTTATTGTAATGGAAATAGGAGATACAGCAATGGATTGTAAGGTTGCTTCATAGCCATACAGCATTAATTTTTGGTTTGGCTCAAACGTTCTTGAATAATCCTTAAAATCGAGTTTGAAAGAAGTCTCCCAACTACCATGAATTTGTGATTTAAATACTTGTGCATCAGGGTCAACGGTAGTAGCCTCTTTAAATGTTTTGGGCAAATTAGCCGCCGCCTCAAGGTCTTTCATAATCAACTTCATATTTCTCCCCATAAGAGATTTTTGGGTATTGAACGTCATAACAAGGCTAATTTTATTATCGTTGGTGTTTTCATCTTCGAGTTTTGTAAAGCCATATCCGTAGGAACCATTATAAGAATCCACATCCACATATGTATCAAAACGGTAACGGTCAGCATTTAAGACAACATCCTCAGGTGCTATAAAATCCATTAAAATATAGGTCAGATTACTGTCCCCGATAACTTGTTTGATTCTCAATGTTCCATTTTTGTTTACCACTTGCTGATTAACGTTATAAGCTCCGTTTCCTAAATATTCGGCTTGCTCGTTGTTTGACAGCCTCAGAAAGTTAAAAAACCCTATATCTAACCCAAGATATACGGCGGCAAAAGCGGTTGTCGCAATCAGGAAGCAAGACATTATCACTGCGACTACTACAGGTCTTAATCGTTTCATGAGCCTATGTCCTTTTCTTTCTATGGTTATGTTTTTGCTTTTTTCTAAAATGCTATAGAATATTTTTTCCTTTTGTTCCTCTGTGGGATTAAGGATTTTAGATATTCTTGTTACAGTTCCTTTGTCCAAAGTATTCGCCTCCTAAATCAATTTTTAATCGTTCCCGCCCTCGCTGTAACTGCGTTCTTATAGTGCTTTCATTAGTCCCCAGCAGTTCTGATATTTCTCTTGTGGAGTATGCTTCAAAATAGTAGAGATGTACTACGATCCTGTATTTTTGGGGCAGTGCAAGGAGTTTAGAAAGAACTTCCGTTGTCTGTTTATCTTCAACTTGCGAAGAAATTTCCGGTAAATTATCAAAGTCAACACGTTTTTGTCTCCACCAAGATTTAAATACATCTTTACAGTAATTCTTTGCTGCCACAATAAGCCATGCTTTTTCATGCTCAAGGTCGTTAAAAATGATGTGGGATTTTAACAGTTTTAGAAATACAGATTGAACGGCATCTTCTGCATCAACAGAATCTTTTAAATATATATAGCATAGCTTATAAACCATATCTACATTTCGTTGGTACATTTGCGCCAATGCTTCCTCCGTACCCAATAAAAAATTGTTCTCCACTGAATCACCTCCTACATACAACACGATTGGCTATTATAAAATGTCTCATAATTCAATAAAATTTGCAAATATAAAAGTCATAACCAGAACTTGGAAACAAGGATATTGGTTACAGCTCGGGAGTTTTCTTCAATATATGAAGGGTCTATCCCTAAATAGTCTTTGTTTGTCTAAAAGCGATAAAAGTACAAGCAAGTTGAATTTCCCTTAACCCTCCGTTTCCATGGACGAAAGCAGAAAATCTTCCAACATATTATTTGGGGTAAGGTTCTTTTATATCTGTAACCCGAGTGAAACCAACAATAAGATATGCCATTTCCCATGCTGGAATTAAAAAAAGATAAATAGCTTAGACATAATTATCTAAGCCATTTATCTAGGTCACTATCAATTATTAACTACAGCTAAATCTTCTAACATCTCTTAAATCAATGCCAGTATAAATCCATTGGTTACGACGGCGACTCCATCGATACCCTGAAACAGATCTACGGCCTACAAATGTTGGATAAAACCAAAAAGAACTGCCGTTTTCTAAACTTACATAGGTGAATTTTCTCATACACCCTCTCATGGAATTGGGGTCCACTGCTCTTAAAGTAGGGCCACCTAAATTGGGTACATAAGATGGAGGTAAACCTCTGGGGAAATCTTCTTCAAAGGGGTATTCTGTATCTGGTTCTCCGAATGGGGGACGTTGATTAATCTCTACTTGCTCTTCTAATTTTTCTTCATTATTAAAATTATACGGATACATCTTTTTTCCTCCTCATTGTACGAAATGTACATATTACAATATACACCAATAATTTGTCCATTGTGATACGTAGGAAAGAGAATTTTATTCAATAGAAGTAATAGCTGTTAAAAGAGAACAAAAAAACAGAGGTTTTATTAAGCCCCTGTTTTTTTGTTTCTATAATTTTTGTCAACGATGTATCGTACCGACCGCTCACACAAATCATATTTTTTTGACAGCTGTTTATAATTTCCTCCATCAAACTCCAACAGTATTTCTTTGTTTACACAGTTTCCAAATAACCTTCGTTTAGAAGGAATGTAAATAGTAGAGCCACCAAATTCTTCGCAAATGGTGCAAACGGCATCGAAGCCTAACTTGTCAATCATATACCCAAAGGGATATAAAATTTCGTCAGGATACCTTTCGCTTAGTGATTTAAAAGATTCATTTGTCATGTAAAAACCTCCATAAAATATATTTGTACCTATATGGTACAAATATAAAGTACCATATAGGTACAAATGTGTCAATGAATTTTTAAAAATAAAATAATAGTTCAGCTCACAACAAATTAATTTGTCAAATCAGAAGGATTTTTAAAAGAAAAGAAGTATATAATAAATATGCAGAAAAGTTCTTTTGAAAATGGTAGGTTGATAAATATAAAATCAAAAGAACGCCGGCGTAATTTCTCAAACTGTTATCAAATGGGAGTGGATATTCTGGATATAAGGTCGCAGTATGAACTGTTTGAAAAAAATTGTTTAAGTCCCTATGCTAGCTTTAGTGCAAATTCAAAAGGTCGGACGATTGAAGAGGAGAAGTGCGGTGTTAGAACCGACTTCCAACGTGACAGAGATAGAATTATACACTCAAAGGCATTTAGGCGACTCAGTTATAAAACACAAGTTTTTAGAGATGCAGAAGACGACCATTTTAGAACACGACTTACCCATACGTTGGAGGTTTCTCAAATCGCAAGGTCTATTTCAAGGGCATTGCTGCTAAATGAAGATTTAACAGAGGCAATTGCATTGGGGCATGACTTGGGACATACACCGTTTGGGCATGTTGGAGAAGCAGTTTTAAACGAAATTTGTAGCCTAGGCTTTAGGCACAACGAGCAAAGTATAAGAGTGGTAAGCATGATTGAAAAAAGCGGAGAGGGTCTAAACTTAACCCACGAAGTTTTAAATGGAATCCTAAATCATAGAAGTAGGGATTTACCTTCTACTTTGGAAGGTAAGGTAGTTCGAGTAGCAGATAAAATAGCCTATATTAATCATGACATTGAAGATTCCATGACACGGGGAATTTTAAAATCGGAAGATTTGCCAAAGGACTGTTTAGAAGCGCTAGGTTATACCAAATCCCAACGAATTGATTTCCTAATAAAAGACGTTATTAAAAACAGTTTCCATCATAATGATATTATAATGGATAAAAGTGTGCATACTATGATGTATAAACTAAGAAATTTTTTATTTGAAAACATATATAAAGATACTGCTGTGAATATTCAGCGAAAAAAGATAAAGCATATTTTTTCTACTTTATATGATTATTTTTCAGAAAATGAAAAACAACTTCAACTATATTTTTCTGACAACTTTGGTGTTCATGACGACTTTGTATCAACGCTTGTTTCAAAAGGCGAACCAATTGAAAAAATTGTTTGCGATTATATAGCTTGTATGACAGATCGAAATATAATGACGGTTTATTCAAATTTGTTTATGCCTAGTTTTTGATGAGAGGGATTTTATGTTTTATCCACAGGAAATTATTGAGGAAATTCGCATACAGAACGATATTGTCGATGTAGTTTCTCAGTATGTTAATTTAAAACAACGTGGCAATACTTATAAAGGACTTTGCCCGTTTCACAACGAAAAAACCCCTTCTTTTTCAGTTTCTTCTGAAAAGCAAATCTACCATTGTTTTGCTTGTGGGGAAGGCGGAAATGTTTATCGTTTTGTGATGAAGATGGAAAATATCGATTTTGTTGAAACGGTTAAAATGCTGGCTGGTCGTGTCAATTTAGAACTTCCAGAGACCAATTATTCGGAAGAAGCGAAAAAGCAGTTTCAACTGAAAGAGTCCATTTATGAAATACATAAAACGGCCGCTAGGTTTTACTATCAAACACTGATTGGGGAAGGTGGTGCTGGTACGTTAGCGTATCTTTCAAAACGTGGCATCACCCAAAAAACCTTAAAAAAATTCGGCCTTGGATTTTCTCCTGAAAAGCGAACAAGCCTTTTTCAACATTTAAAAGCCAATCATTATACAACCCAAGCCATTGTAAAGTCAGGGCTTGTCATAGAAGATCAGAAAAGTGGAAATTATTACGACCGTTTTTTTAAACGATTGATGTTTCCCATTTTTGATATTCAAGGACGTGTAATTGCTTTTGGTGGGCGAATTATGGCAGAAGGAGAGCCAAAATACTTAAACTCTTCTGATACCGTGCTGTTTGATAAAGGAAAAAATCTGTATGGGTTAAATTATGCCAGAGTTTCCAAAAATAAATCTGTTATTATTGTGGAAGGTTATATGGATGTGCTGGCTCTTTATCAAGCTGGGTTTACCAACGTTTGCGCAGCCCTTGGGACTGCATTTACACAAGAACACGCCCGTATTTTGCGAAAATATTTCGAAGAAACCATTATTTTGTTTGATAGCGATGCTGCTGGAGAAAAAGCTGCCCTTCGTGCCATTCCTTTCCTCGTGAATGCTGGGTTGCGTGTAAAAGTCCTACAAGTAAAAGATGCCAAAGACCCCGACGAATTTGTCAAGGCTTTTGGAGCAGAAGCTTTTGGGAATTTATTGGCTACTGCAGATAATTATATTGCTTTTCAGGTTAATTGTATAAGAAAGCGTTATAATATACAGAATATTGATGAAAAGGTTTTATTATCGGAAGAAGTGAAAAAACTGCTTGCAGGAATTTCAAGTCAGGTGGAACGAGAAATTTATATAAAAGAAATTGCAGCTAATTTGGGCATCGAGCCACAGGCATTTAAAAATGATGTTGAAAAGCTAGACCAAGAGCAGGAACAAGCCCAAGTTGCCAGTAGGTTGAAAAAAGAAACATTAAATAAACCTAGTTTTAATAAATCTAGTTTCAATAAAACTACTTTAAGCAAAGTTGCGGTTCAAAATCCATCTAAATCTCTTGGAAAGGCTCAAGTTTGTATTTTATATTACATTGTTACCCATACTAAGTTTTATCCTGTAATAAAAAAATATATTGCTCCTACTGATTTTTTAGAGGAATCTTTTGTCCATGTGGCGAATGTTATCTTTTCATTTATAGAAAAAAATCAAGCTATTTATCCTGCTGAACTGATGAATTATTTTGAGGGAGATCAAGAGCAAAAGCTAATTGCGGAAATTTTTTCTTTTGTTCCTCAAAGCGAGGACCAAAATCTTCTTCAAAAAGAAATCGAAGATAACATTAAAGTGGTGAAAACAGCGCAAGTTAATCACGCCATTGAAGTGGCAAAAAAAGAAAATGATATGATGAAGATTACAACCCTTATTGATAGCAGAAATAAAATTAACAATATTTTTATAAAATTTATATAGAAATACTTTAGATAGAATAGGAATTCCAGTTAGAAAAACAGAATTTGTATACAGCGAAACATACGAAAGGAAGGATTACTTTGAAATCCATCGATGAAGTTACTTTTATCAATCGGTTAAAAGAATTAGTAAATATAGGAAAAAAGAAAAAGGGCGTTCTTGAATATAAGGAAATTATGGACTATCTTGGTGATGTGGAACTTGACCCAGACCAGATTGATAAAGTTTATGAATATCTTGAATCTCAAGGAATTGACATTCTCGGGACAATGGAAGTGGAAGAAGAAGCCGAAAGGGAACTGGATTTAAGTTTACCCGAAGGAATCAACGTAGATGACCCTGTGCGTATGTATTTAAAAGAAATTGGTAAAGTTTCTCTTTTAAGTGCCGATGAAGAAATCGACCTGGCACAACGCATGGAAAATGGCGATTTATATGCAAGAAGCCGTTTAGCGGAGGCAAATCTTCGTCTGGTAGTAAGTATTGCCAAAAGATATGTTGGACGTGGTATGCTTTTTCTCGATTTAATTCAAGAAGGAAATCTAGGATTAATTAAAGCCGTTGAAAAATTTGATTATCGCAAAGGATACAAATTTAGTACGTATGCAACTTGGTGGATTCGTCAAGCCATTACAAGGGCCATTGCCGACCAAGCTCGTACAATTCGTATTCCTGTTCATATGGTAGAAACGATTAATAAATTAATTAGAATTTCGAGACAATTACTGCAAGAGTTAGGGCGTGAACCGACCCCCGAAGAACTTGCCGTTGAGCTAACTATGCCAGTGGAAAAAGTTCGTGAAATTATGAAAATAGCCCAAGAACCGGTTTCACTTGAAACTCCAATTGGGGAAGAAGAAGACAGCCATTTGGGAGATTTTATTCCTGATGATGACATACCTGCACCAGCAGATGCAGCAGCGTTTACACTTTTAAAAGAACAACTAATTGACGTGCTTGACACATTAACCGAAAGAGAAGAAAAAGTGCTTCGTTTGCGCTTTGGGCTGGATGATGGCAGAGCAAGAACATTAGAAGAAGTTGGAAAAGAATTTAACGTTACAAGAGAAAGAATCAGACAAATTGAGGCAAAGGCATTGAGAAAGTTAAGACATCCAAGCCGTAGCAAAAAATTAAAAGATTATTTAGAATAAAATTTTAAATTAAAAAATTGGGGAGAACTTTTTATGAGAGGTTCTCCCCAAAAAATAATGCTTACAGAGGAGGATTCATATGAAAATTGCAGAAGGTGTAGACGTTTTAACATTAAAAAGTAATTTTGGTACTATTTATCCTGTTTTAATTTGGGACAAAAAAGATGTGATTTTGGTTGATGCAGGGTTTCCAATGACCATTGATGTGCTTGGTGAAGAAATTTTAAAGGCTGGTTTTGGCCTTGATAAAATTACAAAAATTATATTCACACATCAAGACATAGACCATATCGGTTGTATTAATGAGTTAAAGGAAGCGTCTCCTAACATAACAACATTTGCCCATGAAGAAGAAGTTCCTTATATACAAGGAGACCAAACACCAATTAAATTGGCGAAAATGACAGCTAACTACGACTACTTGCCAGAAGAACAAAAAAAGTTTTATGAATTTTTAAAAAGTGGTTTTGAAAACAGAAGAACTAAAATTGATAAGGTTTTGGTAGATGGTGAAGTGTTGCCATTTTGCGGTGGAATAGAAGTAATACATACCCCAGGGCATACCCCCGGACATATTTGTCTGTATTTAAAAAATAGTAAAGTGGTAATCGGTGGTGATGGGCTAAATATAAATGAAAACGGCCAACTGGTTGGGGCAAAGCCAGAACACACAGAAAATATGGAACAAGCATTAAGCTCTGTGAAGAAAATTGTAAATTATGATGTGGAAACGGTCGTTTCATATCATAGTGGCATTTTCAAAGGTGATGTGAAGGGCGATATTGCAAAATTATAGTTATGCTTTGCTACTAAATACAAAAGCGTTCTTTCGAATCTCCACCAAAGGAGTTCAAAAGAACGCTTTTATTATGCCTTTTGAAAAGCTAATTTTCCTAAACAATATGTGGCGATTACGCTCCATTAGCCACAGCTAACAGTGCTCCTTCAAGGGTGGCTCCGGTGTGACCGATGGAGACTGTCACATGGTTACTGCTTGCGTATTGTATAAGCGCAAAATCTTTGTCATGTTCACAAGCAGTGGTAACATAACGGATATTGCCACCGGAAGCTTGTTGATACTCCTGAAATTCCACTACAGCAGGGCTTTTGAGAAATTCTGTTTTGTGCATACCTCGGAAGGTAGAATCAAGAAAAGGGCCTTCTAAATGGACGCCAATTATTTCAGCACCGTGAGGTTTATTATTTTTTACAGCGGATATATTTTGTAAAGCGGCAATGGTATCCTCTTTATTTTGAGTGGTGGTGGTAGGCAGAAAAGAAGTTACGCCTTCGGAGGGCAGGGCAGTAAGCCACTTTATAAGTCCTTGTGGGGAAGGTTCGTCTGCTGAGTAACCACCCATCCCGTGAGTATGGAGGTCGATAAAGCCGGGAACAATTGATTTGTCACCATAATCCACATCTGGTATCTCTGCGCCATGGGGTAACACTGCTACAATCTTACCTGCATTTTCTTTTATTTGAGCTGGCATAAACTGACCTGCAATAAATACTCTGTTGCCTTGAATAATCATAAAATTCCTCCTATCTCAATCAAAAGAAAACAATTCCCTCGTTTTCAAGTTGATTGACTGTATATAAAATTAAATTATCTTCTTGTAAAATATTCCGCAAGGGGAATTGTCAAAAAAATAATCCACCCAGGATGCCATAAGTCAAAGGAAAAACCCATAAACAGATAGAGGATAACCACTAAGATGTGATAGGGAAAGGCTGTAACTTTCTTTTTGGTGGTGGTGTCTTGCTCTTTTGTTATCTTTGAATCCTTTATAACGGTGTACTGATTATTTTGAGAAGCATATGAAGTACCCGATGTAGATGCTCCATCCGTGTTTAATAAGGCATCTAACGATACATGATAGATTTTAGAAATACGAATCAAATTATCTATATCAGGTGCAGACTCCGCACGTTCCCATTTGGAAACAGCTTCACAACTGATACCTAACTTTTCAGCTACATCCTCCTGCGAAAGTCCGCTTTGTTTTCTAAGTACTACAAGCCTATTGGCAATTTCAATATTCAAAATAATCCACTCCTCTTAATTATTATCCGTAACAGCTATCCCTAACTGATGTAACTTTTACGCAACGATTGGTTGGGGTTATTTTTGGTTTTTTAGAGAGTTTATCAAATAAGAATAGACTTGTTGGACAAATCAAGGATTTCAAATTTTTTTGAGCGAAAAAATCACGGAACCCTGATATTTTCGCCCAAAAAATTAAAAAACTAATAATTGTCGAACAAGTCTAGTAAAAGCAGTATAGCTTCAAAAAAATCTACTACTACAGGCTAACGATCTTGGCATTTCCAGAAATTACAGAAATGTCAATTATATTTTGGGAATTGGTGTCTTCTCCAAAAACATTTTTTATATTTCCTGACTTTATTTCTTTTTTAAATTTAAAGGTTGAGCCCGCTGGAAGATGAATTCCAATATTTCCAGATAAGGCTTGTGCTTTAATCAGCTGTGGTTGGTGTGTAAATTTGAGTTTCATATTCCCAGATTTTGTTTCGGCAATGGTATTGCCTAAGTCGCCAGTAAGGGTTACATTGCCAGATGTAACGGTTAGTTGGGATTGTTTTGCTGTAATCATGTCACCTTTCAGATTTCCTGAAAAAATACCCATGATGGATGCGGAACATACCAGTTGTTCCAATGTCATATTTCCAGATTTTAACTGGGCATCCAGACTTCTACAACACACACCATCTATATGGCAATTTCCTGAACCAAGTTGAAGGTTTATATTTTTTTCATAGCTTTTAGGGATGGAGATAAAAATTTTATCTGTTTTAAATCCCAAACGAGGAAATAAACGTAATTCTTTCTCTTGGAATACTTTCAACGTACCATTTGTTTCTTCTACAATATACTTACGATGGGGCCTTGCAAAGCATTGTACTTCCACTTCAATGTTTGAGCTTCCTTCTGAGGCAGATAAATACACATCAGCGTAAGCTATTTTGACATCAATGGTTTGAATGGAGGCAATAGAAAATTTTTTGCCTATATGGTTGCCCGTTTCTTGATAAGTTTGAGTTGTATTATTTGATTGATTATGAATGGTGAGACACTCCTTTTCTATTTCACGCTGAAAAAGTTAACGTTTCTATTGTTTTACTGCACCCTGTGTCATACCTGCAATAATTTGCTTTTGAGCAATGAAATAAAAAATAATAACAGGAATAATGGCAATAGTAAGACCTGCCATGGCAAGGTGCCATTGTTTGGTGTATTCCCCGAAGAAATAAAACATTTTTAGGGGAATGGTGTGTAAATCGTCACGGTTAATGGTAAGGGATGGAAGGAGGTAGTCATTCCAAATCCAAATGGTGTCCAAAATCGCAACTGTCACAATAATTGGTTTTAACATTGGTAAAATAATCAAGAAAAAAGCTTGGAAAGGGTTGCAACCATCAATGGTAGCAGCTTCATCTAATGAGGTGGGAATACTTTGTAGTGCTCCATGGCATAAAAATATGGCAAAGCTTGCCCCAAAACCAAGATAAATAAAAATAATTCCCAATCTGCTTAATAAAAGGTGTAACTTAGCCATAAATGCAACCAAAGGAATCATCACGACTTGGAATGGAATTAAAATGGCAGAAAGAAAAATTAAAAATAATATACCGCTCATTTTTGTTCTCGTTCTTTGTAGTGCGTAAGCTGCCATAGAAGCAAAAATAAGAATAACCAAAACCCCAACAATGGTAATAAACAAAGAATTAAATAACGTAACTTGAAAGCTTAAAGCTTGAAACGCCTTCACGTAATTGTCAAAAACAAAAACTTGAGGAAACGCAAGGGTACTTGTAAATAATTCTTTTTTTGTTTTAAAGGAATTGATAACCATAATGTAAAACGGAAAGAGCCAAATTAAAGCTAAAATAACACCTCCGATTTGCAACAATAAGGATTTCATTTTATGAGTCATTACATTTCCACCTCCCGTTTCTTGTTGACATAAGTTTGAGTAAGGGAAATGGCAACAATGATTAAAAAGAAAATAACTGCTTTGCTTTGGGCATAAGCCATGGCTTTTTGGGCAAAGGCAGTGTTATAAATGTTCATTGCCGTCATAATAGTTGACTTGTAAGGCCCACCACCTGTAAGAGAAAGGTTTTGGTCAAAAAGTTTAAAACTATTGGACACCGTCATAAATAAACTAACGGTAAAACCAGGAGCAATTAATGGAAAAATAATATATCTAAATTTTTGCCAAGCACTAACTCCGTCTACTTCGGCGGCTTCTAATACATCAATCGGAACATTTTGCAAATAAGCAATGTAAATAACCATAATGTATCCGCTCATTTGCCAAGTCATTAAAATAATTAATCCCCAAAAGCCTGTAGCAGGTGTTGCTAGCCAACTGTCAAGTCCCATTAAAGGAAATACACCTAAAAAAATAAATTGCCATATAAAACCTAAAATAAGTCCGCCAATTAAGTTTGGCATAAAAAATACAGTTCTTAAGGCGTTGTTAATAAGAAATTTTTGTGTAACAAGCATTGCAAGGGAAAGCCCAACTACATTAATGGTAATAACGGAAACAATGGCAAACTTTGCGGTGAAAAGAAGCGAACTAAAAAATTCTTTGTCTGAAAAAATTCTTTCATAATTTGCCATTCCCACAAAGATAGGTTTTTCGATACCATCCCAAGATGTAAAAGAATAATATACCCCAATCAGAAGTGGTATAAAAACAACTAGTATAAATGCAAAAATGGCAGGTGTAACAAAAGCCCAAAAAGCAAATGTATTTTTACTAGGATTCATTCAAAAACCCCCTAACTAAAAGTTAAATTGCATTCAAAAATAAAAATAGAAACCGAATAATTGAGAAGAAAAAGCCCATGTGAAAAAAACATGGGCTTTTAAAGTTTGTTCACAACTGTAAATAATTTGAGTTATCGTATATACAATGAAAAAATTGCTTTATTTTCTAGCGTCACTCCATGATGATTTGGCGTGGTCCACTAATTCGCTCCATTTCATTTTTCCATCTACATATTTTTGGATATCTTGACCAAGTTGATTCATACCCCAGTCAGAAGGATAGCCCATGAATACCCAGTTAATTGTTTTGCCACTTTGAGCATAACGGTAAACTGCTTTAGAAAGTGGATCAGAAATTTTTGATTCATCAAAGCCTGTGTAAGCAGGGATGAATTTAAATTTATCAAGTACGAAAGATTTTCCTGTATCAGAAGTGTAAATCCAATCGATGAAATCTTTTGAAGCTTGTTGAACTTCTGGTGCTAAAGAAGAGTTAACTGCCCAATAGTTAGGAACGCCAACAGGGATACAGTCTTCTTTATACCCTACAACTGGCATCGGTAAAATATCAATACCGTCTTTTGCAAGGGCAGGGTCAATACCTTCGATAGAACCAATTACCCAGTTTCCTTGTTGAATCATGGCAACTTTGCCCATAGAAAATTCTTTTTCAACTTGTGTGCTGTAGTCTAATGATACAGTTGGTTGAACAGAATAGGTATTTTGAAGGTCTACTAATTTTTTCATTGCATCGTTATAAGTGAAATCAATTGTTTTTGCAGTAAATGCTTTTTCGATATCACCAAATTCAGCAGCGAAGAATGGGTTTGAAAGGTGAAGTCCAGTTACCCAAGTTTCTTTTGCTGGTAATGCAAAAACAGCGTCTAATCCTAAGTCTTTCTTTTTGCTATCAAGTGTTTTTACTGCTTCTTCTAATTTTGCAAAGCTTGTAATGCCACTAGGGTCAATGCCAGCTTTTTCAAAAATAGATTTGTTGTAAATCAAGCCATAACCTTCTTGATTGTAAGGAAGTGCAAATACTTTTCCGTCGGTAGTAACAGGAGCGGTTGTATAAGGAATTGCTGCTTTTGCTGCTTTTGTATCAGACAAATCTGCAAGTTTTGATTTCCAGTCCGCAACGTCTTGTGGTCCACCAACGTTGAAGATCGCAGGCTCGTTGCCTGAATTAAATTTTGTTTTAAGGGCTGCGCCATAGTCGTCGCCACCGCCAACAGTGGTAATATTAACCGTTACGTTTGGATGTTCTGTTTGATATGCTTTTGCAAGTTCTTCAAAAGTATCTTTGAATTCAACTTTAAATTGGAAAATATCAATAGAAACCTTTTTGTCATCTGTTGGTGCGGGAGTTTCTGTGGCGGGAGTTTCAGTTGTCGGTGCAGGTGTTTCCGGTGTTGGAGTTTCTGTTTTTGGTTTACAACCAGCTAAAGAGCCAGTTAAAACAAAAGTAGAAATAAGTAATGCTAATAATTTGCGTTTCATTTTCATATAAAATCCTCCTTTATTATACTTGGAACAGTAACAAGGCTCATAAAAATTTTGAAGCCAATGCAAGTTGTTCCCAGCATGGTTAGCGATAAATAAAATATATGGAACTCTTTATAGCAAAGAGAAACATAAACAATGTTGGTAACAATAACATATTATGTCTTAAAGATTCGTAATTATACCGCAAAAAAATTTAAAAGTAATACATTTTTGAAATTACTTATGGTAAGCAATCTTCAAAAAATGAAACGGTGCTAGTAGAGGTTCTGTAATTAATTTGATGGTCAATGACTGTTCTTTTTGGTGGCGCATTTCCTTCAATGGCATCAATAATCGTTTGACAAGCCGATTCACCAAGGGTTTCCGAAAAAATTTCAACAGCCGTAATAGGTGGTGAAAAAAGTTTTGTAAAGGGGCTGTTATTAAAGGAAGCAATTTTAACATCCCTTGGAATTTCTAAATGTAACTCTTTAATAATGCCGATGACCAAAAGGCAAATGTTATCATCTAATGTAATAAACCCTTTCGGGGGGGTGGGACAAGATAATAACTTGGTAACATATTCTTTTAAAAAATCCAAATCATCGCTAAGAATAATGTGGTCATCATGCAACGGAAAGGGAGAATCTTCAAAAGCCTGCCGATACCCAGCAAATCTAGCTTTAGAAACACTAGTACCCTTGCCCGATGCAACAAATGCTACACCGCCATCGCATTTTGAAATCATATAATTGGTTAAGTCATAGCTTGCGGAAAAATTGTCATTATCCACATGATAAATATCATCATAACCTTCTGCTGTTCCAATTAAAACAAAAGGAAGTTTTGATGCGGATAAAATTTTTAAACATTCGTCATTTTCATAAGCACGCATTAAAATGACACCATCGACTTTGTTTAAGTTAATAAATTTTTTCACAACATCTACATCATTGCTACTAGAAGAAATGAGAACATCATAATTATGATTTCTAGCAATTGTACTAATTCCACGTATGCTGTTTTGAAAAAAGGAACTTTTATAAAAGTCGTCCCTTGAAGCAGGCATTACAATTCCAATGTTAAAAGTTTTGGAATAAACAAGGCTACGGGCAATGGCATTTGGGTGATAATCCAATTTTCTCATTACGTCTAAAATATTATTTTTTGTCTGCTCACTAATTCGCCCTTTTCCAGAAATAACCCGTGAAACAGTGGACTTTGAAACCCCAGCGGCTTTTGCCACATCAATAATAGTAATTTTATTCATGATGGACATTCCTCCTATTATGTATGTGGGAACGGTTTCATAACTGCTACTAATAAAATAACACAATTGCATAAAATTTGCAATAAATTTTGTAAATAAATATATAAAATAGATAGAAGAAAAAATAAAAATATAAAAATGGTAGCTACTTTAAATGATGATATAGTTAAAAAATATATAATAATTTGTAATTTTATGTAGGAATATATTATAATAAAAAAACAGACAGAATGTTTTACCGCGTAAAAATCCTTACATCACCCAATTTATTTACATAAATAAAACCAGTTCAAACCATAATAAGATGAAATAGGTAGTTTAGTAATTTGCAGAGGAGAAATTTTATGAACTGGGAAGATTTCAGAATAAAAATAACAAAAACCCCCAATGGTTATGATGTAACCATGTATTTAGATACTGATTATGAATTTGGGCTTGACGAGTTCAAAGATTTTATTGATAAAAATGCGCCATTTCACATAGGAGAATATATTGGAAATAAATATCCAAATTTAAAAATACGAACAGTGAAAATTATGTCAGGTTCCCTTGTCATTGCAACCATTGTATTAAATTCGGGAATGACATCGGCTTATGGAAGCGAATTAGACAATTCCAGCAGTTTGGGGAATGTGACGGTGCTTTCCACGGCTTTGGGGGTTTATGGAAATCAGCAGATAAAAATAAAAATGGGTGACTACCATATTATTGCACCAGAAGAGCCAATTATTATTAACGGAAGAGTATTAGTTCCTGCAAGGGCAATTTCAGAATCTCTGGGTGCCGATGTGGCATGGGATCAAAAAACAAGAAAAGTGACGATTACAAAAGGAAATATCAAAACAGAACTTTTTACCAATAAAAATTTGGCTTTTGTAAATGGGGTACAGACAGAACTAGATGTAGCACCTATTATATTAAATGGGACTACATTGGTTCCCATTCGATTTGTTTCTGAGTCACTGAACATAGATGTAGATTGGGACGCATCCAATAAAAGTGTACTAATTGATTATGCAGATAATATTGTGGTGGAGTATTCTGTCCAAAAAGGAAACACGCTTTCTGGAATTGCCAAAAAATTTGGAACAACAGAAAATAATTTAAGGGCGTGGAATAATTTAAAAGGTGATGTTCTGTATGTGGGGCAGTTTTTAAGAGTTGCTTCTCCTTATCTTGAATATAATAAGGAACTAGCCCAAGCTCAAGTGATTCATCCGTATCAATTTAATGAAGTATTAGGATACACCGTAAGGGATTATCCAACACAAACAAGCTCTTTGAATTCTTTAAAAAATTATAATGCTAAAATAACAGAAATAAGTACCTTTACCAACAAAGTAGAATTAGATGGAAGTTTAACTTGCGCTTATAACCAAAACGATGTAGTAAGCTATGCAAAAGGAAAAAATATGCAAGCCTTTATGTTGGTTCATAATGCTGGTAGTGGAAGTTTTTCAAAAGAATTAGGGCAAAAGGTGCTGGCAGATCCAGTTGTAAGAGCAAAGTTAGTACAAAATATCTATAATGAAATGAAATCAAAAGGGTATAGTGGTGTGGAAATTGATTTTGAAGCCCTTCCTCAAAGTTCAAGAGATAATTATTCTAGCTTTTTAAGAGAGTTAAAAGCAAAAATTGCACCAGAAGGATATAAGTTGGCTGTTGCAGTTCCTCCAAAAGCAGAGGATAACCCCCTTAGCTATGACGGTGCTTACGATTACAAGTCAATAGGACAAATTTGTGATAGGGTTTTGATTATGACCTATGACCAACATTGGTCAAGTGGGCTACCTGGACCAATTGCGTCGGTAGATTGGGTGGACGGCATCATGGGATTTGCAGCAAAAACCATACCAAAAGAAAAAATACTAATGGGAGTGGCGTCTTATGGTTACGACTGGCCTGCCCAAGGAGGCGTAGGAAAGGCGGTAACTGCAAAAGATATAAATAACCTTATCGCCACGTATGGCGGGGAAGTGTTGTGGAATAATACGGCGAAAAGCCCTTACTATAAATATGTTGATAAAAATAATGTAGAGCGTATTGTTTGGTTTGAAAATGCGTACAGCACACAGTTTAAATTTGACATTGCAAAAAAATATGGCATCAATGGAATTGGAATGTGGCGTTTGGGATATGAAAGCGATGATTTCTGGAAAGGGGTTGCAACAAGAAGTTGATTATTTTCCCCATTTATATAGAATATTTCAATGGGAAATGATATAATACCAGAAAGCATTGACAACAAATAGGGTTCACAAAACCTATTATTAGCATAAAACCATGGGGGTGAAGGAGTGCTAAAAAAAGTTCTTGTCTGTATTACGCCACAAAGTAATAGCAAACGCTTAATTGAGAGAGGAAACCAACTTTCAAAAGCTGTTTTTGGGGAACTGCATATTGTGCATATTATTAAAGGAAATAATATTTTTAGTCATGAATCCTCCGCAGCACTTTTACAACAATTATTTGATTATGGTGCCGAACTTGGTGGAACTGTTCATGCACTTTGTGGAGAGGATATTGCCGATACCATTTTTGATTTTGTAAAAGAAAACGAGATAACCAATATTATCATGGGAAAACCCGTGGAAAATACGGGAGCTACTGTTGCCAACGAAGTGTATGAAAAAATAATCAACACGGTTAAAAATGTTGAATTTGATATTTTAGAAAGAACACATTTTTAAAAATGTTGAAATATGTAACTTGTTATATTATACTATAGTGCGAATGGATTTGAATTTAAAATTTTGTGAACTATTTTCGCATGCCTAGGGAGGACTTTTGAAATGGCACTTTATGAAGAATGGGTAAAAACCGCTTACAGAAAAGACGGAAGAATAAATAAAACATTGTGGGACCAATATATGCCCCTTGAACAAGAAGTTTATCAATATATTTTAAGAGAAAAGATAACCGTGATAAAAGGAACTGTTTCTGATTTGGGAATTCGTTTCCGTATGCCTGTAGAATATGTATGTGGTTTTATTGATGGGCTGAATGAAGTTATTCCAGAACCAATTAAATTAGAAGAATTAAATGAGTATGATGAAGTTGAGTTGAAACTTGATTTCGAAAAACTGTATAAAAAAATGGTGGAATATAAAGCAGAACATCTTTTTTCACTTCCAGAATGGAACAACGTTTTTACGGAAGCAGAAAGAAAACAATTTTTCACAGAACAAAAAAAATCAGGAACTGTTGTAAAAGAGGAAAAAGTAGGAAGAAATGAACCATGCCCTTGTGGTAGCGGTAAAAAATATAAAAAGTGTTGTGGTATGAATGAATAAAACTTTGATAAAAAAGTTTTATTTTAATGTTCATTTGAATGAGGCGCTTTTGTTAGAAAATGATGAAACCATGACTACGGCGGCAAAAGTGATTGCAGATGGTGGACTTGTTGCCTTCCCAACGGAAACGGTATATGGGTTAGGTTGCAATGCTTTTGATGGAGTAGCCGTTAAAAAGGTTTATGAAGCCAAAGGGAGACCTTCTGATAATCCGCTGATTATTCATATTTGTAATTATGCCATGTTGGACAATCTTATTGGTTATTTGCCAGAAAAAGCAAAGAAATTAATGGATTTATTTTGGCCAGGCCCCATTACGTTTATTTTGCCAAAAGGGGATGCGGTTGCCCTTGATGTGACAGGGGGACTTTCTTCGGTAGCGGTGAGGTTTCCTAACAATGAAGTTGCCTTACGATTAATTGAAAAAGCCAACGTTCCCATTGCGGCACCTAGTGCAAATTCATCAGGAAAGCCAAGTCCTACAAGAGCTACCCACGTTGCTTTTGATTTAGATGGAAAAATCGATATGATTATTGATGGCGGTGCTTGTGAATTTGGACTTGAATCTACGATTGTGGATGTAACAGAAGAAATTCCTGTGTTGTTACGACCAGGAAGTATAACCCTTGAGATGCTTCAACAAGCAGTGGGTGAAGTAAAGGTTGACGATGGGGTTATTTATAAAATAGAAGGGGAGCATAAGCCAAAAGCACCAGGAATGAAATATACACACTATGCTCCAAAAGCAACGGTGAATATTGTAAACGGTGAGTTAGAAGCTGTTGTTTCAACCATCAATAATTTTGTTTTAGAAAATGCACCTCATCAAAAAATCGGAATTATGGCAACAGAACAAACGAAACATTTATATACTTGTGAAAATGTGTTGAGTGTTGGGGATAGAAATGACCCGAAAACCATCGGGGCAAACTTGTTTAAAATACTACGAAAATTTGATCATATCGGTGTTGAATTGGTTTATGCAGAAGGATTCTCAGATTCGGAAGTGTACATGGCGGTCATGAATCGTTTAAGAAAAGCCGCAGGATTTCATATTATCAATGTGTAGAGGTCTAATGTTATGGTAAAAAATCTACTTTTTGTTTGTACCGGCAACACGTGCAGAAGTCCCATGGCAGAAGCCATCGCAAGGGATCATTTTTTGAAAAACAATATAGAAGTACGTGTTTTTTCAAGGGGAATCAGCGTTTTTGAGGAGACAACTGCCAGTGAACATGCTATTTTGGCAATGGAAAAAAATAAAATTGACTTGACCCAACATATTTCAAGGCAAATTACAGAAGAAGATGTGGCCCAGTCAGATTTAATTTTGACCATGACAAAATCTCACAAAATGTATTTAGTCAATCAGTTTAAACAACATGAAAATAAAATTTTTACGTTAAGAGAATATTCTTTTCAAGATAAGTTAGATATAACAGACCCTTTTGGGGGAAACTATGAAGTATATGTAAGATGTATGGAAGAAATTAATCATTGTATTAGGCTGGTGGAATTGTGATAGCAATTGGTTGTGACCACGGTGGATTTTTATTAAAGACTGCCGTTGTAAATTATTTAGAAAATGAAAAAATACCCTTCAAAGATTTCGGGTGTTATAACGAAGAATCTTGCGACTATCCTATTTTTGCAAAAGCGGTTGCAGGGTCGATTTTAACGGGAGAATGCGAAAAAGGAATTTTAATTTGTAGCACAGGAATCGGAATTTCCATTGCTGCAAATCGACATGAAGGAATAAGGGCCGCACTGTGTTCAGACTCTTTTTCTGCAAAAGCCACAAGAGAACACAACAATGCAAACGTCCTTGTAATGGGGGCACAAGTTGTTGGTGTTGGTCTCGGGTTACAAATTTTAAAAACATTTTTGGAAACTGATTTTTCAAACGAAGAAAGACACATCAGAAGAATAAATTTAATCGAAAAAAACTAGGAGGAATTTTTAAAATGGCAAAACTTATTGTTGTTGAACACCCACTTGTTCAAAGTAAAATTACAATGCTCAGAAATATTGAAACAGGTAGCAAGGAGTTTAGGGAATTAGTACAAGAAATCGGAATGTTAATTTGCTACGAAGCAACCAGAAACACTCCTCTTATTGATGTAGAGGTAGAAACGCCAATTGGAAAAACAATGGGCAAAATGATTGCAGGAAAGCAATTTGGTTTAGTTCCTATTTTAAGAGCGGGAATCGGAATGGTAGATGGACTTTTGAAATTAATGCCAACTGCAAAAGTAGGGCATATTGGAATGTACAGAGACCCAGAAACATTACTTCCTGTTGAATATTATTGTAAACTTCCGGTAGATGCTGAACAACGTGAAATTATTTTATTAGATCCTATGTTGGCAACAGGTGGAACAGCTTCAGCGGCAATCAGATTTTTGAAAGACCGTGGCGTTAAAAATATCAAACTTTTATGTTTAATTGTTTCTCCAGAAGGTGTTGCAAAAGTACATAAAGAGCATCCGGATGTGGATATCTATACTGCTGCAAAAGATGAAGGATTAAATGACCATGGTTATATTATTCCGGGACTTGGCGATGCTGGCGATAGACTTTTTGGAACTAAATAGAACTATCTAGGAGGGGCTTTTTTGGCTCATAATTGGGGTTTATACATTGTTGCTTTTTCGGTTGCTTTTGTGATTTCGCTAGTCTTTACACCAGTTGCAAAGAAACTTTCTATTCAGCTAGGTGCCATTGATTATCCGAGAGCTAGAAGCGTTCATAAAGAACCTATTCCCAGAATGGGCGGACTTGCAATTGTATTTGGGTTTATGATTACGCTTATTGCAGTTCTCCCGTTTACCAAAGATGTTTTGGTGACACAAATGGTTGGACTTGCTGTTGGTGCTTTAATCATTGTTTTTGTGGGAATTATTGATGACATTTATACGTTAGGTGCAAAATTAAAACTTTGTTTTCAAGTGATTGCAGCATTTATTGTTGTTTTTTCAGGGACTAGGATTAATGTTGTGTTTTGGCCGTTTAATACAGATTTTCAAGCTTTTTCAATTCCCATTACTATGATTTGGATTGTTGGGTTGACCAACGCCGTAAACCTAATTGATGGACTTGACGGTTTGGCAGCTGGGGTTTCCTCCATTGGAGCTTTTTGTTTAATGATTTTATGTATTATTACAGGAAGTGAATTGGCGGTTGTTCTCACGGCGGCGATTGCTGGATCTTGCATGGGATTTTTGCCTAGAAACTTTAGCCCTGCTGAAATTTTTATGGGAGATACGGGTGCTACCTTTTTAGGGTATGTTTTTGCTGTTTCTTCTATTATTGGTGTTTTTAAAGGGTACACGTTATTAGCTATCTTTATTGCTGTTTTTTCTTTGGGACTTCCTATTTTGGACACGCTTTTTGCTATGTTTCGTCGTGTTGTTATTGAACGTAAATCGTTTATGCAGGCTGATCGTGGACATCTTCATCACAAACTGATTGACAGCGGATATTCTCAAAAACAAACGGTTGTGATTTTGTATGGTTTAAGCTTTTTGAGTGCCTGTATCGCCATTTTAATTGCAGTACGGGATTTTCGTGCGGTGATGACGGTTGCTGTTTTTGTTTTTGTTTTAAGTCTTATCGTTTATGTTTATAAAAAAAGGACTAACTAATTTAAAAAAATCTAATGTAAGGACGATGTGTATATAGATGAACAATCACGATGCAAGCAAAATCAAACTATATGGATTTAACAACATTACTAAATCCCTTAGCTTTAATATGTATGACATTTGTTATACGAAAACTGTTGAAGATAGGAACGCATACATTTCTTATATTGACGAGCAATACAATGCGGAGCGTCTTACCAATATTTTGAAAAATGTTACGGAGATTATTGGTGCCAATGTTTTAAGCATTGCAAAGCAAGATTATGATCCTCAAGGGGCTAGCGTTACCATTCTTATTTGTGAAGAACCTATTCAGACACCGGAAACCATTGTGGCTCATTTAGATAAAAGTCACATTACAGTACATACTTACCCAGAGTATCACCCAGATAACGGTGTCTGTACATTTAGGGCTGATATTGATGTGGCGACTTGTGGGGAAATTACCCCCTTGCGTGCGTTAGAATATTTGATTCGATGTTTTGATGCAGACATTATGACTATTGACTACAAAGTCAGAGGTTTTACTCGTGATATTGCAGGTCGAAAAATTTATAATGATATTGAAATCAATTCTATTCAAAATTATATTCCTAGCGAAATTGTCAATTTATATCAAATGATTGATGTCAATGTATATCAAGAAAAGATTTTTCATACGAAGTGTAAATTGAAAAATTTCCATATCGACAACTATTTATTTGGATTTACTGAAAATGATATTCATGCTGGGGAAGCCCGTGAAATTGTGAGAAGGCTTACCAAAGAAATGGACGAAATTTTTTACGGAAGAAATATTTCACAATTGTTTTAACAAAAATGATTTTTGAAGGGGCGTTGGGGAGGACTTTTATAAAAAAGGTTCCCCAAGGTCTTATCTTTTTATTTTTTAATCTTTAAAGGAGGAATTACGATGTTAGATTTATGGTATTCAGAATATCATGCGGAAGATGTCCGCTTTTCTATAAAAGTAAAAAAACATTTTTACTCAGAAAAATCGCCATTTCAGCAAATAGACTTTTTTGAAACGGATACTTTCGGAAAGTTTTTTACCTTAGATGGAATTGTCATGTTAACAGAAAAGGACGAGTTTGCGTATCATGATATGATTACGCACCCAGCGTTTGCGGTGAACCCTGACATAAAAAACGTGCTAATTATAGGCGGTGGCGACGGGGGAACAGCCAGAGAAGTAAGTCGCTATCAACATATTGAAAGAATTGACATGGTGGAAATTGATGAGAGAGTTGTTCGTCTCTGTCAACAATATTTGCCACAGACAGCACAAGCACTTGACAAAGACCCAAGAATTCATATGTATTTTCAAGACGGGCTTGCTTTTGTAGAAAATGCAAAGGAAGCAACTTACGATTTAATTCTAGTGGATTCTACAGATCCTGTTGGCCCTGGAGAAGGACTTTTTACAATTGAATTTTATCAAAACTGTTTTAGGGCTTTAAACGAAAAAGGCATTTTAATTAATCAACATGAAAGCCCCTATTATGATTATAATGCCAAAGAAATGATGCGTGCCCATGCGAAATTAAAAAGCGTTTTTAATTTCGCTTCTGTGTACGAGTTTCATGTTCCCACCTATGCGTCTGGTCATTGGTTGTTTGGTTTCGCTAGCAAAGGGCTTCACCCAATGAATGACTTTAAACCAAAAGCGTGGAAAGAATTTGGATTACAAACAAAATATTATAATACAGATTTGCATACGGCAGCGTTTTGTTTGCCAACCTATGTAAAAGAGATGCTTGAAAAAACAGTATAAAAAAACAGCCATTATCCATTTCATTTGGGTAATGGCTGTTTTTAAGTTCAATTAACTATCTAGATTGTTTATCGTAAAAGTATTAGGCCCTTTTTTTCGTGATAGTTCAAGGGCTTCCATTGTTTCGTGAATTTTATTTCTTAATAAGCTGGAATCACCATTTGCCACAACGCCACCAATATAACATTTCATTTGGCGGTTACAGCCAATTGCACTAAAATCAAAATTTTCTACATCAGAGAAAGTTCCCATTGAAATTCTTTCACCTACGTCTGCATTTCCCAAAAAGCAGCATACAAATTCATCACCGTGGGAGCGGGCAATAGCATAATGCTCCACGACCTTTTCAATGTTGGATTTGAAGGTACGATAAAAAGCTACAATAACAGCGTCCCCAACTTCATATCCAAAATCATCGTTCACCGATTTAAACTTACTAATATCTAGTCGCAAAATAATTAAATCTTTATCAACTGCATTTTCTTGAAGGGCCAATGCTTGCTCTAAAAATAATTCCATATTGGGCATATTCTTTTTTATTTCATGTAGATTGAGTTGTGATAAATCCATCATATTCATCTCCTTATCAATAGAAAAGCCTTCTTTTTCTAAAATAGTAATGAGGGTGTCAATTTGTACTTTCCTTTGAATCTGTACATTTAACCCTGTGGCTATTTCAATACGTTTTTTCTTTAATTCCTTTATAATATCGCTGTTTTCCATTTCTCCATTTAAAATAATTTTAATTTCTTTTAAAGAAAAATGAAGATTTTTTAAAATGTTAATCCAGTGAATATAGTTAGTTTGGATTTCGTCATAAAGTCGGTAGCCTGTAAAGTTGTCTACGCAAGAGGGTTTTATTAGATTAATTTCATCATAGTGGCGTAGCATTTTTGTGGTAACGTTGGTTTTCTTGGCAAATTCACCTATTTTCATGAAGGACTCCTCCTTGTGAGATAGAAATACTATAGTATGGTTTTATCATACACCTTCCCATTGGGGGAAAGTCAAGACGGATAATAAAAAAATTTCACAGAAGCTTATGGCTAGGATGAAGTAATTCAAAAATGCTTAAAAAATAATAAACCGTATTTCTTTTTCAGGAATAATAAAGGTATTTTTTCAAATAATAGAAATACGGACTAAAATAATGATTAGCGATAATATACAACAAAAGGAAAAGTGTATGAAGAAACTATATCTTGGACAGGAAAAGAAACAGAAAAAACAATACGGACTAACAATTGCTTTTTTTGTGTTGTTGATTTTTTTTATACTGCTTATTTACTTTAATATTAATTATTTTGTCTTTAAAATTTTAATGAGTAGTTCTTATACAGACTATGATTCTTTGGTGACGGTGTCTCAAAGTGAGAGTAACAGCAAAAATGTTTTTTCCAATTTTGATAATACTGTTATTTCGTTGTATGTAAAAGAAGTAAAGGAAACAAACAACGACAAATATATTCGATTCTATAATCCAGAACAATATAAAACGTTAAAAGAGAACATAGAAGAAATTGCAAAAAAATCGGAAATAAAACAATTGTCTGAGGATACTATTTATCTAAAACTAACAAACATATCAACATACACACGGAAGTTTGTTTTTGAACATCAAGAAGAACTTTCAAAATATGAACACATCATCATTGATTTGAGAGAGAACGGTGGCGGGGATTTAAGGGAGTTTGTAAAAATAGCAAGCTTATTTGTGGATAAAAATAAAATTTTGTATACAGAAAAATATAATATTTCTTTTTTTAACAAAACCTACAAAAATAAAAGTGAAAAGTATTTTCATTTTAAAAAAATAGATATACTACAAAATAAAAATACAGCAAGCTCCGCAGAGTGCTTTATCAATGCCTTAAAAGAAAATCTAGAAAATGTTACATTAATTGGGGAAAAAACCTTTGGAAAAGGAATTGGACAATGTATAATAAAGTTAAAGGGCGGATATGCAATAAAGGCAACAACATTCAAATTGTATACGCCCAAAAATGAAAGTATTCATCAAGTCGGAATAAACCCAGATATTGAGGATCAGTCGTTTCAAATACTTGAAAATGAAAAATCATGGGGGTTTTAATCATGATTCAAAATAATAAGGTAGTTTTGTCATTTTCATAAAAAACAGGGGGGAATATACAAATGGAACTACAAATAAAAGACATAAAACTAAGCAAAAAAACGATTTTAAAATTGCTAGAATGTAAGCCAGAAACTTATTTGTATGAGAAAATGGCACAGGAATTTGAAATATTAGAAAAAGTGCTTCTTGAAAAAATAAAACCCATGGTGGCTTTTGAATGGATAAAAGACAATTTTTGTTTTCACAACGAGATTTTGGATAACTGCAGTCATAAAATTTATGTTGTCATCACCATTGGAGCGGAAATTGTAGAAGAAATTGAACATTATTTTCAGCACCAAAAAGTGTTAGAAGGGTTAATGCTAAACTGCATGGCAGATGATTACCTTTGTAAATTGGAAATGGGTGCCTGTGCGGAACTTGTTAAAATGAGCAAGGCAAAAGGCATGGGGCTAACCACTCGATTTGTAGCGGGCGATATACTTCCCATTGAGCAACAAAAAATAATTGTGAAAAAAGCAGATCCACTTACAAAATTGAACCTAGCAGTAAACGAAAGCTTTATGATAAGTCCATTAAAGTCTCTTGCCTTGGTTTTTGGAGCAGATGAGAAAAATGAAATAAAAGATGTTTCTCATTTTTGCGAAAGCTGTACTTTGGAGGATTGCAATATGCGAAAGAAAAACAAAACAGTCAACATTATTAGCAGTGAATATGAAAAAAATATCAACGTTGAAAATGAAATGACGGTGTTAGAACTACTACGGGAAAATGACATTTTTATAAACGCTTCTTGTAATGGGAAGGGTACTTGTGGAAAGTGTAAAGTAGATATTTGTGATGAAAATGAAGAAAAACAATCCATGCTTGCTTGCAAAACCATGATAAAGGACCAGATGAACATTTGCATAGAAGAAAATTATAAAAATTACGAGGTAGTTGCCGTCTATGAGTTTGATTTTGACAGCGTAAAATCAGAAGAAGATACAAAATTCGGGTTAGCAGTTGACATAGGAACAACGACTATCGCTATTCAACTTGTAAACTTAAAAACAAAAAAAATAGAAGGAACCTATAGTGTTTTAAATAGCCAAGCACAATTTGGCGCTGACGTTATTTCAAGAATTGAAAGTGCCAACAAAGGAAATCTTGAAATGCTGACAGGCTTAATCAAATATGATATTTTGGAAGGGCTAACAGAAATGCTGACATCAGGCATTGCGGTAGAAAAAATAACCCAAATGGTCATTGTAGGGAATACAACCATGCTTCATATTTTGTTAGGTTTATCTTGTGAAGGCTTAGGGGAATATCCTTTTTCTTTTCAAACCAACAAGCCAATAACAAAATCATTTGTGGATTTATTTATCAATGACATGATCAATTGTGACGTAACTATTTTGCCTTGTATCTCTGCATTTGTGGGAGGCGATATTACATCGGGAATCTTTTTATTAGACTTTGTTCACAAGAAAGAAACCTCCCTTTTCATTGACATGGGAACAAATGGGGAAATGGCACTTTTGTTTAAGGGAAAAATCATCTGCACATCGGCGGCGGCTGGGCCTGCCTTTGAAGGAGGCAATATTAGGTTTGGAACTGGGAGTGTAAATGGTGCCATTAGCAAATTAAAATATGAAATGAGAAAGTTTACCTATGAAACCATTCACAACGAAAAACCAGTAGGTATTTGTGGCTCTGGTATTATGGATTTTATGGGGGAATGTGTAAAAAACAAGTTGGTAGATAGGACAGGCTTGCTTGACGAAAATATATATGACGAGGAAGTTTTTATCGCCATGAATAAATTTGGTGAACGGATTTACATTACACAAAAAGACATTCGAGAGTTTCAGTTAGCAAAAGCTGCCATACGGGCAGCAATGGAAACCCTTTTCATAAAATGTGGCATCACCTATGATGATATAGACAATGTATATTTAGCTGGTGGATTCGGTTATAAAATAAATATAGACAATGCTATGTTGGTTGGTGTGTTGCCAAAAGAATTTAAAAATAAAATAACTGCATCGGGAAATACGGCACTGGGTGGAGCAGTTAAATATTTATTTGGTAATAACCGGGAAGAAGACGTAGCGGAAATAATGAGTAAGGCAAGTGAAATAGAATTGGCAAATGATGAGCTGTTTAATGAACTATTTGTGAAACATATGTATTTTTAAGAGGCAGCGAGGGGAGTAGTAAAACTATCAAGGTACTGTCTCATAAAATGCTAGAAGGATTGACAAATGATATGCAAGAGGTTTACACTGACAAAATAAAAATCAAGGAGGTAACAAAATGAATTTATTAATCTCAGAAAGTTGTATTTCATGTGGCGTATGTGCAGAAGCCTGCCCAGCAGCAATCATTACCATGGAAAATAAAACCCCTACTTTAAAAGCGGAGCGGTGTATAAAATGTGGACATTGTGAGGCGGTCTGTCCTACCAACGCATTGACAAATGATTGTTTAAATCATAAGAGTATAAAAGAAATCAAAAATCATCCAGTCCTGGACCCTGAAACAGCAGAATTATTTCTCCGTTCCAGAAGATCTATTCGATGTTTTAAAGACAAAATGGTTACAAAAGAAGAAACTGAAAAACTGGTTAACATCGGTAGATATGCGCAAACAGGAAGCAATGCTCAAGGGGTATCTTATTTGGTCATTTCATCAAAAGAAAAAATGGAAGCCCTTAGGCAATTAACAGTGGATTATTTTAAAAATAAACCAGAGCCTTTTTACCAAATGATGTATAACGTGTTTAGCAATGCAGACAGAGATTTGGTTTTTAGAGGCGCACCAATGTGTATTATGGCGTTGACAGAAAAAAGCAAAGTTGCAAATGCACGATATGCTTTAACTTACATAGAATTGTTTGCACCTTCGTTGAAACTTGGAACTTGTTGGGCGGGATATTTAGAAGCTTTTATGGCTGAAAATACAGAAGAACTACGTTCTTTGTTAGACATTCCAGAAAACGTAGTTGTAGGTGGCGCATTGCTTTATGGCTACCCTAAATATAAATACCATCGTGTAACGGATCGAAATGAGTTACACTTAGAATGGAGATAAAAATAAAACCAGCGTGACATTTAATAAAAAATTTGTTAAACTTATTGTCAAATTTAATAATAAAAGGAGAAATAAAAATGGAAACATTAAAAGCAATTGCACTTCGTAAATCCACCCGCAGTTACAAACCAGAACAAATTTCTGAACAAGAATTAGATACAATTTTAGAAGCTGGTTTAGTGGCACCAGTAGCCATGGGCGACCATGGAAGTATTCATATTACAGCGGTTCAAAATCCTGAATTACTTGGGAAAATTGTAAAAGCAGCAGCGGAATTTTTCTCAAAACCAGAATCAAATCCATTGTATGGTGCGCCAACATTGATAATTGTTTCTGCTAAAAACACAAGTACCCCAGCGAGAGAATATGGAAATGCCTCTTGTGTAATTGAAAACATGAGCCTTGCATCTACAGATATTGGCGTTGGCAATGTTTACATTATGGGTGCTATGGCAGCTCTTGCTTATCATCCTGATTTAGTAGAAGCACTTCAGTTACCAGAAGGTTTTGTACCTGTGGCGGCGTTGGCTGTAGGATATGCAACAACGGATTTATGGGTAGAAAAAGAAAATAAAGAAACATTTACCATGAATAAAATTCAATAAAAATATATAAATAAAAATAACCGCCAATAGGACGGTTATTTTTATTTATATAGGGCATCAACATTTATCGAATAAAATTTGTTCTTTCTCTTTTTTCAAGTGTTGGAAGGGGAATGGTTTCTTTTCCTGCATCAATGGTTTTCAAAAGCCATGCCATTGCATTTGCATTTCTGCGGATGGCTTGCATACCTTCGTTGTCTTGCTCTATTTCGCCCTTGTTAGCACCGTAGCCAAGCACCCAATATTGAGATGGCGGTGTAATGGTTTCACTAAGGGCAAGATAGTTGTTTAGCTGATTGTAAACTTCAACACCACCTGAACGTCTGACGGTGGCAACTGATGTGGCTACTTTGTTTCTAAAATAACCTTTTCCGTAGCTTGTATAAAAAGCCCTGTCTAAAAAACATTTCATGGTTCCAGCAATTCCACCAAAATAAGTGGGAGAACCTAAAATAATTCCGTCTGCTTCACGCATTTTTTGAGTTACTTCATTTACCATGTCGTCTTTAAAAACACATTGGTTATTTTCTGATCGAAAACAATACCCACAACCAGTGCAACCATGAATTGTTTTGTCGCCAATATGAATAATTTCCACTTCCATACCTTCGTTTTCTAACTGCGTAGCCATGGTTTTCAAAGCGGTGTAGGTGTTCCCGTCCGCTCGTGGACTTCCGTTAATTGCAACTACTTTCATTGTAACACTCCTTATTTTTATGGTAGTTTGACTTTTAATAGGATGTTGAAATTTCTTTTAGTGGTATAAAATGAATAGTAGGATTACCTTCAGTCTCATCTACCTACCCCCTTATTATTCCAAAAAGTTATTTCAAACAACCAAGGAGAACCTCTATTATTTTATTATATATCAGCTTTTGTGGTAACACAAGTTTTCGGCAAAATCCTTTACTTGCACATATATTTTGTATATGCTACACTCTTTTTAGAATCAAAATTTCATAGGAATTTTCCCATGTAAATCTGCTTGGAAAGAAATAGAAACAAAGGGATTGATATGGTATGGAAAAATGTATTTATTCCTAAAATTTGGATAAAATAATAATGAGGTGTATGTGATGCAGGACGTAAAAATTAAAACAGATTTTATAAAACTGAGCCAACTTTTAAAATTGGCAGGATTGGTTGGACTTGGTGGAGAAGCAAAGGTGCTTATTCAACAAGGAAATGTAAAAGTAAATGGAACAGTGGTGTTAGAACGAGGAAAGAAAATTGTAAAAGGTGATATGGTAGAGTTTAATGGTGATTTTATAAAAGTATGCTGATAAGTATCCTTAACAGCTATGGTATAAACAAGGCGGAATCAAAATGTATGTAAAAAAGATACTGTTAAGCAACTACAGAAACCTTGAAGACTTAAACATTGAACTAAGCCAAGGAATTAATATTTTTTATGGAGATAACGCCCAAGGAAAAACTAATTTGTTAGAATCAGTTTATTATTGTTCTGCGGGCAGGTCCCACAGAACTCATATAGACCGAGAATTAATTAAATTTGGGGAAATGGAAGCTCACATCAAAACTTTTGTACAAAAGGAAAATTATGTAGAAAGAATCGACGTTCACCTTAAAAAAGACGAAAAAAAAGGAATTGCCATTAATGGGATTCCTATTAAAAAAATAGGACAGATTTTTGGAACGTTAATAACCGTTATTTTTTCCCCAGAAGATTTGAATATTATTAAAAGTGGTCCTTCTGAGCGACGAAAGTTTATGGATTTGGAAATTTGCCAGCTAAAACCTTCGTATTACTATGAACTCCAACAATATTATAGTGTTTTAAAACAACGAAATGTCTTGCTTAAAAATGTTCAAAAAAACAAAGAGGCCAAAGATACTATTTTTCTTTGGGATGAGCAGTTGGTGAGATATGGAACAAAAATAATGGCAGAACGCCAGCAATTTATCGAAAAACTAAATACCATTGCAATTGAAAAACACAATGAGCTAACAGGCAACACGGAAAATCTTACAATCGAATACAAGCAAAATATAAGCTGCGAATTTTTTTTAGATAAACTAAAAAGAAACATAGACAAGGATATTATTTTTGGTTCCACTTCTGTAGGACCACATAAAGATGATATAAACTTTTACATAAATCATTGCGATGTTAAAATTTTTGGTTCTCAAGGGCAACAACGAAGTGTAGCGCTGACCCTCAAGCTTTCTGAAATTCAATTGATTTTTCAAGAAAAAAATGAGTTTCCCGTGTTGCTGTTAGACGATGTTCTTTCAGAACTAGATTTAAATAGGCAAAAATATTTGCTTTTAAATATTAAGAATTTGCAAACCATTTTAACTTGCACAGGAGTGGAAGATGTTATAAAAAAAAACATTGCTGATGCCACTGTTTTTCCTATTCAAAATGGAAAAATAAATCTATAAAATTCTTCAAAAAAGTTTGTTTTTATGTTATAATAATATGATGTGGAAAGGTTTCTAAAAATCTTTTCGTAGCGAAAAAAAGCTCTAGGGAGAAAAATTATGTCATCAGATTACAATGAAAATCAAATACAAATATTGGAAGGTCTTGAAGCAGTTCGAAAAAGACCAGGAATGTACATCGGAAGCACAGGAAGTCGTGGATTACATCACCTAGTTTATGAAATTGTAGACAATGCGGTGGATGAATCGCTTGCAGGTCACTGCTCATTAATTAATGTCACCATACATAGTGATAATACTATTTCAGTAAGAGACGACGGCAGAGGTATTCCAGTTGGTATTCAAGCACAAAGGGGAATCCCAGCCATTGAAGTTGTTTTTACGGTTCTTCATGCTGGTGGGAAATTTGGTGGCTCAGGCTACAAAGTTTCGGGAGGACTTCATGGTGTTGGGGCTTCGGTTGTTAATGCCCTTTCGGAATGGCTTGAAGTAAAAGTTTTTATTGACGGAAAAATTTACCACCAACGATATGAACGTGGTGATGTAGCGATGCCTCTGGAAGTAATTGGAGAGACAACAGAAAGTGGTACTTTTATTCACTTTAAACCAGATGCACAAATATTTGAAGAAACTGTTTTTCAATATGATATTTTAAAACAACGTTTACAAGAAACGGCTTTTTTAACCAAAGGGCTTAAAATTATTTTAAAAGATGAACGAGAAGACAGCCTAAAAGAAAAAGTTTTCCATTACGAAGGCGGTATTAAACAATTTGTTGAACATATTAACAAAAATAAGACTCCTATCTTTGAAGATGTTTTTTATGCAGAAGGTAAAAAAGACGACATTTATGTGGAAGTAGCATTGCAACATAATGATGGCTACATGGAAAGCATTTATACGTTTGTGAACAACATTAACACAACGGATGGGGGAACTCATCTGGTTGGTTTTAAAACAGCCCTTACAAAATGCGTCAACGACTACGGAAGAAAGTTTAATATTTTAAAAGAAGCAGACAAAAACCTTTCTGGGGACGACGTTCGTGAGGGGATCACCGCTGTTATTAGTGTTAAAATTCCAGAACCACAATTTGAAGGTCAAACAAAAACAAAATTAGGAAATACAGAAGTAAAAAGTGTAGTAGAGTCTATTTTGTATGAAAACCTAACCTACTACCTAGAAGAAAACCCAGCAGTTGCCAAAATTATTTTAGAAAAATCTTTAATTGCCCTTCGTGCTCGTGATGCTGCGAAAAAAGCCCGTGAACTCATTAGACGTAAAAGCGTTTTAGAAAATTCAAAATTGCCAGGGAAACTTGCCGATTGTTCAGAAAAAGACCCTACCAAGTGTGAAATTTATTTAGTAGAAGGTGACTCAGCAGGTGGCTCAGCAAAAGGTGCAAGAACCCGTGATACCCAAGCCATTTTGCCTTTAAGAGGAAAAATTTTGAACGTTGAAAAGGCGAGACTTGATAAAATTCTTGCCAACGAAGAAATTAAAGCCATGATTACAGCTTTTGGAACAGGAATTTCTGATGATTTTGATATTTCTAAATTAAGATATCACAAAATAATTATTATGACGGATGCCGACGTTGACGGTGCCCATATTCGAACATTGCTACTTACTTTCATGTATCGGTACATGTTTGAATTAATCAAAGAAGGTAAAGTATACATTGCTCAGCCTCCTCTTTACAAAGTAGAGAAAAACAAAAAAGAATATTACGTTTATAACGATGACGAGCTTGAAAAGTTGCTAAACGAAATTGGCCGAACAGGCATTAAAGAAATGCAACGTTACAAAGGGCTTGGTGAAATGGATGCAGAACAACTCTGGGATACTACCATGGACCCATCAAGGCGTATTCTTGTAAATGTACGAATTGAGGATGCTATTTTGGCGGACGAAATTTTTACCCAGCTAATGGGAGACAAAGTGGAACCTCGTCGTGATTTCATTCAAGAGTTTGCGAAGCATGTTAAAAATCTGGACGTTTAAGACGCAAGTGTAGTGGGTTGAAAGATGAAAGCGTAAACCGTGGGGCATTTGCCCCCTACACTTTTGACTTTCCACAACGAGTAAAATAGGAGAATAGTATGGACGAAAAACAATTTGATAAAATTATTCAAGTAAATATAGAAGACGAAATGAAAACGTCATACATAAACTACGCCATGAGCGTTATCGTTTCAAGGGCATTGCCCGATGTCCGTGACGGTTTAAAACCGGTACATAGAAGAATTTTATACGCTATGCACGAACTTGGTCTTGATCCATCAAAAGCCTACAGAAAATCCGCACGTATCGTAGGGGATACCATGGGTAAGTACCATCCTCATGGAAATTCTTCTATTTATGATGCGTTGGTTCGGATGGCGCAAGATTTTTCCATGCGTTATATGTTGGTGGATGGCCATGGAAATTTTGGTTCTGTAGATGGCGATAGTGCAGCAGCAGAACGTTATACAGAAGCTAGATTGGCAAAAATTTCCTTGGAAATGTTGTCGGATATCGACAAAGAAACTGTAGATTTTATCCCAAACTATGATGACTCGGATCGTGAGCCAACGGTGTTGCCAGCAAGATTTCCCAACCTGTTGGTAAATGGCTCCGCAGGAATTGCAGTTGGTATGGCCACCAATATTCCACCTCATAATTTAACAGAAGTAATTGATGGTGTTATAAGAATTATTAACAACCATATCGATGAGAATCGTGAAACAGATATAGAAGAACTAATTGAAATCGTAAAAGGCCCTGACTTCCCTACAGGTGCCACTATTTTAGGAACAGCAGGAATTAAAGAAGCTTTTAGAACAGGCCGTGGGAAAATTCGTGTTCGTGCCGACGCCACCATTGAACCAATGGGCAATGGTCGTGACATGATTGCTATTACAGAACTTCCTTATCAAGTAAATAAAGCCAAACTCATTGAAAAAATTGCGGAGTTGGTAAAAGAAAAGAAAATAGAAGGAATTTCCGATTTGCGTGACGAGTCTGACCGTACAGGGATGAGAGTGGTAGTAGAGTTAAAAAAAGATGTCAACGCAAATGTGGTGTTAAATCAGCTATATAAATTTACCCAAATGCAAGATAACTTTGGTGTTATTATGCTTGCATTGCATAATAATGAGCCTAAAGTTTTCAATTTAAAACAAATGTTGGGACATTATTTAGACCACCAAAAAGAAATTATTACAAGACGTACTATTTTTGACCTTAAAAAAGCACGTCAAAGGGCTCATATTTTAGAAGGCTTAATGATTGCCATTGAACATATTGACGAAGTAATTGCGATTATTCGTTCGTCAAAAACCACACCAGAATCCAAAGAACGCTTAATCGAAAAATTTAGCCTTTCCGAGGAGCAAGCAACTGCCATTGTAGATATGCGGTTAAGAAATTTAACAGGCCTTGAAATTGATAAATTAAGACAAGAACTTGCAGAACTCATGGAGTTAATCAAAGAGCTTCAAGCAATATTAGATGACGAAAATCAACTTTATCGAGTAATCCGTGAAGAATTATTGGTGATTAAAACCAAATATGGGGATGAAAGAAGAACCAAAATTGTGTTTGATTATAATGATATTGACATGGAAGACTTAATTGAAGAAGGCACAAACGTTATTACCATGACCCATATGAATTATATTAAACGTCTGCCACTCAGCACCTATAAAAGCCAAAATCGTGGAGGCAAAGGCATCATTGGTATGCAGACTCGTGAAGAAGATTTTGTTGAAAATCTTTTCATTTGTTCTACTCATGATTATATTTTGTTCTTTACCAATCAAGGTCGGGTGTACCAAACAAAAGCCTATGAAATTCCAGAAGTTGGTCGAACAGCCAAAGGAACACCAATTGTTAACTTGTTGGAATTAAATGGTGGGGAAAAAATAGCAGCTGTAATTCCTGTAAAAGAATTTGACAACGACAGCTACCTCCTGATGTTTACCAAACAAGGTTTAATTAAGAAAACATATTTCAAAGCGTATTCGAACATTCGAAAAGGCGGTCTTGTGGCGATTAACATTAAGGACGACGATGAGCTTATTTCAGTAAAGCGAAGTGACGGCAACAAAAATATTCTCCTTGTTACATCCAAGGGAAAAGGAATTTGCTTCCCAGAGGATGAAGTAAGACCTGTTGGAAGGTCAGCTCAAGGGGTAAAGGCAATTACCATTAAACAAGACGACCGTGTAGTTGGTGCGGAAGTAATTGAAGAAGGTTTTAAGTTTTTAATTGTTACCCAAAATGGACTTGGAAAATGTAGTGAACTCAACGAAGTAAAACTTCAACATCGTGGTGGTTCTGGCGTTAAAATTCACAAAATTAATCCTAAAACAGGAAATATTGTTGGGCTTACCCTTGTAAATGACAACGAAGAACTCATTATTGTTACATCAGAAGGTGTCGTAATTAGACTTCGTATTAAAGAAATTTCTACAACAGGACGGGTTTCTCAAGGCGTTAAATTAATTAATTTAGCAGAAAATGTAGAAGTAGTAAGTATCGCTAAAATTAAAGAAGATTATTTAGATGAAGAAGAGGAAGAATCACTAGAAGAAATAGAAATGACGGAACAAGATGCAGAAGAAAATACACAAGAAAATGCAGAAGAATAAAAAGGGGGCGGAATAATGTCATCGATGTCTGGGTTAGATATTTTGTTAATTGTAGCAGTCGTTATTGGCATTGTGATAGTTGGATTATATTTTCTCAATCGCTGGTCTTACAAAAAAATGAACCAGCAAGAAACATTAATTGAAAAAACAAAAGCACCAGCCACTATTTATGTTATTGATAAGAAGAAAACAAAGGCAAGTGAAGCAAATTTACCCAAAGCCGTTGTGCAACAGTTGCCAAAAATTTACAAATTTATGAAAATGCACTTGGTGAAGGCAAAAGTTGGTCCTCAAGTAGTTACCCTTATGTGCGAAAAGAAAATTTTTGAAGCCATTCCTGTTAAGAAAACTGTAAAAGTGGAGCTTGCAGGTATTTACATTGTAAGCGTTAAGGGCATGAAAACAGAGAAAGAATTAAAAGCAGCAAGAGCAGCAAAAAAAGCCCAAAGAGAAAAATCAGAAGGCGGTTTCATGGATAAAGCAAAAGGGATGATTGGAAAGTTACCTTTCGGAAAATAGAAAAAAACATTTTCAAAATATCGGAACGAGAGCAAATAGCAAAGTAACTTTTAAATTATTTTAAGGGTACACATAAAAAAGATGATAACGACTTCTGCGTTATCATCTTTTTTTATAGTTATGCCTAAATACTAGAACAGTTTGAAGTTCATAGAAATAACTGAAGCCCCATTAGCATAAAATATAAAAAAGTAATGGGGAGGCTAACCATGGACGAGAGAGAATATATAGTTTTGTCCCTTGAATTGCATTTATTTTTTAGTCGAATTATGAAAGAACATTCACTATTTCTTGAAGCGGGATTTACACCACAAAATGCAAGGTTTTCTAAAGTAGCGGATCAATATAAGAAGCAGTTTGAATTTATTTTATATACTGCGGTGCAACTAGGAAATGGCGTTGTAAGTGAAGGTGCATTGTCTTCTGGTGAGTTTGTGACAGATTATACGCTGGGAAGCGAACAAAAGACCCAACAGTTTACCAGCATACCGATTAATCAACAAATTACAAAATTAGAATCAAAAATGCAAAGCAGTCATAATCCAAGGGTTACAAAAGAACTTTTTCAACAAGTAAAAAAATTGAATAAGGATACAGAAAAATTAGTAAGTGGTCTTATTCAGTTTAAGAAAAATGTGCTGGAGGAAGTGCTATCTTGTCATATGTTTACTGCAAATTATCCATTGTTAATTGAACATATTATACATGAAGCAAATATGTATAAAGGTCATTTGGCGACACTGGAGGGCGGACAGCAAATAGATACCAATATAAAAGAAACGGAACTTTTTTGGGATCACATTATGATGGAACACGCGTTATTTATAAGAGGTTTGCTTGACCCCACAGAAAATGACCTTATAAAAGCCGCCAACAGTTTTGTCAAGGACTACGATAATTTAATTCAGGAAGCGTTGGTAGCAACAGACCGAACTATTGCAAGTGTGACCAATGATACGTTGAAGGAAACCATAAAATATCGAAATTTTAAACAAGAGGGAACAATCGGAATTAACGAATGCAAAATACGTTCTATTATTCTACCACTTTTGGCAGACCATGTATTACGTGAATCTAATCATTATATTCGACTGCTTACCCAATTTCAGTCTTCTAAGTAATATAAAAAATATCCCCATACTGATAATATGGGGATAGGGCGTATGCTATGCTACTTGCTCAAACTGACTGTTATAAAGCTCGGCGTAGAAACCACCTTTTGCCAGAAGTTTATCATGATTGCCACTTTCGATGATGTCGCCATCTTTCATTACAAGTATCATATCGGCATTTTTTATGGTGGATAGTCTGTGTGCAATGATAAACGAGGTTCTACCCACTGTTAATTTATCCATAGCTTTCTGTATAATAACCTCTGTGCGGGTATCCACTGAACTTGTGGCTTCATCTAAAATGAGCAATGGCGCATTTTGAATCATGGCACGAGCGATAGTCAGAAGTTGATTTTGACCTTGAGAAAGGCTTGCTTTATCATTAAGAACTGTATGATAACCATCAGGCAGTGTTCTAATAAAATGATGTAGGCCTACTGCTTTACAGGCAGCAACAACTTGTTCATCTGTCACACCTTGTTTGCTGTAAATAATATTTTCTTTTATCGTTCCTTCAAACAGCCATGTGTCCTGCAATACCATGCAAAATTGTTCGTGGACATTCTCTCTTGTCACCTGAGTCATTGGTGTCCCGTCAAGTAAAATTTCGCCATTGTCCACCTCATAAAAGCGCATCAACAGATTTACTATCGTGGTCTTACCTGCACCCGTTGGGCCAACAATAGCAACCTTTTGTCCTGCTCCCACTTTGGCATTAAAGTCATGAATAATGGTTTTATCCTTGTCATATCCAAAGTTAACATGCTTAAATTCAACATTGCCCTTTACTGCAGAGAGAATTTTGTTTTTTTGGCTTTCATCTGTCAGTTCTTCTTCATCAAAAAAATCAAAAATGCGCTTGCTTGCGGCTGCGGCTCTTTGTAAACTATTTGCAGTCTGGGAAATTTGATTTAAAGGCTGTGAGAATAGAGAAATGTAAAGCATAAAAGCAACGATTACACCAAAAGAAATGGTACCGTTCATGGCGAGTACAGCACCAATGACACAAACTGCTACATATCCAAAATTCCCGTTAAAAGACATAATTGGTATAGTGAGTCCTGAAAGGAACTCTGCTTTCCATGCGCTTCCATACAACCTGTCATTGATGCCTTCAAAGACTTCCTTAGCGGCGGCTCCGCCATTATACACCTTGACAACATTGTGTCCTGAATATATTTCTTCAATATGACCGCTGATATTACCAAGTTCTTTTTGTTGACCAAAAAAATATTTTTGTGATTTCTTCATAATGAGCATTATGAGTCCAAAACCAATAGCGGTAGAAGCAATAGATGCTAATGCCAAAATCCAGTTTGTATAAAACATCATAACCAGTACACCAATCAACATCACAAAGGAGGAAACAACAGAGCTTACGTTTTGACTTAAAGTCTGCCCAACGGCATCAACATCATTGGTGACACGGCTTAGGACATCACCATAATTTACTTTGTCGAAATAGTTAAGTGGTAGTTTATTTATTTTTATTGAGATTTCGTTTCGAAGGCTTTTAGATATTTTTTGTGTCACTGTCGTCATAAAAAATCCCTGCATACTGCCTAGTATCGCCGAAGCAACGTAGAAAAAGGCAAGAACAACCGCAATACTTACGATTGCATTCATATTAATTCCAGTATTTAGTCCCTTCATAATTTCATTGGTTATATCTTTAATTTTACCAGGAGCAATAATTTGAAAAACTGTTCCGCCTATTGCTGCAATCTGAGCAATAATAATAGTGAGAATATACGGTTTACAATAGCGGATCAGTCTACCAATTGTTTTTTTGAAATTTATAGGTGTTTCGGCAGGTTGGTAACCAGTTGGTTTTTCCAATTTATTTTTTTGCTTATTCATGCTCCAAGTTCCTCCTTTGAAAGTTGTGAGTTTGCGATTTCTCTATATACTTCACAACTATTTAATAGCTCTCTATGTGTGCCTTTGCCTACCACTCTGCCCTCGTCAAGCACAATAATTTGATCAGCGTCCATGATGGTACTAATACGTTGTGCCACAATTAAGCTGGTTACGCCACTGGTTTCTTTTTTTAATGCGGAGCGGAGCGCTCGGTCCGTCCTGTAGTCAAGGGCAGAAAATGAATCATCAAACACATATATTTCCGGATTGCAACAAACAGCCCTTGCAATAGAGATACGTTGCTTTTGCCCCCCTGAAACATTTGTGCCACCTTGGGATATAGGTGCATTATAGTTGTCGTTCATTTTTTCTATAAAATCAGTTCCTTGAGCAATACCAACGGCTCTTTTAACTTTATCTGCACGGTTGTTGTCGCCATATGCAACATTGGAATTTACCGTGCCTTTGAATAAAACCGCTTTTTGCGGTACGTAGCCTATTTTACGATGCAAGGCTTCTTGGGTATACTCTTTTATATTTATACCGTCAATCAACACTTCGCCCTCAGTAGTATCATAAAATCTTGGTACAAGATTGATAAGTGTACTTTTACCGCTTCCGGTTGAACCAATAAAAGCCACTGTTTCGCCTTTTCGGGCAGTAAAATTAATATCATGTAGTACGTATTCCGCTGCATCTGGATATTTGAAACTAACATTTTTAAATGTAACTTCACCCTGAACATTTGAAGTGCTTGTCGTCCGTTTGCCATCAAGAATGGTGGGTTTGGTGTCCAGTACTTGATTAATACGTTTTGCAGATACTAATGCCCTAGGCAACATAATAAACATCATAGAAAGCATGGTAAATGACATAATAATTTGCGTTGCATAAGACGAGAAAACGACCATGTTGGAAAACAATGTGAGTCTATCCATCATACCTGCCGAATTGATTAAATAAGCACCAATCCAGTAAATTGCAAGACTAAGTCCTCCCATAATCAATGATATAACAGGCATCATACACGCCATTGCACGTCCTGTGAATAGTTGTGTGCTTGTAATTTCGTCGTTTGCTACTTCAAATTTTTCTTTTTGATAATTCTCCGCATTGTAAGCCCGAACAACACGCAACCCTGTCAAATTTTCACGAGTGACGCGATTTATATTATCAATAAGTGTCTGCATCTTTTTAAACTTTGGTAAAAGTAATAACATACCAAGAAGTAGGATACTAACCATGACAACTACGGCAATGCCTGTTGCTGCTGTCCACTCAATACCTTTTCCTGCAATTTTTGTAATTGCTAAACCTGCCATAATAGGGGCTTTGATGACCATTTGCAATCCCATGGTAATCAACAATTGAACTTGTGTAATATCGTTTGTAGAACGAGTTATTAAACTTGAAGTAGAAAACCGATTGATTTCCTCCATGGAAAAAGAATCCACTTTGTTAAACATCATGCTACGTAGTCTTTTTGAAAAAGATGCAGCGATGCGGGCTGCCAAAAAACCTACCACAATTGCTGCACCAAGGCTACCCAAAGCGCAAAGGAGCATATATCCACCGACTTGCCATATATCACTCATTTGACTGCTAGGTGTTTGTACAAGCACAGTTACCTTGGACATATAATCTGGAAGTTTAAGATCCAGCCAGACTTGTGATACAATGAAAAATATTGCAATAATAGCTTGTAACCATTCTTTTGATTTTAGATATTTAAAAATTTGAATCATGCTTCATTCCTCCATTTTGCGAATATCGTTACTTACTAATAGTGTTAGCTATTAGCTCTTAAAATGCGGTCAATTTTTCATGACCGCAACCTAATTGTTTTGATTTGTTTTAATTGATTCAACCATTTTTTTTAAGATGCGAATGTATGCTTTTGCATCTTCGTCCCCAACACTGCGCAACATTTGCTCTGTCTCTTCCATAAACTGTCGCCATTGTTCCTTTGCGAGAACCTTCCCGTCATCAGTTAATTCTACAATGATTCGACGTCGATCATCGTTATCAATACGACGTGAAATCAAGCCCTTTTTATCCAGGCTGTTCAAAGTAGCTGCGATACGAGCAGTTGTGGTTCCCATCGCTGCGCTCAAATCACTTGGTATTGCACCGCTACTATTTTCCATTAAAAATTGCAAAACGAATGATTCACCTTTAACAATTCCGTCCATATTTTTTTGAGGTCTAGCCTTTTTCATTTCATTCATTGTTTGAAATAGTTCCATCGTTAATTCTTCATAATCCATTTTTGCACCTCGTTCTTGTAAAAATTAACTAACACTATTAGTAGTATAACTATATTAGATAATAATGTCAAGGACTTTTTTAAAACAAAATCGTTATACTTTATGGGGTGGGTCATGAAGAGATTTCTGGTAACTACTTGAAAGGAATAGGTGACCTGTGTATAATAAGATTAACTTCAAGTAGCGTATCACACAAGTATAAATTATTTGTAATAGCGGTATAATAAAGAGGGTAAAAATTGTCTAAGTAGAGTAGATGACGAGGAGGCAACAAAATGAAACATTTAATTATTTATGCACACCCAAATCCAAAAAGTTTTAACCACGCTATTTTAGAAACAGTAGAGCAAACGTTAACAGAAAAAGGACACGAAATAAAAGTAGTGGACCTTTACGCACAAAATTTTAACTGTGTATTGGCATCCAATGACTTTGTTTCCTTTTCAAAAGGGGAAGTGCCTGCCGATATAAAAGCGGAACAAGAAAAAATTACATGGGCAGATTCTCTTATTTTTATATATCCTGTATGGTGGACAGCAATGCCATCCATGATGAAGGGATATGTTGATCGTGTATTTGCCATGGGGTTTGCATATGGTTATTCCGCTACTGGTCTTGAGAAAAAACTTACAGGGAAAAAAGGAATGCTTATTTCTACTACAGGCAGTCCATCAGATGCGTATGAGGCATCAGGAATGTACAATGCCATGAAGGCAACAACTGATTCGGGAATTTTTGACTTTACAGGAATTGAACCGTTAGGCCATGTATTTTTTGGGGCAGTACCTTCTGTAGATGATGAAACAAGAAAAGGCTACTTGGAACAAGTTAAACAAAAAGTAAATAGCGTATATGGTAATTAACATAATAAAATAACGTAGTTGGACGAAATTAAAATTTCCCAGAACGTTCATTGTGCTGACACATTTTTCTACAAAAAATAAAAAGATGATTCTTTAAAATAGGAATCATCTTTTTATTTTTGTCAATCATCACACTACATAAACAATTTCACTACAAGAAAATCTTTTTGTAATTTCTGTTCTTAAAAATAGTTCTGCTTCATCTCGGTATTGCTGTTTATAGCAATATTTCCCCCGTCCACGCCCTGTCATAAGCTCCTTGCTAAAAATCTTCATGGCATGGGGAAAAGCTTGTTCATTAATGGCATTTTGAACATAACTATAGGTCATAAAGATAACTTCAATAAACATATCTTTTTTTACTTGGGCAGAAAGTTTTTCATACAAAATATCCAACATATTCAAATAAATAGATTGCCAGTTTTCAATAAAAATAACAGGTGCAATGAGAAGTCCAACTTTGTAGCCAGCAGAAGCCATTTTATTAATTGCTTTTATGCGACTCTCTAGTGAAGAAGTTCCTAGTTCCACATGGCTGATAATTTCTTGTGGGTTTACGCTCATTCTAAAAATAACTTTCCCTTGATGGTTAATGGGCAATAAATCATCTACCATGGAAAACTTGGTGGGAAAGGTAAGAGCGCCTTTGCCCTTTCGTGCAAATTCTTCGATGGTAGCAGGAAGCGTTTTGGTTACTTGATTTTCTAAAATCAAATCACTGTTGCTTCCAATTTCAAACGTACAAGGATTTTCTTTTTTTAAAGAAGTTTTAATGAGTTTGCCCACCAGTTCCTCTACATTCACATAGACCCTTAAATAAGAACATTTATTATAATTGCACACCAAGTAGCAGTATAAGCACATGGCACTACAGCCAGAGGAGGTAAATGGAACGAGGTAGTCTGATATTTTTTTATTTTCTACATATTTGTGGGTTTTGCGAGTTCCGATAATCAGATATTTTTTCATTTCTACAAAGTCAGCATTGCTTCGTGTTCTTAATTCCTCGATGTTGTTATGGCTTTCGATTTCAATCCATGGGATGTCTGGAAATTTACTTTTTAAATATCTACCTAAAGGATAATTCTCTATGGTTGGTTCGTAATAAATTTTTGTAGGATTCAAAATAATAACCTCATTTTATTAAAATTAAATTAAAGTTAGTATCTACTTTTCAAGAAAAGAATATTCTTTAATTTATTTTTTAACCAGATGGCTTTTTTGTGTTGACTTATTTCGGTTTTATTTCTATAATAATATTAGTTTTCTTTTTTATTTAATTATAGGAGGAATAGATTGTGTCAAAGAAAGAGACGGAGTTCGATCGTTTCGATAGAATGAAAAAACTTGAGCGAGAGGCTGAGGTTGAAAAACGTAAAACAATGGATTTATTAACGGACCAAAAGAAAAAAGGGGGAAGACCAAAGCCAAGTGGCAATGCTGAAAAGAAATCATGGGGCAAAAGCCTAAGTTTGGCAATGGATGAAGACTATTAAAAATTAAAAAAATTAAAATATAAGCCGCAGAATCTGCGGCTATTTTATTGGGCTTTTATTGAATATTTAATTCCAAAATGCCGTAATATCAACATCATGGTCTTTCAAAATTTTATAAAGTTTGTTCAAAGGCAGACCTACAACGGTGTAGTAGTCGCCTTCAATTTTTTCAATAAAAAGAGAAGCTTTTTCCTGAATGGCATAGGCCCCAGCTTTTCCAAAAGGTTCGCCGGATTGGATGTAAGCATAAATTTCGTCATCTGACAGTTTTCGCATACAAACATTGGTGTTGTCTACAAGGTCAACTTGCTCAACGGTATCTCCTGTTTTAAAAATGACGGTCATTCCCGTATAAACAGAATGTTTGGTGCCTTGAAGTAATTTTAACATCTGGTAGGCATCTTTTTCATCTTTTGGTTTGCCCATTACTTTTCCAAGGTAAGTGACCATGGTGTCGGCAGCAATAATAATACAGTCTTCTGTAATATCTTTTAAAACATTTAACGCTTTTTGAGAAGCAAAACTTCGAACAAGCTCATAAGGAGAAACTTCGTTGTCGTCCGCAATTTCTTCAAATGTACTTTCTATAATCGTAAAGGGCATTCCAATTTGAGTTAAAAGCATTTGCCTCCGTGCAGACGCAGATGCAAGAATAATTTTGTTCATTCAAAAGCACTCCTATAACGGCAGTAAAAATACTGCATTAGATTTTTTTATATATAAAAACGGCAAGAACCATGCCTAAAATTCCAGAAATCGTAAAGCGAATGGTAAAGGCAAGTTTTAGCAAAATGACCCCTAAATCAAGGACAATAGGGTCTTTGATGCCAAAGTCACCACCATATTTAAGAAAACCCATAAAAGGCAAAGCACCAGCGTATTCCCCAATAAAACCACCTAAAACAATTCCCGCCAGGACAAACAATAGCAAAACCCACGGGCTTTTCCCCTCATTTTTTCCTACGTACAAGTTAACAACCTCCTAGACAATTTTATCAAACTGCGGTAAAAGTTAAACTGTTATAATAGTAACAAAATTAATGACGCGTTTCAAGTGGTATGAGAAATATAAAAGATTTTAAAATATATACAAGAAAAATAAAGTCCCTACGAATTTTAAAGTCTAAAAAATCCGCAAGAACTCATGTTAACTTTGTATTACCCGAACCTATTCCGAATCGTCTCTAGAATTTTCTTTTCAATTCGTGAAACTTGAACTTGTGAAACGCCAATGGTTTGTGCGATTTCTGTTTGGGTTTTGTCCTGAAAGTACCGTAAAATAACAATTTGCCGTTCCTTTGGATCTAGTTGATTAATAATTTGCTTGAGTGCAATAATATCCACCACATTAGATTCACAGCCGTCGGCTTGGTCTAACTTGTCTATTAAATAAATAGGGTTTCCTTCTCCCTGATGAATGGTGGCATAAAGAGACTCTACTTCATGCCCAGCAGAAAGTGCCATGACCAAATCTTCCACCTCAACCTCAAGTGATTGGGCAAGCTGATTAATAGTGGGTTGACTTCCCGATGCCTGAAAAATTTCTTCTTGTTTATATTTTGCTTTGATGGCAAGTTCTTTTAGGGGGCGTGAAACTTTAATCATGCCGTCATCACGCAAAAAACGTTTTATTTCCCCCATGATCATAGGAATCGCATAGGTTGAAAATTTAACTTCATAACTTAAATCAAATTTATTGATACACTTAATAAGCCCGATGGCTCCAATTTGAAACAAATCCTCTGCTTCATATCCTCGGTTATAAAACTTTTTAACAACGCTCCAAATCAACCCCATATTTTCAGAAATAATGCGGTCTTTTGCAGATTGGTCGCCTTGTTGAGCAAGTAGAATTAATTCGAGCGTTTTATCCATTTGGTCACCTCAAATTAAATATGTATTTTTTTAGACATCACAATTTTTGTGCCATTATCTTTTGAAGAAATTACTTCTACCTGATCCATAAACGTTTCCATTACAGTGAAGCCCATCCCAGAGCGTTCTAAGTGAGGCTTTGAAGTAAAAAGGGGTTGACGAGCTTCTTCAATATCTGCGATTCCCATGCCATGATCAATTACTTCAATAAATACAGTTTGATGGTGTATGTTACAATGTAATGTTATTTTTCCAATTTCAGCGTTGTCATTATAGCCGTGAATAATAGCATTTGTAACGGCTTCAGAAACAGCCGTTTTAATATCAGTCAGCTCATCAATGGTTGGGTCGAGCTGTGCAACAAAAGCAGAAATGGAAATTCTGGCTAGTGCTTCATTTTGGGAAATGCTCTTAAAGGTAATTGTCATTTCGTTTTCAAAATCCATTTTTTATGTCCCCCTAAAAATTTAAAAATTATTCAAAGCTTCATCAATTGAAGAATACATATTAATTAATTTGTGTAACCCTGAAATCATAAAAATTCTTTTAATATCGTCTCTGATACAGCAAGCGAAAACTTTTCCACCCAGCTGTTCAATGTGTTTATACCTGCCAATTATCATTCCGATTCCAGAGCTGTCCATAAAGCTAACGTTAGAAAAATCAAATAAAATATTTTTTGCGTTTTCTCTGCTAAAATCTTTTTCCACCTTGTCACGTATTTCACCAGATGAATGATGGTCAATGTCACCTGTAATTTTTACAATTAAATTCCTATCTTTTAGATTTGATACTATTTCCATGAGGCTTCCTCCCAAACTAATTTTAAAATTTGTTCTTCTAGTAATAATTATCCATAATTTGTAAAATACCTTTTAAAATATGCAAATAATCGTATACAAAAATAATGTATAATTCGACCATAGCTAACAGACTAAATTTTTCAAATAGTATGTTCTAACGGATGTTGGTAACATAAGTACATGGTCGGGAACAAAAAAGACCAAATAAAGAAAGAAGGAGGTGAGCAAGATGGGAACAATGGTTAGTGCAGTAGATGCAAAACTTATTTTTAAGTACGAGGATGGAACCTATACCATGAGCAACTTAAATTTAGACATCACGGGGGACCAACTGTTAGCAGTGGCAAGAGCCGTTAATAAGGTTCAGTCAGAAAAGACAGGTACTTTTTATAAGCAAGTGAGATATTCCCTTAAAGCAGTATAAGTTTAAAAAAATATAACTAAGGAGGTGAGAAAATGGCAACGGATACTTATAAATTAAGATTAAAATTTGAAGCGGAAGATGGTTCAATTGTTTCCTACTTCATTCCAAATGCAGACCCAGATGCGTTGGCAACAGATGTAGATGCACTGATGGATACTTTTATTACATCAAACCCATTCCCAGTAAAACAAGGGGATCTAGTAGGGAAAAAAGAAGCGACCATTATTACAACAACTGAAAATGCAATTTCCCTTCAATAAGGAAAAGAGCTGTATCAAAATTTTGATACGGCTCTTTTTTTACGTTATTTTATAAAATTGCGGTTAGCGCTTTTAATTTATCGTCTGCTTCTTTGGCGGTAGTTCCATGAACACCGATGTAGTATTTAATTTTTGGTTCTGTTCCAGAAGGACGAACGCAAATCCATGAGCCATCTTCTAATTTATATTGAAGAACATCTGACTTAGGCAATGTAATTTCTTCTTCAGTACCATCCAATAAATTCTTTTGAATTTTAGAAATATAATCTCCCGCAGAAACCACTTTGATGCCGGCAAATTCTGTAGGTGCTTTTTCACGCAGTTCTTTCATAATGGCTTTTATTTTTGCAAGTCCTTCGATGCCACTTAAAGAAACAGCCTTAACAGATTCTTTATAGTAACCATACTTTTCATAAAGTTCTTGTATGCCATCGTTCATGCTCATACCACGGGTTTTATAGTAAGCGGCAAGTTCACATAAAAGCATGGTGGCAACAATTGCATCTTTATCTCTTGCATATGTTCCAGGGAGACTGCCATAACTTTCTTCAAAACCAAACACATAAGTATGGCTTCCAGTTTGCTCAAATTGTTTAATTTTTTCTCCAATATATTTAAAGCCTGTTAAAACATCCATTAATGCTACGCCGTATTTTTCAGCCATTGGTCTTACCAGTTCTGTGGTTACAATGGTTTTAATAACAGCTCCATTGGTAGGGAGAGTCCCATTTTGGCTTTTTTGTGAGAGTATGTATTCGGTTAACAAAGCACCTGTCATGTTTCCGGTTAATAAAACGTATTCGCCCTTTTCGTTTTTAACAGCAGCGCCTACTCTGTCAGCATCTGGATCGGTTGCTACTACGATGTCAGCATCTTGTTCTTTTGCCAGTTTTAATGCCAACTCAAATGTTTTTGGGTCTTCTGGATTTGGGTAATTCACGGTGCTAAATTCGGTGTCAGGTTCTTGTTGTTCTTTTACAATGGTGGCATTGGTAAAGCCCACTTCTTTTAATAATCGCATCACTAATTTATTACCAGTTCCATGAAGGGGAGAATAAACGATTTTTAAGTCACGTGCTTTATCAATATGTTCTTGATTCACTACGTATGATTTTAAAACATCAATATATAAATCGTCAATTTCTTTTCCAATAACATGATATAAACCTTTATTTTTTGCTTCGTCTAGTGCCATTGTTTTTACTTGGCTAAAACTTTCTACGTTGTTTACTTCTGTTATAATTTCCTCATCTCTTGGGTAAGGAACTTGTCCACCATCAGCCCAATATACTTTGTAGCCATTGTATTCTTTTGGGTTATGGCTTGCAGTAATTACAATTCCTGCTGTACATTTTAATTGGCGAACAGAAAAGGAAAGCTCAGGTGTTGGTCTTAACTCGTCAAACACATATGCTTTTATTCCATTGGCATTTAACACCAACGCAGCTTCATCTGCAAATTGGGGGGACATTCTTCTACAGTCATAAGCAATGGAAACGCCCATTGCTTTGGCTTCTTCTGGTTGTTTCAAAATATAATTTGCCAACCCTTGTGTTGCTTTTCGAACGGTATATATATTAAGTCGGTTTGTTCCTGCACCTATAATTCCACGTAAGCCTGCGGTTCCAAATTCCAAATCCTTATAAAAACGTTCCTCTATTTCTTTCTCATCGTCTTTGATGGACTTTAATTCCTCCACTGTTTTTGTATCAAAATAATCATTGTTTACCCATTGTTCATATTTTTGCTTGTAATCTGACATTTTAATTCCTCCTTATTGATTTTTTTGTAGTGTAATTACGATTTCTCTTGATGGCTCTGTAACTTGTATTTGAACTGGAACTTGTTTATAGCCGTCTTTCTTTATGGTGATGGTGTGAGTTCCATAATCAACTTTTGTTTTTACGGGGGTTAGACCTATATACAAATTGTCAATGTATAAGTCGCCACCATCTGGGTCGGAGTTAATTAGCAGTTGGGATTGTTGTATTACGACTATTGGCTCTTCTACTTTTGGTTGTTGTGCCAAATCAACTTTTAAAGTTACGGTTGGTTTATCAACAATAATCTCTTTTTCCCAATCATCGTAGCCTTCCTTTGTAACTTTAAATTTATATGTTCCATATTTCAGAACGTAAGGTTCATCTGTTTTGGTTTGGGTTTCTCCATTAATTGTAACGGCAACATCTGTTGTGTTAAGGGTCGTAACCACTACGCCTGTTTTTTCTTGGGTGGTGGCAAGGTCTATTTCTGCTGTTTCACCAGCAATTACTTTCAAGGTAGCCACATAGGGTTCTATGTTTTGTCCTTTTACGGCAAGTTTGTGATTTCCTTCTGTTAACTCAATTTTGTCAATATCACTTAATTGCAAAACTTGGGTAGTGTCTACTTCAACAGTTCCATCCGTTACTTTATCTTTGTTTTTCACAGTTACAAAACCGTGGGACTTTTCTACAATTACAGACCATGCGTTGTCTTTATAGCCTTTTACGGTTAAAACGTCAGCAGTGGGGGAAATGGTAGCTTTTGAAACAGGGGTGTCATTATATAAAATCACAGCAGTATCGTTTAATTTGTACACAGAATTTCCAATGGTGATGGTATTAGTCGTGTTGTCTAGTGTATATTTTTGAATGGATTTTTGCTCCCACGCTTCGGCACTTATTTTTATGCTTTTGGCGATGTCTGTATTTTCTGTAAATGTTGCATCTACAATGTCGCCTAGTTTAAATTCTGACAAGGATATTTCTTGTCCATATTTATTTTTTAGCAATGTTTTTCCTTCTACTAAAACGCTATACGTTTTTCCATCGTTTACAGCATACAGTTCCATCAGTCCTCTTGTAATATTTATTGCTTTTACAAGGGCTGTTTCTTCTTGGTACTTGTCCTCTGCAACAGGGGTGTTTTGTGTAACAGTCTCTGTTGATTGAGTAGGTTGGGGCGTGTTTGTTTTAAAAGAATTGAACATATAAGCAAACACAAAAATACAAACGGCAATGCCACCTGCCACTGTCAGCATAATAAACATGGCATATTGGGAAGAACCTGATTTTTGAGCGTGTCGTGGAGCTTTACGAGGTTTTCCGGTAGGCCTGTCTATTTTTTTAGGGGTTTGAAATTCACTGCTACTTCTGGTTGGATTATAATATACGCCTTCGTCTTCGGGGTTTATTTTTCTTTTTGTTTTTGGCAAGTTTGCCTGCTTATCATAAGCATTTTTAAAATATGTTGAATTTTTGTCGTCCTTCTCTCGCATCTCTACACCTCTGTAAATTATGATTACTTATATTTTAAAACGTTCTTGGCAAAAGAGCAAGGAAAATTCAAAAATTTTCCTATTTTGTGGTGTTAAAAGGGGAGCCATTGGGAAATATGGATTTGAAAAGCAGGCTTTTCAAATCCATTCCTTATCCTTACTAGGTCTTTCAGTCTGACCTGATTCAATAATTTCTTGAATGGAGGAGGTCTATTCTTTCATTTTTAATTGGTTAATATATGTCTCGGTCACCTCACGACCAGCAAGGTATTTTTCAAACTTGGCAATGGTGGCACTAGGTGTCCACGAACGACGCTTTTGATAATATTCTCTACAAAATTTGTGGAATTTGGCGGGGAATTTTAAAATGCCGTAGAGGATTTTCAGTTCTTCATCGGTAAGGGGGGTAATTTTATTATATTGCTCAATAATTTCCGTTATATTCAGTTGGTCGGCAGGTTCTTTTTTGATATAACGTTGGATAAAGTCGGCTAAATCAAATAAGTTGTGGGAGTAAGTGCATTTTTCAAAATTCAAAATATTGATGTGGTTGTTCAGGTCTAGTTTAATATTTTCTTCCTTGATGGTGTTGTGGCAAATCATTTTTTCCGTAAGGGCTTTTTCCATGATGCCAGCGTAATTGGAGGATTCCAAAATTTCAAGGGCTTCATTGGATTTTTCTAAATAATAGCCGTAGTTTTTTAAAACTAGCACGTCAAATTCCGACATACTCCCTCCAGAAGAAATTTTTTTCTTTAACATATGTAATTCTTTCAGTGATTTTTTATAACTATTAATGTTGGTGGGTCCAGAAAATTCAAGAGATGAATCAACACCCTTTGAAAGTTTGTGCATCAGTGCTAACTGCTCAACAATTTCTTTTGCTTGTGTTGGGCGCCCTAAATCAGTTTCCGTAAAGTCTTTAAACTCTGTCATCACATAGATGTTTCCACCATTTAAGTAATAGGGCTTGTCATAAATTGTTTTTTCAAACCGCTCAATATTGGTAAATCCTTTTTCATACAAATGCTCTTGTACTAGGTTGATAAAATTTAATTTTTCTGGTGGCAAATTACATTTTCGAATAATTTTCTTCCCTTTGTCCGTTTCGCATATATACATAAGCTTTCTTTTTGAAATCGTTTTTGCTCGCACGCCAAAGCTTTTTAATACTTGCACATTTAATTCTTCCAAACTTATTCACCTCGATTTTTATTGCACTTCATACTGTGTACCCAAACGAGACAGCACCATACATATAAATAGTATGTTTCATTTTTAAAAAATATGTATGTTGCCAATGGATTATAGGGGACATGAATACATTGAAGCCATTTGATGGGGAAGCAACTACAAATCAATTTAAGAGAGCGTTTTTTTCTTGACAATTATATTTTTTATACTATACTTAAAATAATGTAATACAATTTTTGGGAGACTTGCATTGTGATTTCCCCAAAACGGTTATACTGATTTTAGTTTAAAATGAAATGCTAAAAGATTTGCATGAAGGTGACAGAAGCGAAATTGATGACGCTTTCACCCTATGACACCTTAGTACATAGGATGTTAGAGAGGAAAGTATTAGGAATACAGTTGGTTTCGTTAGCGTTGTCAGTAAAAATAATGCTTGTTTCCATTTTATTTGATTTTTAGTAGTTGAATAAGTTCAATAATAAATTGAAAAAAATCTTCTCAAAAATAAATTAAACTGCTATAATGGAATAAAAAAAGTTTTTTTAATGGAGTAAGCCATAGAATTGGTAGCTACATAGTTACGGAACTGTTTGGGAAGAATGTAACAACACATTGGAAAGTTAAATGAATTGCTTCAAGGGTGAAGCATGATAAGAAATTTAAAGTTACTTAAGTGATAAAGTTTCTACGCTTGCTATTTCGTGGAAAATTAATATTGATAAGTTTGTTGATTAGAGATATGCGAAAATAGCCGGTGTTAAATAATCAATATAATAGGGAGGATATAAAATGTCGGACAAAACAATTCTCTTAGTAGATGACGCAGCGTTTATGCGAATGATGCTAAAAGATATTTTAACAAAAAATGGGTACAATGTTATTGGTGAAGCGGAAAATGGAATTAAAGCAATTGAAAAGTTTAAAGAGTTATCACCAAGTTTGACCATTCTGGATATCACCATGCCAGAAATGGATGGTATTAATGCTGCTAGAGGTATTAAAGCAGTGAGTGGAGATGCTAAAATTATTATGTGTTCTGCCATGGGGCAACAAGCAATGGTTATTGAAGCAATTCAAGCTGGGGCTCGTGACTTTATTGTGAAGCCATTCCAAGCAGACCGTGTTTTAGAAGCTGTTAAAAAAGTAATCGGATAAAAAAACGCCAACTTCTTCATGTGAGGTTGGCGTTTTTCTTATAATAAAGGAGAGATGAGCCGTGAAATTGATTCTTTCAACTTTAGAAATTTAGGTCTTTTTGCGTACCAGTTCGCATCTATTTGTGTACATTCTGCTAAGTCGTTGAGAAACTCCCTTTCAAGTTCTGCGGTCACATCTTCGTTATAGATGATGGCATTTACTTCAAAATTTAAAAAGAAACTTCTTACATCCATGTTGGCAGTGCCTACAGAGCAAGTTTTCCCATCAATCATCATTATCTTACTATGAACAAACCCTTTTTCATATGTATAGCACTTTACGCCAACTTTTAAAAGTTCTCCTAAATAGGAAATGTTTGCCCCATAAACAAAGGGGTGGTCAGGTTTGGCTGGAATAATAATTCTGACATCAATTCCGGAAAGGGCGGCAATTCGAAGGGATTCTAGGATGCCACCATCGGGAATAAAGTAAGGGGTTGCGATATAAATGCTTTTTTCAGCAGAGTTTATCATTTTGAAATAAGCAAATTGTATGTTGGGCATATTAGTGTCAGGGCCACTTGATATAATTTGCATTTGAACATAATCCATTAATTTTGTTTCAGGGAAATATTTATATTCAACGGCTATTTTTTCTTTTGAAACGAAATTCCAATCCATAATAAAACGAATTTCCAGTTGTTTCACGGCATTTCCTTCTACTTTCATATGGGTATCCCGCCAAAACCCGAATCGTTTTGATTTTCCGATATATTCATTTCCAATGTTAAAACCACCAATGTAGGCAATCTGCCCATCGATAATACAAAGTTTTCGGTGGTTTCGATAGTTAAGTCGAATGGCCAGGGGTGGAAAAAATATACCCACCAAACCGCCAGCCCTTACAAACTCCCTGTAAAATCTTTTCTTAATCTCATTACAACCCATTCCATCAAACAAAAGTCTTACTTCCACACCTTCTTTTGCTTTTTCCGTTAAGGCATCAATGACCCTTTTACCAAGTTCATCGTTTCGAATAATATAGTATTGTATGTGAATAAATGATTTTGCATTTTGAATATCGTTTAGAAGGCTTTCAAATTTAGCATTGCCTTCATGAAAAAGTTTCACTTTGTTTTTTCCCGAAAGGAAACTTTGGGCATTTAATAAGTTAAGGCTAATGAGGTTTTCCCCAAGGGGCATTTCATTGGTTAACAAATTTTTCTTTTCTGTGAGTAGTTCTTTTTGTAGGGCAAGTTCATCTTGATAAGATTGCCCAAAAGATTCATATAGTTTCATGTCTTCTTTTGCTTTTTTTGCAAATATTCGTTGTTTTTTACTATCTCGTCCAAATAAAAGATAAAAAATAAAGCCAAACCACGGAACAAAAAATAATACCATTAACCATGCCCATGTAGTAGATGGGTTTCGTCGTTCATAAAAAACAACGACAATGGCAAACAGCATATTCAACAACATTAAAATTTGCAATAAAAGAGCAAGTGCTTCTTGAAACATATTGAATACCTTCTTATCTTTAAATTTTGATACTGCAATCTAGTAGACCGTCTACATAAAGTATATGCCATTTTTTATAAATTTTAAAGTGCCTTTTGGAAAAAAGTAATTATATTATAATTGACAAAAAATAAAAAGCATTATATGGTTAATGGTAACAATAACGGCAATTATTATTTTCTTAGTCATGAAAGAATGGGGTGGCTATATATATGATGAGGCGTTTCAATTTTTTGTGAGTATGTCACTATTACTTTTGTTAGTTTTCTTTTCGGTTCAGGTATATGCAGTGAATACAAATGAAAACAAAGAATTAAAAGCAGGGACTCCCATAAAAGTTGTTTCAGATAAAGACGAACTAATTTTTGTGGACTTGGTTAATGTGGCAAATCCTACTGATAATAAGATTTATGCACAATTTTTGGTGGAATCCAAATTAAATGCAAAATATGCAACAAATACGACAGACAGAAGTAGTAGTAAAATTATGACCATTTGTATAAACAAAAGTCAATTAGATAACAAACACATTTTATCCATTGTACAACCTGTGATTTGTACCATGAGAAGCAATGATTATATAAGTAATATGTCCATACAACGAAATAGTATTGATTTCTAAAAAATAAAGAAGAACCTTTTTTCTTCCTGAGAAGGAGAAGGTTCTTCTTTATTTTTGCCACAAAGCACATGAAACAAAAGGCTTTTATTATTTTTTCTTGTGAACAGAAAGAATGGAATAGCTGTGGGATTTTAAATCTTCCAACAAATTATCAACATCAAGGGTGTTGAGCTTCAAAACAATTTCAACGTGATCCCCCACGTCAAAGTTGCTAATGTGTTTAATGTTCATGCCATATTGCTTCACAATATTAGAAATGTCGGCAAGGGTTCCTGTTTCATCTTTTACTCCAATGGCGATTCTGGTTCCAGAATCATTTACTCCCATGATTTCAATAAAGGAAGAAAAAATATCAAGTCTGGTGAGAATTCCAACGAGGGTTCCATCTTCTTCAACGACGGGTAAAGAACCAATGTCGTTGTTTGCCATTTCTGCAGCGGCTTCTTCAATAAGACAGTCAGGAGAAACAGTAAAAATATTGGTTTTCATAATATCCATTACTTTGGTTTTGGAAAGTAAATAATTAATTTCAAAAACACTAAGAGAGGTAGCCTTTGAAGGGCTAACTTCTGTAAGCAGTTTTTCTGTAATAAGCCCCACTAACTTGCCACTTTCGTCAATAACCGGAAGTTGTGAATGGTGCTTTTCCATTAACACTTGAAAAGCCTTTGAAACAGAAACATCAGGATGAACGGTAGCAACATTTTTGGTCATACGTTCGTGTACAAACATAAAAACACCCCCAAAATTTATTTGTTTTTTCGAATTATTTGTCTCTTAGTTTAGCGTTTAAAACAGTTTCTAGTGCTGTTAAAATTTTCTTCATTACCGTTTGAACTTCTTCATCGGTGAGGGTTCGCTCTGGTGAACGGAAGGAAATGTTATAAGCAATAGACTTAAATCCTTCTTCAATTTGCTTGCCTTTGTAAACATCAAAAAGGGTAATGCTTTCTAATAATTTTCCACCTTTTGATTTGATAATGTCTTCAATTTCACTGACAAAAACAGAATCCGCAACAATCATGGCAATATCCCTTGAAGTACCAGGGAATTTTGGCAAGGCTTTATAGGTTCTGTCTAATGTAGCAAGTTGGGTTAAGTAGCAAACGTCTAACACTGCAACATATACTTTTGTTTCAATATCATAGTTGTTTAAAACAGCAGGATGAACTTCTCCTAAGAAGCCAAGGTGCTGATTGTCTGCAAAAACATCGGAAGTGCGTCCCGGGTGCATAAAGGAAAGTTCTTTTTGAACTTTAAAAGTAGCAGAAATTCCTAAGGAGTTGCATAATTCCTCTACAATTCCTTTTAAGTCATAAAAATCTTTTTTGCCATACATACCGATGGTGAGCATAACTCTTTCATCAGGCAACTCCGTAAGGGGAAGTGCCTTTGGAAGATAAATTTTGTTTAATTCAAAAAGAGAAGCTTCTTCATTTCTTCTATTAAAGTTAATGGAAAGAGATTGCAACATCCCATTTAAAGTGGTGGTACGCATAACGCTAAAATCTTCTCCAAGGGGATTGGTAATCGTAACGGCTTCTCTCAAATTATGTTCCTTTGGAATTTGAAGTTTGTCAAACACTTTAGGACTTTCAAAAGAGTATGTCAATGCTTCTGAAACACCCTGACCAATCATTACTTCTTTAATAATATCTTCTAAAATTTGACCGTAGCTTTTCTTCCCAACGGTGGGGGTGCCAACGGCAAGGGTTGTTTCAATTTTGTCGTAGCCATAAATTCTTGCCACTTCTTCTGCAATGTCTGCTTCACATACTAAGTCAGGTCGGAAGGTTGGGGCAATTGCTTTATTATGTTCTACTTTTATTTCTAATTTGTTTAAATAAGAAACCATTTCATCATAGGAAAGTTTTGTTCCTAACAATTTATTAATTCCCTCAGCAGTAAAAGCAACTTCGTTTTCTACTCTTTTTTCGGGGTAACAATCTACAAAAGATTTTACCACTTCCCCACAACCAAGTTTTTCTACCAGTTCAACTGCTCGATTTACAGCCAAAAGGGCAAGGTCTGGGTCTAATCCTTTTTCATATTTACTAGAGGAATCTGTTCTAAGTCCTAATTTTTTAGATGTAAGGCGGATGTTTGTACCATTAAAATTTGCAGATTCAAATAAAATGGTAGAAGCAGTATCACCTGTTTTGGAGTTTTGTCCTCCCATAACACCAGCAATTGCAACTGCTTTGTTAGGGTCTGCAATGACAAGCATGGAAGCATCTAACGTTCTTTCTACTTCATCTAGTGTAGTAAATTTTTCGCCATCAACGGCATTTCGAACAATAATTTTTTTATCATCAATAGAAGAAATATCAAAGGCGTGCATTGGTTGGCCATATTCTAACATGACGTAGTTCGTAATATCCACGATGTTATTAATTGGGCGGATACCAGCAGAAACAAGTCTGTGTCTTAACCAAAGTGGGGAAGACTCAATTTTCACATTTTTTACTACCCTTGCAATATAACGAGGGCAAAGTGCTGGATTTTTAATTTCAACAGAAATAAGTTCATGAATATCGCCATCAGCTTCTTCTTTTAAAGAAATAGGAGGCACATGGAGTGGTTTGTCAAAAGTAGCAGACGCCTCACGAGCAAGCCCAATGATACTAAAGCAATCTGGACGATTTGATGTAATTTCAAATTCCACAATTTCTTCAGCAAGTTGTAGCAATGGGACAACATCTTCCCCAAGAGTCAAATTTTCTGTGTTTTGGAATATATAAATGCCGTCTTCAGGAGCTTCTGGGTAAGCAATTCTGTCAAACCCTAATTCTTCAATGGAACATAACATTCCGTTGGATTCAACGCCACGAAGGTTTCCTTTTTTAATTTTTACGCCGTTGCTAAGGGTTGAGCCGTCTAAGGCAACCGGAACAAAAGCTCCTTCAAAAACATTTTTCGCACCTGTAACAATTTGAATTGGTTCTTCTTTTCCTACATGAATAGAAGTAACTACTAATTTTTCTGCATCAGGATGTTTTGTAATGGAAACAATTTTACCTACCACTACATTTTGGATGTCAGCACCAACTTTGGTGATGCTTTCTACTTTAGAGCCAGACAACGTCATTTTGTCACAAAACTCATTAACATCGCAATCTATCGGAACAAATTCTTTTAACCAAGACATTGGAAGATTCATTTCATCTTACCTCCTTAAAACTGTTTTAAAAATTTAATGTCATTTTCAAAAAGCAGACGCATGTCTGTAACATTAAATTTTTGCATAGCAATTCTTTCAAGCCCCATTCCAAATGCAAAACCGCTATACACAGTAGGGTCGATTCCAGACATTTTTAAAACTTTTGGGTGAACCATGCCACAACCTAATAGTTCAATGTAACCGCTGTCTTTACAAACACGGCAACCTTTTCCACCACAAGAAAAACAAGAAACGTCCATCTCAGCGCTAGGTTCTGTAAATGGGAAGTGATGAGGGCGAAAACGAACTTTTGTATTTTCCCCAAGAAGTTCTTTTGCAAAAACTGCCAAAGCACCTTTTAAATCAGCCATTGTAATTCCTTTGTCAATTACAAGTCCCTCTAATTGGTGAAAAACAGGAGAGTGGGTGGCATCTACTTCATCAGAACGATACACACGTCCCGGTGCAATAATTCGAATGGGAAGGTTTCCTTTTTCCATGACACGAACTTGAACAGGAGAGGTTTGGGTTCTCAGCAAAAACCCTCCATTTACATAAAAGGTGTCTTGCTCATCTTTTGCTGGATGATTTGCAGGGATGTTTAACGCTTCAAAATTGTAATAGTCAAGTTCAACGTCCGGACCTTCTGCAATTTCATAGCCCATACCGATAAAAATTCTTTTAATTTCATCAATGACAACAGTCATAGGGTGTTTATGCCCTAATTCTTTTACACGACCTGGCATGGTTACGTCAATGGTTTCTGTTTTTAACGTAAGTTCTTGTTGCATGGAAAGTAGTTTTTCTTTTGCTTCCTCGATTTTATTTTCAATAAATACGCGAACTTCGTTTGCCATTTGACCAACCAACGGTCTTTCTTCGGCAGACAAACTCCCCATTCCTTTTAGAATTTGTGTAAGTTCCCCTTTTTTTCCTAAGTATTTTACCCTTAAATCTTCTAATATTTTTAAATCATTTGCTTCCGAAAGATTTTTGAGTGCTACATTTTTTATTTCATTAATTGTCTCTTTCATACGTAACTCCTTTCGACGTGATGAGGATTGTATTGTTGATTGACGATAGTAAGTATAAAAAAACTTCGTCTGATAAGACGAAGGAGTAATCCTTTGTTAATTTTACGACTTTGGATAAATAAAGTCAATATTTTCTAATTTATTTGGGAAAAATCAATTTCTAAGTCTTCCAATAAGCTTACTTTAATTGTATCGTGAAAGGTATAGCGGGAAACATTTTGCAAAATGTCCTCCTCCGCAAGATAAACGGTTATTATTTTTTTCAAAGGATCCACAATCCAATATTCTTTTACCAAAAATTCGCTGTACAAATAATGCTTGGTGATATAATCATGTTTTTTTGAACTGTCATCTACAATTTCGATAATAAAATCCGGAGAGCCTTTGCAACCTTCTGTGATAAGTTTGTTCTTGTCAAAAATAACCGATATGTCAGGCTGTACGATGTTGTTACACGCGTTAATATCTTCATTTTCCTCAACTAAGTACACGTCAAATGGTGCGGAAAAAACACTGCCAGCTTTATCTTGCAGGTAATTATAAATTTTATGAAACAAATATCCGCTTATTTCTTGATGTTGTGTAGCTGGTGAAAGGCACATATCATAGATTTGTCCGTCCATAATTTCAATTTTTTCCCCTTCTGGGTGATTGATATAATCGTTATATCCATAAATATAATTTTTTTCTATCATTTTAAATACTCCCTTCCATACTGGCTACGTAAAAAATAACTTTTAATTTTTTTAACACCCTTTTAGTATGGTTTAATTTTAATATAATTATAAGTTTATCGTATTTAACATTGAGCTCAGTTTGTTAAACTGCAATTGAGGCAAAAAGTTGAACCAGAAATAACATTTTTTTGGATAGATTCTTATTATTTTAGCAAGATATATTTACTTCGTGATTTGGCAACAAAAAATAAATAGTGGAAGATGGTGAAATAGTTTGTTGAATAAGGAAATTATTCATTATGTAGAAAATTATATTATTCCTTATTATGATGGGTTTGATAAAGGTCATAGTAGGGACCATGTGAAAAAAGTTATTGAAAACAGCCTTGAAATAGCAAAATCGTTTGATGTAAATCTAAATATGGTTTATATCATTGCCGCCTATCATGATGTGGGAATCCTGCAAGGCAGAGAAAATCATGAAAAAAATTCAGCCATCTATCTTATGGCAGATGAAAATTTAAAAAAATGGTTTCATCAAGATGAAATAATGACAATGAAAGAAGCGGTGGAAGACCACAGGGCGTCAAGTAATCATGAGCCACGTAGTCTGTATGGAAAAATAGTTGCAGATGCCGACCGTGATATACATTACCACACGATTTTATATAGGACTTTTCAATATGGAATTACTAAATATCCAACCCTAACATTTGAACAGCACTTTGAGCGAGTATATGAACATATTGAAAATAAATATGGAGAAAATGGCTATTTAACATTGTGGTTAAACAGTCATCAAAATGTAGCCAGTTTAAAAGAAATAAGAGAGCGACTTCGCTCAAAAGAAGAAATGAAAAAAGATTTTGAGCAGATATACTTACAGCATAAATAGGTGTTGGTTTTTCAAATGTAAGAACAAAAATACTAGACTGGTATGGGATGAGATAAATAAATGGAAACAACAATAAATTATTTTAAAATGAGTGATGGGGAGACAATGCCTTATGAAGTTTGTGGAAGCGGGGAAACTGTCATTTTTGTTCATGGTTTATTTGGAAAAGGAGCCGATTTTAAAGAGGTGGTGAAGGTAGCTTCAAAAAGTGTCCGGTGTATCACCTACGACCATAGAGGTCACGGAAACTCCAAAGCCAACAGTGGTTTTTCCTTAGCCCAGTTTGCAAAAGACTTAAAAGGCTTTATTGAATATTTAAAAGTCAAGGAAGTTATTTTGGTTGGCTACTCCATGGGAGCTTTTACTATTTTTAGTTATGTAGAACAATTTGGCTGTGAACATATTAAGAAAATAGTATTGCTTAATGTGACACCAAAAATGATAAATGATAAAACATGGTCTATGGGGCTTTATGGTGGAGAATATTTTGAAGCTCAGTTAGAAAAAGATTTGGTAGATATAAAAAATAATTTTATGGGGTTTGCCTCCTATTTTACCTATCGAAATATGACAAAACATAATGCTGAAAAACCGTATCAAACAAAAGCTACCATTTTAAGCAGTATACTGGCGAGACTTCTCATTAAAAATAATGAACAAAAACGGAACATGACATTTTTACTTTGGAAAAATATTGCTCAATATGATTTTAGGGAAACATTACAAAAGTTCACCGTTCCCGTGGGAATTTTTTATGCGGACCCTGGTTCATTATTTTCCCCGGCTGTTGCCAAATATATGAAAGAAAACATAAAAAACTGTGAAAAGCTAGTTGGTTTTACAAATGCTTCTCATGCGGTGCTTTTCTCACATGGGGAGCAATTTTGCAAGGAGCTACTTATATTTATAAAAAACCCCACTTTGCAAATGTAGCCATACATCTGCAAAGTGGGGTTTTTCAGTTATTGATATATCCTCTAACGAGTAACAAATTGTTGTGTCCAGTATTTTGTTCCACTACTATCGGTAGCACAGCCAATTCCAATTTCTTTAAAGTTTTTGTCTAAAATATTTTTTCGATGACCTGTGGAGTTCATCCATGCTTTCATTACAGCTTCAGGTGTTTGTTGACCTTTTGCAATATTTTCTCCTGCGGTTCTATATTTAATACCAAAACGGTTTAACATAGCAAAGGGGCTTCCATAAGTGGGAGACGTATGGTTAAAATATTTTTTATCTCTCATGTCTTCTGATTTTATACGGGCAACATTAGAAACATCTTTGCTTAAAACAAGGGCAGGTGCGCCAGCTTTTGCTCTTTCTTTATTTACCAAAGCAAAAACTTGTGTTTCAAATTGGCTTTGGTTTCCTTTAGACGCGGTGGCACTGTTTTTTCCAAAGCTACCACTCATACCTTTGTCAGCAGCAGAAGCGGTTGTCATAGAAGCTTCAATTAAGCCGTTGCCTTCTAAATCAATTGTAATTTTATCTCCAGGATAAATTAAATTTGGATCATCAATTTTGGGATTGGCATCAATAACAGACTTTAATGAAACATGATAATGTCTTGAAATAAGCCAAAGGGTGTCATTTTGTTTTACAGTATAACGCTCTGTTGAATCGGCAAATACAGTTGTCGCAAAAAACAGAACGGAAATAATGGATAAGGTAAATAGTCCGCCTATATTTTTAAGTTTAATAATAATCAGTCCTTTATGAATTAGTATTGTTACATAATCAATAGTATCTCGAAATACACTTCAATTATGAGCTGTAATTTTTGGATTTATTGGGAGCTGATTTTTTTGATAATAGGCTATAGAAAAAAATTTTTAAAATGGTTTTTGATTTTTGGAATTGGTGGGGCAATTATTTTTTTTCTTCATAACCAATTTGAGGTTGGGAATCATTTCATTGCAGGAGGAACAATACATAAAACATATGACAGGGATAAAGATACGTTCAAATTCCAAGTATTTCATCAAGATGAAAAAACGTTAAGCAGTGAAAGGTTTAGGCGTCCGTCGAAACAACTGCCGTTTCCAAATCCATATTCTTTTCAGGATTTTGAAAAACAAAATAGTCAAACACCCCTGATTACAAAAAAGTTTGAGAGTTCTCAGGAGGTGTTGCTAGCATACTATGGAATTTTAAGAGAAGCAGAAAATATGCTAGGGTACGCTGTCGGTTGTGGAACCATTGGAAATGCAAAAGAACCGTATCCCTATGCCTATGAACTCCTCACAAAAGAAAAACAACAACAAATATCTTTTCATGAATTTGTAAACTCATTTCAAGGAATTGGCTATATCACATTGTTAAAATTAATTCCAGTTTATCGGGAAGCAGGAACGCCCTCCAGTATAAAATATTATATGGTGGAAATAGAAGCTATTACAGGGATGAAAGTAGAGAAAGAAAAAGATTATGACAAAGGAAGTCTATTTGCCTATTATTATGGAATTGCTACAGTAGAAGAAACCGCCACAGAAGGATTTAAAATAAAACAAATCGATTATTATCCAGAAGATTTTTTATGTGCGCCCATGCACAGTTGGTTTTATCTTTCTGATGCAGTAGTGGAGATTGTGTATCAAGAAAATTTAAAGATTGTGGAAAAAATAGATAGTATAGAGCAGAAGGGGGACATCATTTATATTTATGCGTCGGGTTATGGGAAAAAATACAGGTTTATTTTCGTCAGAATTACCAATGGATATGATATTTTATTGCACGAAAGTATTTGGAAAGACGGAAAGTGGCAAGATACGAGCTTGCTAACGGATAAGTGGAGTGATTTTAAGCTTTCGCCAAAATAATTTTGACACATCTCACTTATCACTCACTAGCCAAGTCTTTCCTTCTTCCATATCTACACAAAAATATAGTTGACCTTTATTGAATACAGTTCCCTTAACCAAGGTCTTTTGGACTGATTTTAAACATTTTTTGTTCCCGGCTATGGCCAGTTTAATTATCCTCGGGCTTAATCTTTCAATGTGTAAAAAAAATTCTGTAAGCATTATTTCTGTTAAATTTGTTTCATAAAGATCTATCATTATTCTACGCCTTTCGGGAGAACACATGATAAAAAGTTCTTCCTTTGACATCATATCTCGAAGTGAGTCCATGTCATTAAAGTAACTTCCATAATGTATTCCATGAAAATAGCCACCTTTATAAAAATATGGACTCAATGCACCGCTAGGGGATTTCGTCAACATTATACTTGCACCTCTCTTAATAAAAGATTGTGTGAAAAAGAAGATTTATATTAAGTTATACCATGTTTAGTTTTTAATATAAATCTTTGAATGCAAAGGGTTCTCCATGTCCGGGATAAACGATGCCAATTTTATAAGAGTGTAGTTTATTTATGCTTTCTACCAACAGCTTAAAGTTACAGGCGTTAGGTGCAATTTGTGGCTTTTTAATATTTGCAAAGGTATCTCCTGCAATTAAATCACCCTCATTTGTAAGAATCCCTATAGATCCGTCCGTATGACCGGGGATATGTAGCACTTTAGCCTCAAATCCATATTCTGATAATTGAAAATTATCATCAATCAAAATATCAGGACTGAATCTTTCAAAATCCGATAATGTCTTTGTAGCAACTCTATATATGGTGTTTTTCATGATTTTAAACATTAATTTGTAAGCAAATGACCTATATTGAAAACTATTCATAAAATCATTTACACTAGGATTTTCGACTAAATGACAGTCGCTACTATGAATGGCAATTTTACTCTTATATTTCTCTCTTATAAAAGCTGTATTGCAAGCATGATCATTATCACCATGTGTTAGAATAATAAGGTGAAGATTATTGGAAGTACATCCGGCCTTATTAAGTGTATCGTCTAAAAGCTTGCATCTATTATTAAATGTTTTATCCATAATGATATGGCCACCTGTATCAACCAGTATAAAACCGTTATCTGACTTCAATAAATAACAATTCACGAGACCTAAATCAATTTTGATAATTTCTTGTTTCATGGTTCTACCTCCAATAAGTCAGATAAAGGCTTCTGCCCTCTTATATGCCTACACCATTTTATATTATTCTGCACAATGCAAATTCCATAATAAAGCGTGGAGAGTTTAAAATAAAAACATTCTTTATTTTCCATGTTACTAAAATGCTTTTCTAATATCTGCAATTTGCGCAAATAATTTGTATTACGTACTTCGTACTCCTGTAATTGCCTGTCGCGAACCTCTATTGGCAGTCTGTCAAAAAAGTAAACTTTTACAAGATGGTTGTCAGTACCATCATTGAAATCCATTGGTGAGGAAAGCCATTCTAAAAAAGCAGCTTTGCCTTGTTCTGTTGACTGATAATACTTTTTCAGTCTATCTCCTTGAGCGTGTTCAAACATAGTTAAGTATCCTTTATCTAATAGTTTTTTAAGTGCGGGATAAAGGCTGCCAAAGCTTGCTTTATAGAAAACCCCAATTCCATTTTCTATAAGCTTTTTTATATCATACCCAGTAGATGGCTCTTCAAGCACCATTCCAACAATAATAAAATCAATCAAACTTTCACCTCCACAAATATATCGTATAGATATATTTGCATAATATATATAATTTGTCAAGAAATAAAAAAATAGACACTGTATTGGGTGTGTAGAATAGACCTCATCGGAAACTACGCCTGATGATTCTCAAAATTGATTATTCCACAAATAAGTGACATCCTCAATCCAAAACGTTTACGGTGGTTACGATATTTATTTGAAGTAATCTTAAAGACCTTTATCTTGGCATT
>JAVBJQ010000036.1:0-47515 GCA_031546905.1 Eubacteriales bacterium | reverse complement strand
AATATCTTGTAAAAGCTGTTAAAAAGCAAGAACCTGCAGCAATTTGTTTTCCAAATTCTAATTTTTCAAAGTCTATTGAGAATATTGCATACAAGCTTTTGGATATAGAAGTCAATCAAAAAGCTGGTTCTACCAATTTTTCAGGTTTTATGCGTAGATTAGCTAACATTTTCAATAGTTAGGAGAGGTATTATGTTATTAAGCAGTATCAAAGTAGGAGACAGAATTGAGATTAATTCAAACTCAGAGTCAGCATTAAAGCGTACTTTTATTAGCCAATATGAGGGTTCTTTAAACAACAAGCTAATTTTGGTTCAACTTCCTATATCATATGGTCAGACAGTAAACCTTTCTATGAAGGAAACATATAATTTTATTTTCTTTGCGGATAAAGGCATGATTTCTGCGGATGTTAAAATTATTAAATATGTACAAAAAGATAATGTAAAGTACATGATTGTAGAAATAATTTCAGAGCCAGAAAAAATACAACGCAGAGAGTTTTTTAGATTTGCTTGCCTTTTACAAATGAAATTTGCTATTGTTCCAATAGAAACTGAAGAAGTTGATCTTGCTAAAGCAATCAACGAAGAAGAAATTTTATATAGTGGTATTATTAAGGACATTGGTGGCGGAGGTATTCGTTATGTTTCTAATGACGATATAGCCGAACATCAAAAAGTTAAATGTGTTATTTTTCTCAATAATGAGTTTATGGTTGCTTTGGGCTATGTATTGCACAAGCAACATTTTCCTAAATCAAATTATCATTTTCAATATAGAGTCCAATTTTTGGGTGTAATACCTAGTGAACAAGAGAAAATAATTCAATTTATTTTTGACGAACAACGAAAGTTGCTTCAAAAAAACAGACAAAATGGAGTTTAATGAGATTTTTAACTTGTTATTGTAATATAAGTTTGAACTAGACAGAAAAGGAGTGTTATAATGGCAACAGAAATAGATTCTTTAAATTTAATGCATTTCGACATACTTAGAGAAATCGGAAATATTGGAGCTGGAAATGCGGTCACAGCTCTCTCGAAGCTACTTGGCAAAAAGATTGATATGAAAGTTCCTAATGTAAATCTTTTAGATTTTAAAGATACTGCTGAGATAATAGGTGGTGCTGAAAATTTAATTATTGGTATATTAATCAGCCTTTCGGGAGATGTTTCGGGAATAATGATGTTTATTCTTGAAAAAGATTCTGCTCGTATGCTTATTAATAATCTTCTTAATAAAGATGTTAAAGATGTATCTGATTTCACGGAGATGGATCTTTCGGCTATTGAAGAAATTGGAAATATTTTATCAAGTTCTTACTTATCTTCTTTAGGAACCCTCACGAATTTAAGGATTATACCATCTATACCATATTTATCAATCGATATGGCTGGTGCTATTTTAAGTGTTCCTGCCATTGAATTTGGAAAAGTTGCTGACAAGGTTTTGTTTATTGAATCTGTTTTTGCGGAAGATGACAGTAATGTTTCAGGATATTTTATTTTAGTTCCAGATTTACAATCTTTTAATATTATTTTAAGATCTTTAGGGGTAGAATAATATGGATTATAAGAGTATGATAACGGTGGGAATGGCTGACTTAAATGTCACCAAAAATCCTGGTGTTTTAACAACACTTGGTTTGGGTTCTTGTGTGGGTATAGCTCTTTATGATCCTATTACTAAAGTGGCTGGGTTAGCTCATATAATGTTGCCTGATAGCACACAAATTAAAAATAATTCTAATGTAGCAAAATTTGCGGATACAGCTATGATTAAATTAATAAAAGATATGACACTACTTGGTGCAAATAAAGATCGGCTTAAAGCTAAGATTGCTGGTGGGGCCCAAATGTTCTCTTTTAGCTCTACCAATGAAAGTATGAGAATTGGCGATAAGAATGTGGAGGCAACTATAAAACTACTGAGACAATTTAATATACCTTTACTTGCAAGAGAAACTGGTGATACATATGGTAGGACTGTTGAGCTTTATTCAGAGGATGGTCGTTTCCTTATTAAAACAATTGGTCATGGTAACCGAGTACTTTAGGGGATAATTTTATGCTTGAAAAAATTCATATTACTATTTGTTTAGTAGCTTCTATTATAATAACCGTTTTTTCTATTTTTCAAGAATCTTCACTTCTTGAGACATCAATTAGGCTTATTTTTACAATTGTTCTTTTTTATTTTGTAGGCCTAATTGCTAGGGCATTTTTGGGTAAAATTTTTGAGAAAGATGAACCCATTTTAGAACAACAAAGTTCAGATGAAATCATAGATGAACCTACTTTAGAGCAAAATATAAATGGTCATGACAATTATAAAGATGTAGATGTAGAAGATGAATAGTAATATTCTTTTTTGGAGGCGTTTTAACATATGGATGACGTAGATAAAATTTGGCAGGAATATACCAAAACCAGGGATCCTAAATTAAAGGAAATTTTAATTTTAGAGTATGCTTCTCTTGTGAAATTTGTTGCAGGAAGATTAAATATGCACATAGGGCAACACGTAGAATACGAAGATCTTATTAGTTATGGGATTTTTGGTTTAATTGATGCAATTGATAAGTTTGATTATAGCAAAGGTTTTAAATTTGAAACGTATGCCTCTCTTCGGATTAGAGGTGCTATTATTGATAATATTAGAAAACTTGATTGGGTTCCTAGAACTTTAAGGCAAAAAAGCAAACAAATTGATCAAGTTTTTGGGCAACTTGAATTTGAACTAGGGCGTGAGCCAACCGAAAGTGAAATTGCTGAAAAGTTAAATGTTTCTTTGGAAGAACTTCAAGACTTATTAAAAAAATCAAATGTAGTTTCGCTTATTTCTTTAGATGATTATTTAGAGCAAAACTATGAAACTCCTGCTTACAATTTAGATAAGGGTAATCCAGATAATCCGGAAAGTCACTTCGAAAAACAAGAACTTAAGCAAATTTTAGGAGATGCAATCAATAAACTTTCGGATAAAGAAAAAAAGGTTGTTTCGTTATATTATTTTGAGGAGTTTACTTTAAGAGAAATTAGCTCTATTATGGGTGTTTCAGAGTCTAGGATTTCTCAAATTCATTCAAAAGCTGTTTTAAAGTTACAAGCAAGGCTTGGTAAACATAAAACTATTTTATTTGGTGTATAAGGTGGGGATGCTATGGCTGAAACGATGTATAGTGGTATACTAAAATTTGAAAAACAATACGATGGAATTTATATTGTGATTGACAATCCTATGCAAGTAACTTCATATGCCTTACGTGATAATGTAATGGGTTTGATTAGTAAATATAAAATTTCCAATGTTGATTTTGCTGCTATTGATTTAGCCTTAAGTTCTACAGATAAGTCTATAAATAGAAAAATTACCATTGGCTCTAGCTTTGTTTCAAAAGATGAAAAAATTGATTTTGAAATTAGTAAGGATAAATTAAGTTTGTCCATAAAGTTTTCCGGCGGAGAAAATATGGGGAAGGTATTAGATAAGGACGACGTTATGCTTGCCCTTAGAAATGCTGGAATTGTATATGGAGTTGACGAGGCGAAAGTTGAAGATGCTATTTCACAAAAGGTTTTTGGAAAATCTTATTTGGTTGGAACAGGTTTAGAACCTGCAAGAGGCAAAGATGGGCTTTTAGAATTTCATTTTGATATTAGCAAAAAAACACTTAAACCTAAAGTTCTTGAAGGTGGTAAAGTTGATTATCGTGATGTAGACCTTTTTGAAATGGCTCGGGCTGAACAAGTTCTTATTACAGTTCACCAACCAACGCCAGGAACTGATGGTAAAAATATTTTTGGTGAATCTATCCCTTTTCAACCTGGTAAGCTCCCTCCTATTTTACCGAGGGGAAAGAACGTTAAAATTTCAGAAGATGGACTACAGCTAATTTCTGAGATTAATGGTCAAGTTTCTTTAGTGAGTAATAAAGTGAGTGTTAATCCAATTTTGGAAATTCAGGGTAGCGTTGATAATTCTACTGGTAATGTCCAATTTATTGGTAGTGTGATTGTACGAGGAAATGTCATTTCTGGTTTTTCAATTGTAGCCAGCGGTGATCTTGATGTGTACGGTGCAGTTGAAGGTGCCAGTATATACTGTGATGGAAATATTGTTCTCCATAGTGGCGTACAAGGCGCTGGAAAAGCTAATATTGTTGCTGGTGGTTTTATTAAAGCTAAATATATTGAAAATTCAACAATTGTTGCCAATGGGGATGTTTTTGCTGACTCTATCATGCACAGTGATGTTAGATGTGGTGGAGATTTAACTTTGGCCGGAAAACGTGGTTTTTTAATTGGTGGTAAATTTAAAGTGAGAAATAAAATTACTGCAATGACAATTGGTTCTTCAATGGCTACAGTTACAGAACTTGAAGTTGGACTTAACCCAGAATTATTAGAACGATATAGAAATTTAATAGGTGAATTTAATAGTTTGAAAAGCGAAATGAACAAAATGGAACAAATTATTGATATGCTTTCTAAAGCGAATGAAGCGAATAAATTGGATGATACAAAGCGAAATATCTTACTTAAATCCATTCATACCAAGGCATTTATGAGAGATAAAATTGATAATATCCAAAAAGAGATTAATATTATTTTACCACAGCTTGAAGTAAAAAGTGGCTCAGTTGCTGCAAGTAATATTATCTATGCAGGGGTTAAGGTTTTAATTGGAAATGCCATGATGTATGTTAGAGAAGAAATTCAATACTGTAAGTTAATCAATATTAATGGAGAGATTAAAATAAATCCATTTGCTTAGGTTTTTAAAATTACAATGGTGGTGAGTTTATGTCTATAAGACCAATCGATTTGCAAGTTACAATTCCAAAGTCTGCGGAGCTTAATAAATCAAATTTAAATGATAACAACAGACCAGATTTGCAACAAAGGCACTTTTCTGAGCAATTTCAAAAGCAAATTGATTTAAACCAACAAAGTGTGATTAAAAGTGAGAAATCTGAGAAAAATGCCATTAAAGATGAGGAACGAAGAAAAAATAAACAAGGCAATAAAAAAGAGAGTAAAAAAGACGAAAACAAAGATTTGGATGATAAAAAGAAACAACCGACTGCTAGAACTTCAGGTTTAGATATAAAAATTTAACTAAAGAGGTTTTGTTAATGCCAATACTAAATAGTATTTTAATATTTTTTATTATAGTGGGTTCTATAATTACGATTATTTCATTTTTTATTCCTAATAATCAAAAGGTGGCTCAAACTAACATTAACGATTCTGAAAAACTACTTTCTTTGGATGAGTCTTTGAATAAAACCGTTGATGATGCCGACAATGCCCTTGAAAATTTAAACGATATGTCTAAGCATATTTTTAACGAGTTTAACGATAAATATCAAGAGTTTTTATTTTTGTATCAGATGTTAGATGATAAAAAAAATGAAGTGGCTACGCTGTATAATAGAAGGGTTACTTATGATGACGATGGGCAAGAGGCTAAAGTACCACAAACAGCTAGTGAGTTTGCTTCAAGTAATCAAAATAGTAATCTTAAACATGTTTTGCCTCGGTATAATGAAATTATTACCCTTACAGATAAAGGAATGAGTGTTGCTGAAATCGCCAAAAACCTTGGGATGGGTCAAGGCGAGGTTAATTTCATTTTGCAACTTGGCAAAAAGAGGTGATTTGTAGATGAAAAACTTTGTTAGAGGAATGGGAATTGGTATTTTAGTTTTTGCTGTATTTTCATATATTATTTTTGCTTTTGAATTTAAAACAGTTGGTGCATCTATGAACAAAAGTGCCACTCTTTCTGAAGATGAAATTATTAGCAAAGCGAAAGAACTTGGCTTTGTTTCTATTAAGGATTTACCGAAGCAAGCTCCACAAACTGAGTTATCTGATGAACAAATAATTAGCAAAGCAAAAGCTTTAGGAATGGATTTTACCCCTAAAAATATTGAAAAAACAGGAAATGAAAATGGAATATCTGATATAGTAACGAAGACTCAAGAATCAGACACTGATACATATGTAAAAATTACTATTACTGCTGGCTTAAGTGCAACTAAAATTTCACAATTGCTTTTTGATAATAAATTGATTGATGATAAAGATAGTTTTAGAGTTTTTCTACAAGAAAAAAAAGTTACCACGCTGTTGAGAACAGGAGTTCATTATATACCTTATAACAGCAGTTATGATGAAATTTTAAAAATTTTACAAGCTCGTCCAAAATAATTATTTTATTTTGGGCTTTTTTATTGCAAATTTTTATATAATATGGTACAATTCCTAGCGAAAAACACACACATTTTAATTGTTAAAGCGGTACCTTTTCACTGTGAAAAGGTTCTTTTTCAAAACGAGAAATGTGGAGGTTTAAAACCATTTGGAGGTGCTTTTATGAGCGTTATATCTATGAAACAACTATTGGAAGCGGGAGTTCACTTCGGTCATCAAACAAGACGTTGGAACCCTAAAATGGCAGAGTATATCTTTGCTGAAAGAAACGGTATTTATATTATTGATCTTCAAAAAACAGTTAAAAAAGTGGAAGAAGCTTATAATGCTGTTAGCGAAATTATCAAAGACGGCGGAGAAATTCTTTTCGTTGGTACTAAAAAACAAGCGCAAGATTCTATTAAAGAAGAAGCGGAAAGAAGTGGCATGTATTTCGTAAATGAAAGATGGCTTGGTGGTATGCTTACCAACTTCAAAACAATTCGTACTAGAATTGCTCGCTTAAAACAACTTGAAGCAATGCAAGAAGATGGCACTTTTGATGTTCTTCCTAAAAAAGAAGTTGCTAATCTTATGAGTGAAATGGAAAAACTTCAAAGAAATCTTGGTGGAATCAAAGACATGACAAGAGTTCCTGATGTTATGTTCGTTGTTGACCCTCGCAAAGAAAGAATTGCAATTCAAGAGGCTCATACGCTAGGTATTCCTGTTGTTGCAATTATTGATACTAACTGCGATCCAGATGAAGTTGATTATGTTATTCCTGGTAACGACGATGCAATTCGTGCGGTTAAACTTATTGTTAATAAAATTGCCGATGCTGTTATCGAAGCGAAACAAGGTGCTCAATTCTCTGTTACTAAAGATGAATCAGCTGAGTCTTCTGATGATGTTGTTGCTTCTAGTGACAGTTTCTAAATAGATGGAGGTATTATAATGGCTGAAATTACTGCTGCTTTAGTAAAAGAACTTAGAGAACTTACTGGCGTTGGTATGCTTGAATGTAAAAAAGCGTTAGCTGAAACTGACGGTATTATAGAAAAAGCGGTTGAGTTTTTAAGAGAAAAAGGTCTTGCGGCTGCTTCTAAAAAAGCGGGACGTATTGCTACTGAAGGTATGGTTTTCTGCTCTATCTCTGCTGATAACAAAATTGGTGTTTTAGTTGAAGTAAACAGCGAAACTGACTTTGTTGCTAAAAATCAAGATTTTAAAACTTTTGTTGCTCAAGTTGCTACTCAAGTTACTGCTTCACCTGCTAATGATGTTGAAGCTTTATTTGAGGAAAAATGGAGTGCTGACAGTTCTATTACTGTTAGAGACGCCTTAAACCAAAAAATCGCTGTTATTGGTGAAAATCTTACTATTCGAAGATTTTCTAAATTAAATGCAGGACAAAATGGACATTTAGTTTCTTATGTTCATGGTGAAGGCAAAATTGCTGTTTTAATCGAGCTTGCATGTGAAAAAGATTCTGCTTTACTTGGTGAACTTGGTAGAAATTTAAGTATGCAAATTGCAGCGCTTAATCCTAAATTTGTTGATAGAACAGAAATTTCTGCTGACTTTATTGAAAAAGAAAGAGAAATTTTAACTCAACAAGCTTTAAACGAAGGAAAACCAGCTAATGTTGTTGAAAAAATGGTTGAAGGAAGATTAAACAAAGAATTAAAAGATTTTTGTCTATTAGATCAACCTTATGTTAAAGATTCTGAACTTACTGTTCAAAAATATGTTGAAACAGTTGCAAAAGAAGTTGGAAGCCCAATTGCTGTTATTCGTTTCACTCGTTTTGAAACTGGCGAAGGTTTAGAAAAGAAGCAAGAAAATTTTGCTGACGAAGTTGCAAAAACAATGAATAGTTAATTTTTTACACGCCCACTTTTAAGTTGGGCGTGCTGTATATATTTTGAACATAGCAGAAGGGAGCTTTTTATGTTTAAGCGGGTTATTGTTAAATTAAGCGGTGAAGCCCTATTCGGTGATTCTGGTAACAACTTTGATTCTTCTGTTATTTCAGATATTATTTCACAAATTAAGCATCTTATTGAACTAGGTGTTCAAGTTTCTCTCGTTGTTGGCGGTGGTAACTATTGGCGTGGTCGTGATTCTGCTCCTAGTATGGACAGAACCATGTCAGATCAAATTGGTATGCTTGCTACTGTTATGAATGCTATTTACTTATCGGACGCTTTTTCTAGTAATGATGTCAAATCAGTTGTTATGACTCCTTTTACTGTTGGCTCTATGACAGAACTTTTTTCCAAGACAAAAGCTATTTCTTATATTTCAGAAGGCTATGTTGCTATTTTTGCTGGTGGAATTGGACACCCTTTCTTTTCGACTGACACGATTACCGCACTACGTGCTGCTGAACTTGAAGCAGATGCTATTCTATATGCTAAAAATATCGATGGTGTCTATGATTCTGATCCTAAAGTTAACCCTAATGCTATTAAGTTTGATTCTATTAAATGTGATGACATTATTAAAAATACTTTAAAGGTCATTGATCTTTCAGCTGCGAGTATTTGTAGTGAACAGAAAATCCCAGTTGTAATTTTTGCTTTAAATGAAAAAGACAATATTATTAAAGCTGCTAAAGGTGAAAAAGTTGGTACTTATGTTTATAATGAGTAGATAGGAGGGCTTTTTATGTCAAATAAAACTACTGTTTATGAAGAAAAAATGAAAAAATCGATTTCTAATTTTGAAGCTGAACTGAACACTATTAGAGCTGGTCGTGCTAATCCTCATGTTTTGGACAGAATTACGGTGGATTATTACGGAACGCCTACTCCTCTTAATCAAGTTGGTAATATCAATGTTCCAGAAGCTAGATTGATTCAAATTCAACCTTGGGATTCTGGCTTATTGAAGGCCATTGAAAAGGCGATTCAAACTTCTGATTTAGGGATTAACCCTACAAATGATGGAAAGGTTATACGCCTTGTTTTTCCAGAATTAACAGAAGAACGTCGTAAAGATATTACAAAGGACATTAAGAAAAAAGGCGAAGATGCAAAGATTGCCATTAGAAATATTAGACGTGATGCAATCGATGCCTTCAAAAAGCTTGAAAAGAAAAGTGAAGTTACAGAAGATGAACTGGCTGATTTAGAAGAACAAATTCAAAAGCTTACAGACAAGTTTATTGCTGAACTAGATAAAATGGTTGAAAGCAAAAATAGAGATATTATGTCTGTATAAAAATAGTATATTCCCCCTCCAAAAAGGGGGAATATTGTTATGTGTAAGTATAAGGGGGTTCCTTTTATGTATGATAATTTGCCGCAGCATCTAGCAATTATTATGGATGGTAATGGACGATGGGCAAAAAAAAGATTTCTTACAAAAGCTGCTGGTCATAAAGCAGGTGCTGATACTTTACAAAAAATTGCGGACGAGGCTGAGAAACTAGGTATTAAGCATTTAACAGTTTATGCTTTTTCAACAGAAAATTGGAGACGTCCTCAAGATGAAGTCAATGCTCTTATGAATTTGTTAAGAGATTATTTGAAAAAATACATCAGGGACTCTAAAAATAGAGACACAAAGGTAGATGTTATCGGAGATGTTTCAGCACTAGATTCTGATATTATTGATTTAATTAACACTTTAAAAAAATCTACTGAAAATAAACCAGGTATGAATTTACATATTGCCTTAAATTATGGTGGGCGAGATGAAATTATAAGAGCTGTGAACAACATTTGTAATGACGCAAAAGAAGGTAAAATCGATTTAGTTTCAGAAGCTATTTTTTCTAAATATCTTGATACGGCTTCTATTCCTGATCCTGAACTCCTAATAAGAACAAGTGGAGAATGTAGACTAAGTAATTTTCTTCTCTGGCAAGTGGCTTATACAGAATTTGTTTTTGTAGATAAGTTATGGCCAGATTTTAATTCCAATGACTTGCATAAGGCACTAGATGAGTTTAGCAATAGGAATCGTCGTTTTGGGGGAAGAATTTAAAATTTTTTGAGGTGGTTTTTATGGCTATTAGAGTTATTTCAAGTGTTGTGGGTTTTCCTTTTTTGGCTATAGCTGTCCTTTTGGGCGGAATATATTTAAAACTCTTAATTTTGTTATTAGCTTTTGTTGGAATGTTTGAATTTTATCGTGCTACCTCAAAAAAAAATGCAAAAATAAACTATTTAGGCTATGTTTTTGCCATGGTTTATATTTTGTTTATTGATTATTTTTTAAAAAGCAATTTTATAGCGTTTATTATTTTATTTATGATTTTGCTATTATCCATTACGGTGATTTTCCACAATAAATTTTCCTTTATAGATGCTACCAATACTTTTTATGGATTCTGCTATGTTTGTATTTTGCTATCCACTATTTATATTGTTAGAATGCTAAACCATGGTGAATTTTTTGTTTGGTTTATTTTTATTTCTGCATGGGCTTGTGACACTGGTGCATATTTTGCAGGGGTTAATCTAGGAAAACATAAACTTATACCGAGTTTAAGTCCTAAGAAAACAGTGGAAGGTTCTATTGGTGGTATTTTATCAGCGGCTTTATTTGCTGGCGTATTTGCCCTTATTTATACAAAAGTCAATGGATTTTATAGTGTGAAGATAGTGGTACTTTCCGTTATTATTGGATTTATTGGTTCTATTTTTGCACAAATCGGAGACTTGTCAGCCTCCGCTATTAAAAGATACACAAAAATCAAAGATTTTGGAAAAATTATGCCAGGACATGGAGGCATTTTAGATAGATTCGACAGTGTTCTTTTTACAGCACCTGTTGTTTATTTGCTTATTGTTTTTTTGAAGCTAAATTAAGATAGGTAGGTGAGTGTTGTGGAAAGATTTATTTCTATTTTAGGTTCTACAGGGTCAATAGGCACCCAAACGTTAGATGTCATAAGAAATATAAAAGGATTTACGGTTTCAGCATTGTCTGCAAATTTTAATGTTGAATTGCTTTTAAAACAAATTGTTGAATTTAAACCTGCTAAAATTGCTGTTACGGATTATAATAGTTTTTTGAAAGTAAAAGAGCAGGTAGCTTCTCTTGATTTTTCTGTTGAAGTTTTGTTTGGTATGGATGGACTTTGTGAAATTGCAACATTATCGGAAGTGGATACTGTTGTTACTGCGTTGGTTGGTAGTATTGGCCTCATTCCCACATTGGCAGCAATTCATGCAAAAAAAAACATTGCACTTGCAAACAAAGAAACCCTCGTAACAGCTGGAAGCATTGTTATGAAGGCAGCAAAAGAAAATAACGTTTCTATTTTGCCTGTTGATAGTGAACATTCTGCTATTTTTCAATGTCTTCAAGGCAACTTTGAGAATAAAATTAGCAAAATTTTATTAACTGCTTCAGGGGGGCCTTTCAGAAATTTTACAAAAGAGCAATTACAACAGGTAACAGTTTCTGATGCTTTGAAACACCCAAACTGGGCTATGGGAAAAAAAATTACAATTGATTCTGCTACTATGATGAATAAAGGACTAGAAGTGATTGAAGCAAAGTGGCTGTTTGATGTGGAGCTAAATGATATTGAAGTTTTAGTTCACCCACAAAGTGTTGTTCATTCTATGGTTGAATTTACGGATGGTTCTGTTATGGCTCAACTTGGTGAACATGACATGAGAGTGCCAATTCAATACGCACTGACTTATCCTAAAAGAGTTGAAAATAATTATCCTAAAATAGATTTTTTTGTTAAAAATAATTTAACGTTTGACAAACCAAAATTAGACTTGTTTCCGTGTTTGTCATTAGCATTTTCTGCTTCAGAAATTGGCGGAACGATGCCTTGTGTTCTAAATGCTGCTAATGAAGTGCTTGTAGCAAAATTTTTGAATAGTGAAATTACTTTTTTAGACATCCCTAGATTAATAGAAAAGACGATGTCTGCATATACTGTAAAATATGATTTTAATATTGAAGATTTACTATCAGCAGAAAGTTGGGTAAAAAGTTTTTTAAAAGATTATTTTGAGAGGTGATGTTTTGTCAATTATAATTGCACTTATCATTTTTGGAATTATTGTTTGGATTCATGAGTTTGGTCACTTTATTGTGGCAAGAAAATGTGGCATTTTAGTGGAAGAGTTTGCAATTGGCATGGGACCTAAAATTTTTTCGGTAAAAGGAAAAGAAACAGTTTATTCATTGAGACTTTTTCCTATTGGCGGTTTTTGTAAAATGCTGGGGGAAGATTCAGGTTCAAATGATACAAGGGCATTAAATAATAAAAGTATTTTTCAAAGGTTAGCAGTGATGTCAGCTGGGGCAATTATGAATTTTATTCTCGCCTTTGTTATATTTCTTATTTTAACTTTTTCCAATGGTTTTGTAGATACCACGATTGCTTCTTTGGTTGATAAATATCCTGCTTCATTGGCTGGCTTACAAGTTGGAGATAAAATTACAGCTATAAATGGTAAAACAATTCATATTTATCAAGATCTCGCTTTTTTCATGAGTGAAAATCAAGGAAAGCCAATTGATGTTAAAGTGATTCGGGATGGGCAAGCGTTAACGAAACAAATTATTCCCCAAAAGGATGACACTGGTAGATGGTTGATTGGTTTTTCACCTTCTCCTCAAGTTGGATTTTTTGGAAAACCGGTAGAAGGTTACGGCAAAGCGTCCTTTTTAGAAAGTGCGGGAACTGCATATTGGACAATGTTTTTTAGTGTGAAATCTACGATTATTGGCTTTGTCAAACTATTTACCTTCCATGTTTCTTCTGACCAAGTTTCTGGGCCAATTGGAATTGTTCAAATTATTGGCGATACTTATAAATCTGGCATCAAGGACAGTTTGCTGGCTGCAATTGAGAACTTGGCTTTGTTGGCGGCTTTTCTCAGTGCTAACTTAGGGGTTATTAATTTATTCCCCATTCCAGCACTAGACGGTGGAAGAATTTTGTTTCTCATCGTAGAAGCATTTAGAGGAAAGCCAGTTTCACCAGATAAGGAAGGCATGGTTCACTTTGTAGGATTTGTAATTTTAATGGGATTTATGATTTTTGTTGCGTATAATGATATTATTAAACTGTTTTAGTTTTACTGGGGGTTTAGCATAAAATGCTGAACCTCTTATTTTTTTTGCTTTTTTAGATTTTTTATAATAGGTATCACAACTTTTGATAATAAGCATACTATGGATTATAAATTAAGTATTTATTGTTTTTTTAACTGGAGGTGCGAAAATGGGCGAATATCACATAACAGGCGGAAAGAAAATAAATGGCGAAGTAACAATAAACGGAGCGAAAAATGCAGTACTGCCGATACTTGCTGCTACAATTTTAAATGAAGGTAAAAGTGTTATTCACAATTGTCCTAAAATTTCGGATACTTTTGTGACAATAGAAATATTAAAGGCCATTGGTTGTAAAGTAGAGTGGGAAGGAACTAGTATTATTGTACATTCGGAAGGTGCGAATAACTCTGATGTTCCAGAGAAACTGGTGAAAGAAATGCGGTCCTCTATTATATTTTTGGGTTCACTTTTAAGCCGTTTTAAACAGGTGAAAATATGTTATCCAGGTGGGTGTGAATTTTAAAGGAACAATGGGCAAGCACCATGAATAAACATTGATTATATAGCTATTTGCGAAAGCGTTAGTAGGTGATGGTATGAAATATGATGAAACAGTAAAGGTGATTTTTACCAGTGAATCAAGTAAAAATACGAAAGTAGAGGAACTAATTAAAAAATTGATAAATTTGATTAGAAGGTGACTTTTGTAATGAAGAATGTGATTATTTATTGCCGTGAGAGCAGAGATGATGGTTTTTACAATTACGAAAGAATCGAAACCCAAAGAGATCTCTTAATAGCATTTTGTGAGAAGCAAAGTTTGGGAAAAATAGTACGTATTTTCATGGATGATAATCAAAGTGGAACAAACTTTGAACGGTTAAGTCCAATTAAAGAAATGGTAGAAAAAAAACAAGTAGATATAATACTCTGTAAAGATGCGTCAAGGCTAGGTCGTAATATATTAGAAAGTTTGAGTTTTGCAGAATTTTTACAACTTCATAAAGTGGAACTGGTTTTTGAATCAGAGAAGTATGATGAAGATATGTTTCCTTTGGTTGCATGGTTTAATGAACGAAGGGTAAAAGATGATAGTGTGAAAATCAGGCGGGTTTTACGTTATAAAATGGAAGATGGAAGTTTATTAATAAAAGCGCCATATGGGTACACCAAAAATGGAAACAAACTAGAAATTAATAAAGAAACAGCAGTGGTAGTACAAGAAATATTTAGATTATATATAAGTGGAAAAAGAATGAATGAGATAGCTACCATGATGAACATAAACGGATATCCAACGCCGTCGCAATTAAAAACCCAATATGAAAATACAAATCAAACGCCCGTGTGGAATAAGCAACATATTAGCAGAATTTTAAATCATTTAATATATACTGGTGATATGCCCTATAGCATGAGGGAAAAGTTAAGTTATAAATCCAAGAAATATAGAGCAAAAGATAGGTCAGATTGGATTGTTTTTGAAAATCATCATGAACCGGTTATATCAAAAGAAATATTTGAGATGGCCCAAGAAAAAATTAAATTACATAAAAATTTGAGGCAACACAATAAAAACGTATTTTGTGGACTGCTGTATTGCGGAAGATGCGGGAGTTTTTTGAAAAGAAAAGAACAAGCAGAGGGGAAAGCTTATTTTATTTGTAGCAAAAATGATAAGGAGGGGGGAATAAAGGAAAATGATATGCAGAAAGGTTGTAGTACCCATCGGATTTCAGAAGCGCTATTACTTAAAATGATAAAAAAATACATTTTGCAAATAATACAAGATGAAAAATATAAAAACATTGTGTTAAGTCAGCTAAACAGTAGCAACGAAAAAAGTGAAACTGAAAAATATGTAAAGAATGCACGGTGTGAGTTATCAAAGCTACAAAAAAAAGCATCTATCATTTATGAAGATAAACTAAATGGGATGTTACCAGTATTTTTATTTGAAGAAAAAATGAACGTAATTAACGATGAGATAGGGAGGCTATATAAAAAAATAAATGAGTACGAACTGGTTCTGGAAAATGTAAGTAGTAAAACTGATTTAGAAACAGAATACAAGTCTGTTATAGAAAAAATAGAAAGTATGCCTTTATCTACAGAATTGATTGATTTGCTCTGTAAAAAAATAATTGTGTATGATAAAGAAGAAATCACCCATGAAGAAAAAAATCATTTGAATATCCATCTTGCAGATTTTGATTTTGTATTTGAAAATGGTGGAATTATTTTTGTAGGAAATTAGTATAATTTGTAGGCAATCTGATTTTTTTGGTATATAATAAAAAAGTTATTTCAAAACCATTTTGATACTAATTATTTTTAGGGGGATTTATTCAGTGCTAAAAGAAGAATGTGGTATTTTTGGAATCTATGCACCAAGTGGAGATATGGCAAAAGAAGTTTATTACGGGCTTACCGCATTACAACATAGAGGACAAGAGAGTTGTGGAATTGCAGTAAACTATGACAGAGATATTTCTCATTATAAAGATGTAGGACTCGTGAATGAAGTTTTTAATGATAGAATTTTAAGTGAGTTAAAAGGAAATATGGCGATTGGTCATGTTCGTTATTCAACTGCCGGAAGCTCAAGAAGGGAAAATGCCCAGCCTCTCGTTTTACGATATGTAAAAGGAGAACTTGCCATCGCCCATAATGGAAATCTTTTAAATGATGATGTTCTTCGAAAAGAATATGAGCGTTCTGGCGCAATTTATCAAACCACAGCAGATACAGAAATCATAGCATACACCATTGCAAAAGAAAGGGTAGAAAGCCCTTCCATAGAAGAAGCTGTGAGCCGTTCTATGAAAAAATTGGTGGGGGCGTACTCCCTTATTTTAATGAGCCCTAAAAAATTAATTGCAGCAAAAGACCCATGGGGGTTTAGACCACTTTGTATGGGCAAACTAGATGATAAAATTATATTTGCATCAGAATCTTGTGCATTTGATGCCATTGGAGCAACGTTTGTAAGAGAACTGGAACCTGGAGAAATTGTTGTAGTAGAAGATGGAAATATAAAATCTTTCTTGGACAATGTAAAAGAAAAGCAAAACATTTGTATTTTTGAATATATATATTTTTCTCGTCCTGATAGTGTTATTAATGGACAACTTGTAAATGATTCAAGACGTATGGCTGGAAGTATTTTAGCAAAAGAACACCCTGTGGATGCTGATATTGTAATAGGAGTTCCAGATTCAGGAATAGCAGCGGCTTATGGCTATGCGAAACAATCGGGAATACCATTAGAAGAAGGATTTATAAAAAATAGGTACATAACAAGAACTTTTATTAAACCCACCCAAGATGAGCGAAAAATCGCGGTTAGCCTGAAACTAAGCCCCATCAAAAAATATGTAGAGGGCAAAAAAATTGTTATGATTGACGACTCCATTGTTAGAGGTACAACATCACAAAAAATAATTAACTTTTTAAGAGACGCAGGGGCAAAAGAAGTTCATGTACGAATTTCATCCCCACCATTTTTGTGGCCTTGTTATTTTGGAACAGACGTTCCAAGACGAAGTGATTTGGTTTCTGTAAACCATTCTTTAGAAGAAACAACAAAATTAATCGGGGCAGATTCCCTTGGTTTTCTGAGTATTGAAAGCTTAAGTAAAATTATTCCAGATGCTAAAATGCAAGGATTTTGCTCGGGTTGTTTTTCTGGTAAATATCCTGTGGATGTTGAAGCCTATAAGGTGGTGCGTTAAGGTGGGAGAACTTTCTGACCTTCCGAATATTAGCAATGTGTTAGAATCAAAGTTGAATCAAGCGGGTATTTACACAAAAAAGGATTTAAGTGAGCTTGGTAGCAAAGAGGCTTTTCTGAGAATGAAAATGTATGACTCAGAAGCGTGCATTAATTCTTTTTATGCTTTAGAAGGTGCTGTTGAGGGAATTCGATGGCATTCTCTTTCTGATGAAAAGAAAAAGGAATTGAAGGAGTTTTTTGAGTCACTGTGATATTTTTTTCCAAAAAGAGAATTGGGGCAGTTAAATTTAAAAGTCTCTAAAAAGGCAATTTCTGACTTTAAAAAATATTGATGAATCTTTTTATAATAGCAAAAAACTCACACCCAGGTGGGTGTGAGTTAGGTTCAAGACCTATAGACTTGCACATAAAAGCTATGGAAAATTTAAATGCCACCATTGTGGAAGCGTATGGATTTATAACAGGAAAAGCAGATAAGATAATTGGTGCAAAAATAGTGTTTGACTTACCAAGTGTGGGGGCAACGGAGAATATTATGCTTGCAGCGGCAATTTCAGAAGGAGAAACAGTTGTTGTGAATGCTGCAAAAGAGCCTGAAATTGTAGATTTACAAAATTTTTTAAATAAAATGGGCGCTGATATAAAAGGTGCTGGAACAGATATGATTGTAATAAATGGTGTTAAAAAACTTCATGATGCAGAATATACGATTGTACCTGATAGAATCGTAGCTGGAACGTATTTGGTTGCAGCCGCCATTACAAAAGGCGAAATAAGATTGAAAAATGTAGTACCATCTCACTTATCACCTATAATATCAAAACTTCAAGAAGCAGGCTGTACTATAAAAGAAGAATATGACAGCGTGTCTTTAAAATCCCCTAAGATTATTAAACCTATCAAAACAGTTCACACAGCACCCCACCCAGGATTTCCTAATGTGAATAAAGGTTAGTAAGTTTCCTTAGAAATTTCAAAAAAGATTTTCTTATATATAATAATGAACAATAAAATCACCAGTGTATTTATCAACCGTAATTTCATATATAACTGACTTAACAGCATTACTTTTTTGTTCTATAGACAAAGAGTCGTCTTGTAACAGTTTAACAAGTGTAACAGCTCGTTGCTTTAAGTCTATTATTTTATCATCAGAAGGTTTGCTACTATTAGCAAGTAATAACTGATTTGTTAATGCGTTTTGTTCAGCTAAACATTTATTTTTATTTTCTTTGTATTCTTCTAAACTATCAATACCATTTGCATATGCCTGTTTATGACGTTCTAAACGGGCATTTACTTTTTTAAGAGACGATTTCAGGTTAGTTATTTCTATATCATTATATGGTTTTATAGGAACAAAATAATCGTATTCTGATAAATCATTATTTGCAATTAAAATATCCAATGCTCCAAATACAAGACTTTCAAAAGTAGGAATTATTAAAGAATTACTGTACCTACAACGACCATTGGAATTCCCACTACAGCGATATCTGTCAGTTGCACGCCAATCTCTGATGTAATTCATTCGACTTCCACATTTTGCACAACGCATTAAACCAGACAGCCAATGTTTATACGTGCTTTCAGGTCTTGTTCTATGATTTGGTTTTTTTGAAATGAGTTCTTGTACTTTTTCATAGGTATTCATATCAATTAGAGCTTCATGTTTACCTTGATATGATAATCCGTCATACTCAATATAACCAATATATGCTTGACAGCTTAACATTCGCTTAATATCAGCACTACTCCAATTCTTTCCACTCCGTTTAGGGATACTTTCCATGTTTAAAGAGACAGCAATGCCATGGTAAGAGGGTCGATTAATAAACATATCAAAAATACGGCACACAATAGTAGCCTCATTTTCAACTATTTTCAATATTCCATTATCGTTTGAATATCCAAAGGGAGCAGGGGTAACGTGGTAACCTTGTTGTGCTTGATAAGTCATACCACGTTTAACTGATTTAGATAACTTTCTTGAATACATCTCATTAATTGCACCTAACATAGCGTTAGAAAGCAGATCCGTATCTTCATCAAGGGTTGGCTCAGTTATTGATATAAGTTGAATACCACTTTTTTTTAAGGCAGACTTATATACAATAGATTCTTCTAAGTTACGAGCAAAACGTGAAGAGTCGTAAACTAAAATTGCAGAAAACATTTCCTTTTCGCTATCGTCAATCATTTGTAAAAAGGCAGGGCGACGTTTGGCTTGCCTTCCTGAAATACCCTCGTCAATATACTCACCAATTATGCTGTAGTGGTGTGCCTTTGCATAGCGTGTTAAGCTGTCACGTTGGCTATCAATAGAATTTTCTTGTTTGTCAGTAGACATACGCATATAAAGTACAACATCCATTTTTATCTCTCCTGTTTAATAGCAAAAAATTTTATTTATCAGAGAATTCTGAAATCCTAATTAAGATCCTCATTTTACAAATACATTATAATCGGGGATAACATTCTTAACAAAGTTTTTGCAAAAATCATTAATCTGAACAATGTAGTATTTCTGAAAGTTTTTTGATGAGCTTTGTTTCCTCTCCACTATCATTGGTTCTTATTCTTAATATAGGTATGCTATATTTTTTAAAAATACTGTCTTTCATATTATCACGTGTTAATTGTTTGGAGTTCTCAGCATGAAAAGCATATCCATCCACTTCTACAACAAGAACAGGAGTTTTATCCATTTTATTAAAAATTAGGAAATCTGTATGGGATAAGGGATTTAATACAAATTTAAGTTCAGAATCATTTAAAATAGACTTATCTTTTATAAGCAAATTTATAGGTTGATGCAAAATAAATCCAAGGCTCTTAAAAGTAGGTAAATCTAAGACCTTTTCAATTACAGTATTCATAAGAACTTCTGATTTGAATTCAGAGACATTTTTTAATTTTTTTAAAATATGTAATAACTTTTCTGAATAGCTACTATACAATAAATCAAAAACAGAATATATTTCACTATTAATAACATCAAAATTATTATATTGAATGTATTTTATTAAATCGCCAATGTTTGTACCTTCTTCACCTGCATTATTTGATACAACAACTATTAACTTTTCTACAGCGCGGGAAACTGCAACATTTATAAGATGTGGGTCATCAATAAAATTATTTATCTTATTTGCTACAGTAGTGAGTATCACAACATCTTTTTCTCGCCCCTGATATTTATGTACGGTATCAGCTTCAATTTTTCCAGTCGCAGAAATTTCAGTCATTTCCTTTGTTGTATCTCTTATTTTTTCTGCTTGTAACCTGTAAGGGGATATTATACCGATGGAGGAGTTGTTAATATCAATTTTTTCATTCGACAAGATTTCTTCAAAAATTACATCAATTTGTCTTTGATTATAGCGCCCACGAGCATGATTTCCTTCAGACGTTTTATATACCAACAATGGGCTACTTTCCGCCGTATCTTCTGTCAATATAACTAGCTCACTATTATAAAACTTCTGATTACAAAATCCTATAATTTTTGGATGGCAACGGTAATGTTCCTTTAACAGTGTTCTTGGAATATGAGGATACAGTTTTGTTATTGAGGATAATAAGCTATTTTCGGCATAATTATAAGCACAATTCAGGTTAAAAGCGTTAAAAATTTCAGTTGTAATTCTACGTTCGTTATTATCAACTACATTTGGAAGTTGGTTCAAGTCACCTACGATTACAGCATTTTTAGCACAGGAGAGAGCAAGCGCACCTGTTGCTATGTCAACTTGGGATGATTCATCAATAATAATATAATCAAATAGATAACTGTCTGTCTTACAACTACGTAAAGAGTAGGTAGTGCTTAATACGATAGGATATTCAGTAATAAAATTTTTGAAATTTATACAAAAATTAGATTCTGAGAATTGTTCCCTCTTATCTTTTTGAGAAAACTTATTATATAAATAGGATTTTAGAAGTTTCATTGAGTCATTACTATAAGTTTTCATAGCCACATCAAAATTGAAGTCAGAGAGTTTTTTAGATAGTGTTTGAACTTCTGTATTAAGCTCTTGCTCCTTTATGTCATAATATTTTTTTTGAAATAAGGTTATGATGTCTTCGTTTGGGTTTTTATAAAAGTTAAAATTATAGATACCATAGTTAAAGAAGTTGGATAGTTTATAGAAAAATGTTGTTTTCTCTTTAGTTTCAATGTGATGTTGATATTCAGTCCATAACGATATTAACTTATTAGAATTCATTTTGCGAAGATCAGGTGTATTAGATAGGAAACGGTCAATTTCATTATAATATTCATAAAAATACTTTTTTTCCACAGTTAAATTATATAATTCTTGTTTTAATATTGCAATTTGAGTTTGAATATCTAGCATTTCATTTATTTGATTTTGCAAATCTGGTAATTTTTCTTCAAGGACATCTAATGTCTGTTGATCTAAGTCCCAACCTAACATATTTGGATAGAGTCCAGTTTGGCTATTAAAAAATGTTTCTTTAGCCACTTTATTTCCTAAAAGAGCTGCAATAAAACCAAGATCATATTTTTGTAACTTTTCAAAAACATTTGAAGTGGCGGAATTATTAAAAGAAACAATAGCAACGGTTTTGTTATTTATAATAGCATTTGCGATAATATTAAGTATGGTTTGAGTTTTTCCTGTACCAGGTGGCCCCTCGATAACGCTCAATTGATTTGTAAATACTTTCTCAACTGCAGCTTTTTGACTCAAGTTGATTCCAAAGGGGAATATTAATTGTGGGCAGGTATCTTGGTGTTTTATATCACAAAGTTGCAAATATACTGATAAACTACTTTTAGAATCTACTCTTAAAATATCTGTATATTGCTTAGCTAAAATATTAGTACCAGTTTCTTCGATAATTAAGCCAACTGCATAAGCTATTTTTGTCAGATATTCAAAACAATTTGTTGATAATTCATTAACCAGATTTGTTGGTTCAATTGAAAGTGTTGATTTAGGATAAAGTTTAATTTGTTGGTTTTCGAAGAAAATCTTAACATATTCATTAAAAACAAGTATTTTTACAATATTTGATAAATAGTTACCGTTTTCATAAACCATAATGTTATGTACATCTATTTCACAGGGGTCTGTGTACCACTTTGCATTGCTATTATGATAGGGATAAACTGTCTTAGGCTTAGTATCCATATCATGATTATTAGACTTATATGTAATATTATATATGTCTCCACTGCGCTCACATTGAAATATTTGGTCTGTTTTATCTTCATTTCTTATTAGAATTAAATTTTTTTCGATATCCACTTTTAGCACACCTCATATTTTAACTCATGTATTCTTATTCATTTTAGATTGTTTATTAATAAAAAATGGGTTTGCCACGTGTATTGAGTCAATGGGTTTCGATTTTATAATTAAAATATAGTTGATTTTTTAAAAACTTGCACATATACTATCATCCTGATAGGTATGCCGGCTAACTATCATAAAATTTCTCTGAAAGAGGGTATATATATGATAGTCAACAAAAATATAAAGGAAGTTCTTACATACGTAGTAAAGGCCGGCATTTTGGAAAACAATAATGTTAATGAAAACAATTTACTTATTATCATGTATCAGCTTCTTAAGGAAACTGGCATTGGCAGTGATGTAATTAAGTAATATTTCTGTCTGTTCATCTGTTAAATCGCCTTTAGGTGGAATTATTCCCTCATCAACAAGTACTTGTTGCATTTTAAGAACTGCTTTCTCATTTGAAAGCAGCTCTTTTTTTTGCAAGGTCATTGGTGTTGGATCATTTGTTTTTTCTAATAGATAGTCAATTGAACAATTTAGGACTTCCGATAATCTAACTAGCACATCTTGGCTAGGTTGAATTTCTCCACGCTCATATTTTGAAATTGCAGACTTTTGAACATTCACTAATTTACCTAAAGATTCGCATGTAAACCCTTGCTCTTTTCTAATGTTTCTTAAGTTTTTCAAGATTAACACCTCTTTAATATATAATAATGTATCCTAGAAAGGTACACAAGCGAAGTATCTTAATTAGATACAAAATACATAAGAATGATAAAAAAAGTATTGACAGGAAACAAAAATTGAATTAAGATGTAAGTGTCCTATTAAGAAACTAAATAGTTTGGAGGAAATACAAGTGTTTGAAAAGTTAAAAGAGATTCGGAACAAAAATAATGTAACATGTGAATACCTATCTACTCTTTTAGGTCTAAAGACCAGAGGAGCTTATCAAAAAAAAGAATCTGGGAGTGTACCATTTACTTTGAATGAAGCAAAAATTATAGCAGATTATTTTGGAAAAAATATTAATGATATTTTTTTTGAAAACGAAGTATCTTGATAGGAAACTTAATAGGACAACCAGTAAACAATGAATTGGAAAATTAGATTTTACAATATAAAAAGCCCCGAAGGGCTAGTGTCTTGTTGGGTCGTCTGATAGGCCTAGAAGATAGTCGGCTGATACATTGAAGTATTGACAGAGTTTGATTAAGTTTTCATAACTAGGACGGATTTTTCCATATTCTAAACTTTGCACAGAATTAGGGGCTATTTCTAAATATTCAGCAACTTGTTTTTGAGTAACACCTTTTTCAAAACGTAGTTGCTTAAGTTTTTCACCAAAATTAATCATAAAATACACCACCAAAAGATATCTTTAAAACACATTGACACAATGTATAACATGGTGTATATTTGCATTAACACAATGAGATACATGGTGTTAAATAAAAAGGAGAGGGTGAATATACGCAACGTATTACAAAATGCACGAAAAAGTAAAAACCTAACACAAGCTAATGTTGCCAAGTGTTTAGGAATGGAAACCAATTCATATCAAAGAATTGAATTAGGAATCAATGGAACAAGTGAAGAAAACTGGATAAAATTATTCAACTTGTTCAACAAAAAAACTCCATTAGAACAATTAATGGAAAATGTAAAAACAACAAACACTCCCTCAACGCCAATTGAGGGAGTGCAACTCAACAAGACAAATTAATTCTAACAAAAAATACTACATACGTAAAGATTTTTAATTATGAATAACTTAATCATAAGACAATTTATCATAATCATACCATTTATTGAGGTGATATTTATGGAAGTGGATACCTTAGATGAAGTAAAAGCTAAGTTCAAGCATGGGGATGAAGCGAAATACACAATGTACGTAGGGAATATGAAATGGAACTGTGTTTTAAGCCCCAAAAAAATGGATGGCAGGGAAGCAGAGAAGCTTCCAGCTGATGAGCGATTTGCACATCAATTGTGTTTGAGTAAGAAAGAGAAAAAGTCTGCCGTGTAATTCACGGCTATTAGGACAAGCATATGGAGTTATTAAAATATAAAAATTTTAGATAGGGAGTCTTACTTTTGGATAAAGAGCTAAGGAACCAATTGGGCAATAAGAAAGATTTTCTTACAGAGGTCTGACGTATCAGTCATGGTTTGAAGCGAATAGAGCTTATAAGAGACAGTATAAGTTTATAAGAATTTGTAAAAGTTTGTAAAAGTTTATTAAAGATAGGCAGAGAAAGTGAAAGTTTGTAAGAATTGAAGAGGGAGCTTAATGGATAAAATCGCTTACGCAATATTAGGTTTTTTATGTAAGAACGAAGTTAATAACAAAGTCAAGGCGTTAACATTAGCAGATATCCATGGAAAATTGACCAGTTTAAAATCTCCAACGATATATAAACGTTTGTCTTCCATGATAAAAGAAGGGTACATAGCTGAGGGAATTAAAGAAGGGCGAGCAAATACATATTTTATAACCGAAGATGGAATAAAGAAACTGGAAAATATTTAGATAAAAAATATGAGGATGTGAAAGTAATTGAAAAATGAAATTGGTTTTTTGGCAATAGGACAAGCAGGTGGCAATATTGGCTCTATTTTTGAAGAAAAAGGTTATAACGTATTTTATATCAATACGTCAACAGAAGATTTGGATACTTTGAAACAATCAAAATTTAAGTACCATTTAAAGTTTGGAGAGGGATGCAATAAGGATAGAGGCAAAGCGAAGTTTTTATTGAAAGAAAATTTTTTGGAGCTGTCAAATGAAATAAAGACAAAGATAAAAGAAAAATATATATTTGTTATTTTTTCAACTGGTGGTGGAACTGGATCAGGCATATCACCATTATTAATTGAACTATTACTTCAAACCGTAGAGGATGTAAAAATTGGAGCAATTACAATATTGCCGTCTGAAAAGGAACCTTTAAAGGCACATATAAATTCATATGAGTGTATGAAAGAGCTTGCAGACATCAAAAATTCGGATTTGGGAGCAACCTTTATAATTGATAACAACAAAGGTGAAGCAATTTGGCTTAACTGGAGGTTTGCAAAATTGTTTAATTCGGTAATAGAAATAACCAACCATAAAAGTATAAAAGGTAACATTGATAAAGCAGAACTAAAAGAGCTACTTGCTACTCGTGGTAGTGCTATTATAACAACTTTAGATAAAAATAACAGTGATACGGCAAAACTTATTAATAGTTTTAGAAATAACATATTTGCACCATTAGAAAACGACAAAGTTATAAAATATATTGGTCTATCAGCGATACAAAGTTCAAAGATTGATTTAACAGAAATACAAAAGGAGTTAGGTGTATTTGTTGATTCATTCCAAAATGTAAATACTGAAAAGACTGTATGTTTATTAACTGGATTGAATTTTCCATTTACTAAGCTAAAAGAGGCAAGTGAAATGATTAGCAAAAATAAAGAAACGATTATAAATAATATTAATGCTACTAGCATTAATAAGCTTGATGAAGAAATTAACTTCTTAAAAAATACAAAGCCAATAGCAGATCCAAAGAAAAATAGTAATTTTTCAGACTTGTTTTCAAAGTATATGTAGCAAGGAGCGGATTGAAGATTTAGTTCATACTATTTTAATAACATAAGTGTTCCTTGCAGTGGTTAAGCAAGGAATTTTTATGTTATTAAAATAAAGTAAAGAATTCATAGTAGAAAGGAATTGAGAAGATGGATAGAACTGAGAAGATACGATATATTGAAAAATGCTTATATGAGTATAAAACTAACGAGAAAATAATCGAGGAAGATGAAAGGTACTTGAAAGACATTGATCTTGGGAGTGTGAAGTATTTAGAGACAGTAAGCAAGACTAATAGTATATATTCTGTTGTAGAACAAATGGTTTTAGATCGAGATAGGATATCAAAGAGGTTAGAACAGCTTATAAATAGAAAAAACAGAATTGATTCTGGGCTTTTGGTACTTGAAAGCAAAGAAAGGCAAGTTTTAGAAGAGAAATATATAAATAAAAGTTCAATGACAGATGTTCTTTTAAAAGTCAATATTAGTTCAAGTGAATATTCTCGTATTAGAAAAAAAGCGTTAGACAAAATAACTTGGTTTATCTTTGGAGTAGCTGAGGAAGCAGAACTTCTAAAGATGGCAAAATAAAATACATAAGAAAAAGGAGGGTGAAGTCGATGCGCTTTGGGAGTTGTAAGCTTTCAAAAGACATAATTGATAAGATAATATGCAGTAAAGAAATAACAAGTACAGAAGTTTCATTTCTCTTACTCCTGTCAATAATCCAAAGCGACAGAGGGATGGTAGAAGGATTAAAATATAAAGAAGTATGCGAAAAACTTGCAATTTCACATCAAGAATTTTATGATTGCGTATATGCCCTTGAAGAACAAAAATTTATAAGAATAGTACATAGACATAATTATAATGGATGGGATATCGAAATACTTGATAATGTCTTTGCAACACAAAAAGATGACCAAAGTAAACGATATTTAAGAACCAACAGAGATTTTTTACATACAAAGGAGTTCATCAAGCTAAGAACAAATGTAAAGAAAATTATTTTAAACATTGTATTTGAATGTAGGGAATTAACAAGAGACTTCTTTTTACATATTGCACGTATTAAAAGCTTAATATCCATAAACAATGTACAGCTGATTAAAAGCTATATAAAAGATATTGAACGATTTTTTAAACTAACACTATCATCTAAAAAAGGCACAAAAAAGCAAAAAAATATAATCATTATACATAGAGATAACCCCATTATTTCGGATGCAAGAAGCACACAATTTGAGCTTTTTGTGGTACGAAAACTAAAGTTACTATTTAGAACCTATAAAATTAATTTTGATGAAGTTCCGACAGAAGATATAAAAGACTTAATTGTGCTAATCAATCAACGGAAGGAGTATTTTGGTATGACCATTAGCGTCATCATAGATACTCTTATCAGTTATGGAAAAATAATTCCACCACTAATAAACAAAATAATAACTGCAAAACTAGAAGGTCAAAATTTTTAAACTAATTTTGGTCTTATTGTTATGTTGAAAAATAATGCTAATTATGATGAAGAAAGAAATGAACCATTAAAATAGACAATTTTAAGTTTGAAAAATAATAGTTGTGAAGCAAAAGAAAAAGAATAGTTAAGAAATCCTGAAAAGGATTATTTTTTTGTCGTAGATTTTCAAGTTTCAATTAAAAACCTCAAAAACTGCATATAGATTTTCAATTACTATTTTATCAGATAAAAATATTTTCAAGTTTTGTTTTTGGCAGAAAGTGAGATTTTCAGGTGACATTTGGTATATTTTCAAGATTCATTTTTTGAAAAGTTAGGATAATAGGCTAAGAAGAAGGCTTTTTTGAAAGTTTAATATTACTTCTATGTACTAATTCTGTTTATATACTCTTTCTATCTATAAAAATACTCCTTCTGTTTTCCTTTACCTATCAATTTCTAATAGTATGAAAATTCTTGGGCAATTTCTGGGGAATTCTTGGGCAATTTCTGGGCAATTCTTGGGCAATTCTTGGGGAATTCTTGGGGAATTTCTGGGCAATTTCTGGGGAACAAAATCCGAAAATCTATGATATAATGTATCATGTAGAAAATTAAAACTACTTAAGGCTCTTTTTGGACTATTTCCAAAGAGGGCTCTTTTATTACCCGAAGGGAGGGTTTTTATGAATAGCTTTAATGGTTTAGGAAGAATTACAAAAGAACTTGATCTAAAGCGAAGCAAAGACGATGTGGCAGTACTACGATTTACAATAGCCATACAACGAGACAAAGAAACATCAGATTTTATTCAGTGCGTTGCCTTTAAAAAAGTGGCTGAAACAATTTCTAAGTATTTTAACAAAGGAGATATGGTTGGAATTTCAGGTTCACTTCAAACAAGTAGTTTTGAAAAAGATGGGAAAAAACAATATTCATGGGAAGTGGCAGTTTCAAAAATTAGCTTCCCAGGGACAACTAAAAAATTAGAAAAGCAGGAGGGCGTTGAATCAGAAACACACATAGAAGATGACGAAGACATACCATTTAGTTAAAAGGCAGGATAAGGGCGGTGAACCGCCATACCACAACTTGCTGGCAAAGCCAGCAATAATATATATTTTCACCCAGGTGAATAAACAAGTTTTCTGGAGTACAAAAGGTGAACAAAACACTATTAGTAGGGAAACCAATAGTAAAACAAGGAGTTTACAGGGTGAAAAAACATAAAAAGAAGGGCAGGAGAAATATGGTTGGTATTTAAAAAATATAGCTTGGTAGTGGACGAAGAAACATATAAAGCAATTAAAAATATTGCTCAATCTAGTAAAAAAAGTATGGCAGATGTTAGCAGAAAACTTCTAAAAAAAGGCATTGAACAGCAATTAACAGAAAACAATATAGATTATGTAAGTCAGATAATTAGGAAGCAAATGGAAATCGTTTTAAAACCTCACACAGAAAGACTGGCGAAAATTTCAAGTAAAACAGGGCATATGGCAGCAACATCTACTTTTTTAAATGTGCAGGCTTTTATGGATTTAGTGCCAGACAAAAATAGAAAAAATGTTTTGGAGCTTTATGAGAATGCTCGTAAAAAGGCAGTTGAATATATGAAATCAAAGACAGAAGATTTAAACCTAAATTTGGAGAATAAAGAAGGGGATTGATATAAGAGGTGTAGTTTTCAAGTTATCGTTTAAACATCCTAATTTTCAGAGTAATAGTAGTAAAAATATTAATCACTTAGAATACATAGCCACTAGACCAGGTGTTGACAAAACTTTGACTGAAAGTGACTTAGAAAAACTACTAGAGGAAAAGAGTGCTCAAGAGGATGATGCTTTTATTCAACTAAATGATACAGACTATTTAAAGTATATAAATGAAAGACCATATTCCCATGGTCTTTTTGGAGAAAATGGGGCTGAGGATTTAGTTGAAGTTTCAAAGGAAATAAAAAATTGCAAGAGTTTTGTTTGGCGTGGAATTGTTTCTTTAAGAGAAGATGAGGCGGAAAAATTAGGCTATCTAGAAAAACAACAATGGCAAGATATGTTGCGTAAAAAAGTTCCTGATATGGCAAGTGAAATGGGAATAGGAATTGATAATATTCGTTGGTCTGCTGCAGTTCATATGGAAAAAGGACACCCACATGCACATATAATGTTTTGGGAGAAAGAGCCTAAGTTAACATTAGGAACGATACCTAAAGGGACATTAAATGCAATCAAAAAGTTATTTACTGATGAAGTTTATGAAGAAGAGCGATTTTTGGTATTAACTGAAAAGAATTTATTGCGTGATACCATCAATGAATTAATAAAAGGTAATATGAATGCCTCTTTGAGATATCTAACAAAATATGAGGATGATGTGACTTTAAACACTCCACCACGCATTTATGATGAAAATGAAAAGTCTATAGCAAATATGTTACAAGATTTATCTTTGAAAATTCCTGAAAAGGGAAGAGTCGTCTTTAAGTTAATGCCAGAAGATGTAAAGGCTGAAATTAATAACATATCACAATATTTTTTACAACAACCAGATTTTATAGCGACACTTGCTAAAAGTCAAAATGCCGTGGAAAGGCTTACTGATTTTTATTCTTCAAAGCCAGAAGATATTGAAAAAGCAAAAGAAAATAATTATAACGATATAATAAACCGAATGAATCAAATTATTTTAAAGGCAGCGTTTCAATTAAAAAAGCAAAATAATTTTTCCATCAATAAAAAACTTTCTGAAAAAGCTGTAGGTGTCATTAAAAACATTACATCAGAAATAAAAGTTGTGAGGGATTATGAAAAGGATCTATCAGAAATTTCAAAGACCTGTATAAAATTAGGTGTTGAAAGTGACCAAATAAGGGAGCTTTTGAAACAATATCTTTTTAGTGAGAAAGCTACTTATAAAGATGCCTCTATTAATAATATTATTGACAGAGAATTGCAATCTTTTGAGAATGAAGCACAGAATGAAATTAGTGTTTCGAAAAATGACACTGAAAAGTATTTAAATGTTTTGAAACTATTACATTATGATGAAAAAATCGCACTTGACATGATTGATAAAATCTACAACCACAACATGGAAATAATGATAAAAAAGTTAACAGATTTAAGAGATTTAGGGGTGCTAGGTCAAAGCAACAATAAGTTTCATTTGGTCAGTTCTGAAACCAATGAGTATAGAAACGCTATAAATTTAAAGAATAACGAACTAGAACTTTTGAGTATCATTAGTAAAAATGTGCAGGGCGAAGGTAATATTATTTCACTTGAAGAAATAATAAAAACAGAAGGTATAAAGGATGTTGTTTCAAAAAACTATAGAAAGCCATTTGATACAGGAATCATAAAATTTGATCTGATAATTGAAATGATGATGGGAAAAAATAGTAAAATAACCTTGGCCGAAGTGGAAAGAAAAACATACAGTAAATATAACAAACTTTTTGAAGCGTGTAATAAAAGCGCAAAAGAGAAAAAGTATTCTGAATACCTGGGTAAAGCAGAAAAGGAAACGGGTATGCTTGTTAACCGATTTAAAAAATTAGCTATATTGGGTTATATGAGCTATAACAAAGAAGATGCTACATATTCGTTTACACGTGAAGCCAGATTGGTTTTAGATGATTTAAGACAAGATGCAATGAATGGAAAGAAAAAAGAATGGGTGCTTTATAAAAATACAATTCCAATAGAAACGTTTTCTACAGAAATAAATAATGAAGAAGAAGCGATAACTGAAAAGAAAGAATGTCTATCAGAAGAAGAACATAAAACATTAAATAAAAAGCTTGATTATTTTGAACTATTAGGATATTTGAAAAAAGTTTGTGACGGAAAGTATGAATTGACAGAAAAATATACTCAAAAATTTGCAGAAGATAAATCTGCAAATGAAAGTGATATGGACTTAGAATCAACTATAAACATTGATAAGATGATTATTAAGTTACTTCAAAATAATAATGGTGAAATAAACATAGATGAGCTAAAAAAAGAAAGTAAGATTAAAACTTCATCCATGTACGTAGAGGATACATATAAAGGTATTCAAGCTGATTACGAGAGCTTAAAAAAGTATCATAAAATAACAGATGTAGCTTTTTCAGAAAAAATTGCTAAAAATATTTGTAATATTCTTTTGGCATCTAATGTAGGTTATGAAGAAGTGTATGCAATACTTCAAAATTTAAATGTTAAATCAAAACTAAACATAGAAATAGATAAGCTTGAGCGTATTATAAAAGACACATACGAAAAATCTGAATTAAGTAAAGCAGCCGGAAATATTGATATTATGTCTATGAAGGATTGGAAAACAACCTTTGAAGCATTTGGAATAAAAGAAAAAAATATTCCTCGTTGGATGTATGCTGGTTCTAAGCAGGGGTTAACAATAACTTCTATGGTATCTTCATTATGGAAGAGTGTGTGGAGTGAATTAGAGCGAAGTAAAAGGCAGTCTGTAGAAGAAGCTGAGTTTATGAAAAATGAAATCACAAAACAACAAGCATTACAAAGCAGCAAAGAAGTAATGAAAGAAAATATAAAGAAAATAAATTCAGCAAGTCTTTATCAAGAGGAAGAACTTGAACGGTAGGCGGTGCTTAAATTATAAGCTCGGCTTTTTTTATGCTCAAAAATGGGGGTGATAAAATGTATGATTTAAACCAAGTAAGAAATATTTCTTGTGAAGAAGTCGCAATACTAAGTGGCATTCAATTAAAAGAACGTGGAAATATACTACAAGGTAAAATACGTTCTACTGAAAAAACTCCGTCATTTACCATTTGGAAGAATACAAATTCCTGGTATGACTTTGGCGCTGGTGAGGGTGGGTCAGTAATTGATCTTACCATGAAGGTTTACGGCATTGATTCTAAAACGGCTATAAATAAATTAGGTGAAGATTTTAGACTAAGAAAAATAGACAATAAGCATACAAATGAATTTTTACCTCTTACGGATAACGAATATAAAAGTTTAAATATGTATCCCAAAAGAGTTTCTGCAAATGGATATATAAATTTAGACATTCAAACAGATGAAGAAGCTCTTGCAATTTCTGAAAAATATAAAATGACAGTTGCTGAATTTTCTAATGTAAATCCAAAAGAATATAATGACTTAATTACAGAATATGCAATGGATATCATAGAGGGATATAAAGTACGATATGACGAAAGTATTTTGCAATATAAGTTAAATGGATATTTCTACATTTCACATGACAAATTACAAACAATTAATAACACAAGTGAATTTAAAAATTATTCTCAATATGAGTTTACAACAGCATATCAAAAACATGAGTTACAAACGTATGAAAAAATAATTAATAAAACGTTATATTTGTTGGAAAAAGGGTTAGTTCCTATAGAAGGAAAAGTATCCTATAGTCACTTGCGTGTAGATGCCACAAAAGACATAAAACAAGCTGAACAAGATACATTGGAATATAAAATTAGAGAGGAATACAAAAAACAGTACAATTTTAGCACAGTAGATCTACTAAATAATAAGCAACTAAAGACATTGCATGAAGTAAATAAATTACTTAGATTGTTAAAAGGAAGTGAGCAGTTTATTTTTCCTGTAAGTGATTTTTCTTACGCATATCATTGGCTTGGAAAACAAGTAGAGCAATTTGATAAGCAGTATTGCGAAGCTAAAGATCGGATGAAGAATGCAAACACTAAAACCGAAAGTTACCAAAATGATATAAACTTAATTAAAAAATTAGAAAATAACATGATAGAGACAAAAGAGCTTTTTCTGAATTGTCAGAATGTGGTAAGAGACATTAAAAATATTGAAAATGAATTAAAAGCAAGAGATGCACCGCAACAAGTTAAAGTTCAAGATTTAGATCTTGAAAGATGAGAAAGGAAGGTACTATGAAATTAAAGAGGCAGACAATTATCATGATTTGTTTTATTGGAAGTCTATTATTAGCGAATATGATTTTAGTACCGTTTATGATTAAGCTTCCTTTTTTTATGCACGGAGATATACACCAATCAATCAATAATTGGCTTTCTTATGGTGTGTTTAAAAGCATAAAAGAAGTTTTTTTGAGTATAAAACTTAGAAAGGTCTTCTTCATGCTTCAAATGCCTTTTTTAGCCCTTCTAATCTATTTGCTTTGGGATATAAACAAAGTAAGTGTAAAAAACAAAATATCTGAAGGTGTAGGTGGCCCAGAACCAGGAGGTGCAGGTCAACATGGAACAAGTCGCTGGCAAAACAAAAATGAAATGGACAAGAAGTTTGATATATGGCTAACAAACGATGAAATTAAAAAAGGTGGAATTGTCTTTGGTGCTGAAAAAGTCAAAAATTACGAGAAAGTATGGCTTAACAAGGATGATACACATACCTTAATAATCGGTGCAACTCGTTCTGGTAAATCAAGAAAAATAATATTACCATCCATTTATTTAATGGCGAAAGCAGAAGAAAGCATGATTTTAAGTGACCCCAAAGGGGAACTTTACATATATACAAAAGATTATTTAAAACGAGAAGGCTATAAAGTAATTGTTATGAACTTTAGAGAACCACTGAAAGGAAACCAATGGAATATTTTAGAAAATGTAAATAAAGCAGTAGACAAAGGTGACATATCAAAAGCTACTGAAATTGCATGGGATATTGCACACACAATTGTAAATCAAACGCCATCTGCCAACACAGAACCTATATGGAAGAACGGAGAAGAAAGTACAATTGCCGCCCTTATTTTACTAGCATCTATTAATAGTCAATTTGAGTTTCAACGAAATATAACGTCAGCATTTTATTTTTTGTCAGAATACGGACAACCGTTGCCCGATGGGACAGTTCCATTGCTTGAATATATAAGAAAACTACCAGTAACACACCCTGCGAAAGCTGCTTTTGCGACAGCAAGTATTGCACCATTAAAAACAAGGGCAAGTTTTTTTACATCTGCCTTAGCAGATTTAAGACTTTTTTCTGACCCATATATCGCAGATATGACATTAAAGCAAGACCATACTATTTTTAATATCGGAATAGAAAAAACAGCAGTTTTTTTGATAATACCCGATGAGAAAACAACAAGAAATGTACTTGCAAGTTTATATATTGACCAAGTATATCAACAAATGGTGGAGTTAGCGATAAACAAAGGTGGAAGGATTCCAAGACGTATTAATTTTATGCTTGATGAATTTGGAAATCTACCACCTATAAATGAATTTGATAAAAAACTTACCGTCTCAGCAGGACGTGGGATGAGATTTACAATTGCAGTACAAGATGTTGCACAATTAAAAAAGTTATATGATAAAAATTCACAGACAATCACAGGAAATTGCCATAATTGGTTATATTTAAAAACCGCAGATATAGAGACTGCAAAACTTATTTCTGATAAAACAGGTGCCTACACAATTGAGACAGAAAATGCAAGCACAAGTGTACAATCGAAAAATAGTAATTCAAGCACTCATGGTATTGGATTAACAGGTAGGGCCTTGTTATTGCAAGATGAAGTTTTAAGGTGGCCAGACAATGAAGTGTTGTTGCTACCGATTGGAACATTTCCAGCTAGGTTTCCTATTATGGATTTATCAAAATGGAATGCAAATAGTGAGTTTGGCTTTTCAATGACAGGCAATGTAGAAGAAGATAAAAGCAACAATTTAAAAATGATAGAAAAGAGGGAGGGCGAACTTGAAGAAAGAAAGTTAAATACAATGCAGTTATCTTCTACAGTGCCATTGCTTTATTTTGAGGAGGAGATGAATCAAGAATTACAAGATTCTAACATAGCTAAGAAAGAGCTAGAATTAAAAACAGCAGAAAGCTTAAAGAATGAGGAAAGTTCAAAAAGTGAAGAAGATATAACGTGTGAAGAAAGTTTAGAACCCGAAAAAGAAGGAGAAATTAACTTTTTATAAAATATGGAGGAATTAATGATGAGAATTAAATTAAATAGAAAATTATTGGTATTTGTGATGATTATTACTGCGGTATTATCACAGCAAGTTTTTGCAAGTCAGCCGACTTTGGTTACTGGAACAGTTGAGCTTACAAAAGCTGCAACAGGTTGGTTATTGATACTTATTCCTACGGTTGCTGGTCTAGTGCTTGGATATCTTGCAATAACAAAAGCAACTGCAACAGATCAATCCATTATTTCGGAAAAAAACAGGTTAATGAAAAATGTTCTTATTGGAGCAGTTCTTGCAGAATCTGCCAGTGGTCTTGTTACTTTGATTTTAGGGTACTACAAATAGACTTAGAGGGAGTTGGTTTTATTGTTTGACCCTTCAAAAATAATATCTACCGCAATTAATGATTTTTTTGCATCGATTTATGATTCTATAGCTAAAACATTTGGAAATGCAATTGCAAATATAATGAGCAGTTCTTTAGATATTTTTCAATTGCCATTTGTTCAGCATGTAATGGATTACGCTCAAACATTAGCTTTTACGATCATTATTGCTAAAACGATGTACGAGGCATACCAAACTTATATATTATATCAACTTGGTGACCCAGATGCAGATGTTTTAGGTCTATTAATAAGAACTGTACAAGCCGTAGCAACTGTTGCCTGTCTACCGTGGGTTGTAAATCTTGTTTATACTTTTGGAACAAAAGTTGCCCATGATGTAGCTAATATAGGAACTGGTGGGTCACAAGTAGCTGATTGGAATAACATACTATTTTCACTGGAAAATGGAAGTGGCGAAATTGCGATTATACTATACTGCATAATGGTTCTTATTTGTTTTTTAGTTGTTGCCATTCAAGCATCCATAAGGGGTGCTGAATTTGCCATATTGGCTGTTATTGGCCCACTGATGGCACTAAATATTACTGTAAGTAATAGAAGTATGTGGAACGCATGGTTAAAACAAATCATAACAATTGCATTAACCCAAGCTCTCCAAATATTTATGATACAAGGATCTTTTTATTTTTTAGCAAAGGTAGCGGATGGTTGGACGGCCATGCTCATATTAGTAGGTTGGCTATGGGTTACTTTGAAAACGCCTAAATTTGTTCAACAATTCTTACACTCAACAGGATTCACAGGCTCTGTATCAGGTGCGACAAAACAAGCTGGTTATATGGCAATGATGAAGCTTGTAAAGTGAGGTGACATATGGAAGCAGTAAGTTATGTAGCAGAGTGGGTAATTTGGTTATCGGTTCTGATATTTTCCGTATCAATAACAATGGTAACATATCAAGCTTTTCGAAAAATACATAGTCTAAATGAGAGTGATATTAGCGACTGCAATAAAAAAATTAAAAATACGTTAATTGGTGCTGCAGTAGCACTATCACTAACGGGGCTAATTGCTGTTATCAAAGATTTTTATTAAGAGGCAGGGCGGTGTTTTATGGATAGAGAAGAAAGTAAATATTTAATTCCAGTTAATGTTTCTACAAGATTTGAAATAATTGAAGGGATTGGAATGTATGAAATCAAGATAATTTTCATTGCGACTATAGTAGGACTTGCAATTTATAAGATTTTGGGATTTTTCCCGGTGATATCTTCTATGGTACAGGCTTTTGCAATTATTATACCCATTGCAGGAGCTTTTTTAATGGTGAAAAAAGAACCATCAACAGGATTGAGTATTCTGTATTTTTTAAAAAGCAGAAGGGAATATATGAAAAATCAGAAGTTATATTTGTATAGGCAGGGGGATTTATATTGATAAATTTTTCAGTAAAAAAAATGAAAAAATCTCAGGAAGAATTAAACCAAATTAAAAAGGAAAAAACTGCCCAGCAATGGATTCCCATTGAAGATATTCATAAAAATATAATCGTTAGAAAAGATAATGCGTTAGTTGGGATATTAAGAGTTCAGCCAGAAAATTTAGAGTTATTATCAATAAAAGAAACAAAAAGAAAAATAGATGCTTTAGCAGAAGGGTTTAATGGGGAAAAAGAATCATTCCAAATTTTTTGTATCGGCAGACCTGTTGATTTAAACAATTATCTTGAGCTACTTCAAAACAAAGCAAAGGCTGAATTTGATTTTACAAGAAAGCGTTTGCTAAAAGGCTATATAAAACAAACAGCAGAAGTCGCAAGTAAAGGAGAAATAACAGAAAGACGTTTTTATATTATTATTACAAAAGAAGCAGGCAATAAAGCAGAACAAGAACTTATGACAAGGTTAGAGCGTATAAAAGAAAGTATTTCAAGCGCAGGCCTTCGTTCTAACATATGCAATGAAGATGAATTGCTAGATGTACTATCATTATTTGCAAATCCATTGCAGGCTTCTTTTGAAAAAGCGGAGGTAATGTATTCGTTACCTCCGTTATTGGTGGAGTGAGGAGGAATCTAATTGGCATTTAAAAAAGAAAAAACAAAAGTAAAGGCTATTAATAATCATATGATAAATGCAATTTCTCCAATGGCATTAGAATTTAACCCTTCTGATTTGTGGTTTGGTGAGCAGCTAGCAAAAGTAATACTGATTATTGATTATCCACCAGAAGTAAAAGTTGGTTGGTTAAGTTCAATTGCAAATATGGAAGGGGTAACTTGTTCAATCCATATAGCACCAACAAATCCAGCTAAACTTATTGAACATATATCCAAAAGCATGGGGGAAATATTTTCAAAGCTTGACAAGGGTGGTTCGCCCTACATGATGAAAAGATTTGAACAACAGTACAAAGATGCTGATAAACTGCTTGATAAAATAGATAAAGATAAAGAAAACGTATTTTATGTAAATGTATCTATATTAATTACTGCTAAAGACAAAGAAGAATTGCAACGTAAAAGCATAAAAATTGAATCAAGTATAGCTGGAATGAGAATGAAAGGCAGGGTGGCAATGTTTCAACAGGAGCAGTCACTGCTTGCTGTTTCTCCATATTCTATTTGTCCACAAGCTATACAGGATGTAGCAAATCGCAATATGCCTGTAAGTTCTATCGCTGCATCATTTCCTTTTAACTCATCAGGATTGAATGATGGAGAAGGTTATGTATTTGGGAAAGACAAGGCTGGTGGCATTATACTATTTAATCCATGGTTAAGGGGTGGCGACCGTACGAATAGTAATTGGACTATTTTAGGTGCTCCAGGTGTTGGAAAGTCAGCAACCGTAAAGCATATATTTTTAAATGAGTATTCCCAAGGAACCAAAATAATTATTATTGACCCGGAAAGAGAATATAAAGATTTATGTGAAAATCTAAATGGTCAGTGGATTAATTGTGGTGGTGGAAAAGGTGGAAGAATAAATCCTTTGCAAGTAAAAGAAACGCCAAAGGATGATGAAGAAAATGACAAACTTTATAAAGATGAAGGAAAAGGAATGGGTTCTTTGGCGTTACACTTTCAGACGTTAAGAACCTTTTTCAGACTTTATTTAAAAGATTTAAATGATATGGATTATGCAACGCTTGAAGAAGTTCTTGAAGAATTATATCACTTAAGAGGAATAACTTGGCAGACTGATACATCTAAAGTAAAAAATGAACAATATCCAACCCTTGAAGATTTATACAACCTTATGAATAGCAAAGTACAGGAAGACGGTGGCTTACATCAAAAAAAAGAGCGATATGAAAAGTTAGCTTTGCTTTTAAGACGGTCAGCCGTTGGGGCAGATGCCGCTTTATGGAATGGAATAACTACCATTACAGCAGAAGCTGACTTTATTGTTTTAGATACACATGACTTACAAGAAGCCGATGATGTTATAAAGCGAACTCAATATTTTAATATTTTAACATGGGCATGGCAACAACTTTCAAAAGACCGTGAAGAGAAGATTTTACTTGGTGTTGATGAAGCATATTTAATTGTTGACCCAGAAGTTCCACAAGCTTTGCAGTTTTTAAGAAATGTTAGTAAACGTATACGTAAATATGAAGGTGGTTTAGTTGTTATCACTCATTCGGTTGTTGACTTCTTAGACCCTTCTATTAGGAGACATGGACAGGCTTTGATGGATAATCCCTGCTTTAAATTTTTCATGGGTACAGATGGGAAAAATCTGGAAGAGCTTACAAATCTAATGCACCTTACAGAAGCAGAACAAGAACTTCTAGCTAAAAAAGCTAGAGGAGAGGGGTTATTAATTGCTGGTTCAAAGCGAATACACGGAATTGTGGAACTTGCAGAGCATGAGATTGAAGCTTTTGGAAAGGGAGGCGGAAAATAATTGGCGGCAATATCAAGTACCGTTGCTGCAATAGGAAAAAAACTTCTAGCTAGTGCAATCTCTGAGCCTGAAAAAGCATTAAAAGCAGTTGGAATTGTGCTTACTACTACAATACTAATTATAACAATACTTATTTCATTACCGACTGTACTAATTGTAAGCCTTCCAACTATTTTACTAAATTATTCAGGTAAGTTATTTGAGGGGCGACAACTGGAGATTATTCAAACGTATCAAAATATGCCAGCTGATGCCATGAAAATATACAAAGAGTGGTACGACAATGAAATAGAAAAATATTCTGATTGTGATGAAATGGAGACAGTATTTAAGTTCAATCTTACATGGCAAGATTTAATGGCAATAGATGCTATCCTATTAAATCAGGATTTCACACACGTTTCTAAATCAAAACTATTAGAATTAGTAAAGAAATTTGTATATACGGAGTCCTATTCTTATACATATGAAAAAGAAGTTGTAGATACAACGAGTTATACAGATGATGAAGGAAATTCACATGATGAAGAAAGTAGATATACTGTAACCGTCAAAGTTGGTGTTGTAAAAGTACACACAAAAGAATTTAGTCAAGTTGTAAATGAAATGGGGTTCGACCCATTTGAAAAAGGGATTGCCCAAAACATTTATGATATGATTGCCTCTGTTGATATTGAAGGGGAACTGAATATTTATGATGAAGATTCAAAGATACCCTTAACACCAGAAGATTTTGAAGCTGGCAGTGCAAATATTGTATATTTTAATCAAGGTGACCCACGATGGGCTTCAGCAAGCTATGGAAATAGCTCAATAAAAGCTGGTGGTTGTGGCCCAACTTCCCTTGCTATGGTTATCGCAAGCTTAACAGGTCGGGAAGATATAAATCCAAAGGTAATTGCAGATTGGAGTGTTGCCAATGGGCATAGAGCAGAAGGAGCTGGTTCTTATTGGACTTTAATGACACAGGGCGGGAAAAGTTTTGGACTTACAGTAGATCCAATCAGTAGACAAGACCCAAAGGATGTGGTTGAAGCATTAAGTGAAGGAAAGCCAGTAATTGTTTCCATGGGAAGTGACCACTTTACAAATGGTGGACATTTTATCGTTTTAACAGGAATAACAGAAGATGGAAAAATAACAGTGAATGACCCAGCTAGTTATGAAAGGACTCAAAAGGAATGGGACTTGGATGTTATTATGAATGAAAGTTCTAAAAATGGCGGGGTAAATGGAAGTCCGTTTTGGGTATTCTCAAAAGAAACTAAATAAAATATAAAATCAGGAGGTGAAACAGCAGCCTATATTCATAAAAATAGCAAAATATTTTAGTTAATATGGGTTTCTGTGCTTTTGTGAACGCAATATTATGTAGCAGTGATTTATACAAACCAATTGAAGATATAATTAAAGATATGGGTGAAGATATTTTATTTACAAGTATAGGAGAGGATATTGATTTTGGGGAAGAATTATCTAAAATAATGAGAATACCAGTAAAGCATTTAATAATTGATATTTCTGTTATTACGGATAAAAAGAAACTAATTCAAGGCTTAATGCAGTATAGGATTTTAAATGAAAAAACACAAATAATAATTATAGCCAATAATTGTATGCCAGGTAATGAACTTATACATAAACTTGCAACACAAATACATATCTATGATATTATTGCCCCAATGAGTTCTAAAAAGACTATTCCTGAAGAACTGATGGAATGTATGAATAGCCCGTCTACTTATAAAAAGGTGCTACGATGGGTGATTGATGAAGATAGTTTTTTTAGCCAAAAAGATGAGGCTTACACAAAAGAAAAAATAAAGCTTGAAAAAGAGATTGTTGAACGAACGGTTACTATTGTAAAAGACAAAATAATTGGTACCATTGTTATAGCCGTTTCTGGAACTATGAACAGGATTGGAACAACATCTACTGCTTTAACGATAGCTACTTTTCTAAAAAATCAAAAGTTTAATGTTGCTGTTATGGAGTTTCATAACAGCAATAACTTTTTTAAAATAAAAAACTGCTATGATGATATAAAAGAAAAAGAGAATTATTTCATACTAAATGATATTTCATTTTATCCGCATTTCGAGGACTTAAATATATTGGATGTGATACAAAAAGAGTATAACTATATTGTACTGGATATGGGAGTTCATAAACAATGTAATATGGAAGAGTTTAAGAGGGCTAACCTAAGATTAATCATTTCAGGGGTTAAAGAATGGGAACTAACCTATCTTGAAGAAATATTATCAGAGAATGAAAAAGTATATAAAAATAAATATTTGTTTAACTTCTCGGATAATAAACAGTTTGATTTTGTGAAGAGGAATATGGATAACTTAAGTTGCTATATGGTGCCTTTTATTCCTGACTATTTTAAATATTATAAGGAATATTACGATTTTTACGATGCTACTTTAAGGGATGTTCTTCCTGAAATAAAAAAGAAAAATGAACTTAGGCAACTATTAGAAAATAAAGTTAAAACTATTTTTATGAAAGATGATGGATAATGAAAAAAAAATCTATTTTAATGAGCAAATTTTTAAAGAAAGAAGTTCCGGTTAACAGTATTGTTAAAAAAGAGCATTATTTAAAAAACAAAAACATAGCAGTGGCTTTCATCGGTTTAAAGGGAAAAGGAAAAACCACTATTATTGAACTTCTAGCAAACCAACTTTCAAAGTCTAAAATAAATGTCTCTATTTTAGATTTAACACAAAATAGAGACTTATGGAAAATCAATTGTTGGGATGATGAAGATTGTTCAGAAGACGAAATGGCTTACAAGCTAAATAGTCATTGTACCCTATATTCTAGCAAAACTATTTTTGAAGGTGATGTGTTGTCTAAAATAGGTGGATTAAAAGCCAACTGTAATATTTTGCTTATTGACTGTGATAGTTCCACAGCCAGTCAAACATTTGCAATTTGTGATACTATTTTTATTGTGCATGATATGAATATAAAAGATATTATCGACTTAAAGGAATTAGCACTTGATATTTCTGAATTAGCGACATCAAATAAAATTACTCTTATTTTGAATAAATTTATTGATAGTGGAGCTGATGAAGAAATTATCCTTAAGCTGTTAACTAACCCTATAAAACAGTTTAAATTTGTAAATAATAAAGTAAACATTAGTAATAATCTTTTTAGGATCACTTATGACAACTTAATTTATGTAAGCGATTTCGAAAGATTTCAAGCAAGGAGTAATAAGATTAAAAAATCGCTAAATACGGATAATGATATAGAAATTTTAAGCAGTTTTTTATTACAATAAATATATGTACAGCATAATATAAAAAGCCTTTAAAATGGCTGTTTTACTTGAAGAATTGCCAGTTTTGTGATATAATATAACTACAAATTAAGGTAAAAAGGAGTTGTTATTAATGGTTTCAGTATCAAAAGAAAAGTTAATTTTAACAGAGGAAGAAAAAGAAGAAAGAAGAGAAAATGTTGAGTTTGGACTTGGAATTATTGCAACAATTGGAAAAGAAGTAGATGATGAAATGATGGATTTATATAATAAGTATATTGAGGGTGAAATAGAAACAACAGATGAAATACTGGAAATCCTTGATAAAAAATATAAAACCAATTAAAGGTGGTATTCTATGGGAGATCCTTACTTTTATGAAGATACAGACATTTTGAAGAACAAATTAAATATAAAAGATTATGAACGATTAGAAGAAGCAGAATCGCATTATTCGGCGACTAGAAGTTTGGAGTTAAATAGGAAACCAATCGAAGGAAATTTTGATTTTGAACATCTAAAAAAAATACACCAATATATATTTCAAGATATTTATGAGTGGGCAGGGAAGCAACGTGTAATTGATATGTGGAAACATGAAAGGGTATTAGCTGGAAATTCGGTGCAGTATTCTTTAGAGAACTTAATTGAAAAAGATTCAAAAAAGGCATTTAAAAACCTAAACTCGAGGCAGTGGAATAATTTTAATATAGATGAAAAAACAAAGCAGTTCTCAAAGTGCATAGCTGATATATGGAAGATACACCCCTTTAGAGAAGGCAATACAAGGACTGTTATGACGTTTGCTTCACAATTTGCAGAGCAACATGGGTTTCCTTTGAAAGTAAGTTTATTTAGAAAGCATAGTGAATATGTAAGAAATTCTTTAGTCATGTCCTCGTTAGGGCAGTATTCAGAACCAAAACATCTTGAAAGAATAATAAAAGATTCCATGGAACAAGGGATTTTTGATAAAGTTATAAAAGTCTATAAGAAAGATTTCCCAGCCATTAAACATATTTCACCTGAAACCGCCATCCTTTTAAATGATTTAAACAATGATGTAGGAAAGAATCTAACAATTTTAGAATTAAAAACAAAACATTTGCAATTAGGAAAACAACTTGAAGGTTTAGGAACGGATAATAAAGCAGTAGTCGAACAATTTAATCATATTTATAGGATTTTAAAAGAATTTTCCAATTGTACATTAACAGCAAATTCTGAAAAATTAGAAAAGAATATGGTACATAACAAGCCTAATACAATAGATTTAGAACAGTGAAAGTTAGGAGGTTTTGGCATGAGATATTTATATGTGATGTCTAAAAATTTTGAAAATAAACCTAGATTAATAGGAATCCTAAGTGAGGATAACGGTAAATATAGATTTGAGTATAAGCTGGATGGAAAGATTCAAGAGTGGTTTTTGCTTATTGACGAATTTCCAGATGTAAACAAGCGCTATGAGGGTAATGACGTATGTAAATTTGTATCACGAATGATTCCACAACGAGATAGCATTTATATTGATGAACTTTTAAAAAGTGCAAATTTAAATGAATATGATGAATGGGAGATGTTAAAGGTATTTGGACAACGAAATATGAAACAAGATGCCTACATATATGAGCATCTTCCAATGGGGGCGATTCTTTATGAAAATTTGGAATCTTTTATATGAGGAGGTTGGCACATGGAAGCTTGTAATAAAATAGGACTAACAGAACAGGAAAAAGAAATAAGAAGAAGAAGAGTTGCTCTTTCAATTGGCATTGCAGAAATACCAGAAGGAGTAAAATTGCCCCCAGAGCATCTAGGTTTACTGGATCAGTACATTGATGGGGAAATTGTGGACGGAGAAGAACTTGAAAAAATAGTTATGAAAGGGATATACAAGCGATTAGGTGTGAATAAGAATGAAATGAATGTGAAGGAAGACACGTTGGTATGAGTGTCTTTTTTAGTGCCAAGAAATAGTTAAATATAGGTGATAATAATGAGAGACCCATACTTATACATCAATGTAAATGTATTACAGAATAAAAAAAATGCACATACAGGGCAGGAATAATGGATCTAGAGAGATGAGTTTACTAAAAGTAGTCAGGCAAGAAGGGAATGTATTAAATATTTAAAGACGGTAATTACTAATTAGTTGAGTACTTTTTCATAAAAAAATTTAAACAAAATTAAAGAAAATCGATGTAAAATTGTATAAAATGTGGTATAATTGTATTAATGAAACATAAATAGAAATATTTAGAAGGAGGTAAAGGAAAATGAAAAAATTAGTCAGTAAATTAGCTATTTTAACCATAATGACAGCACTTTTATTGAATACAAATATATATGCAACAGAAGTTACACCAACAGCTATTTCTGCAAGTGAAATTACAGAAGTGAAATTTGCTTCTCCTGATAACGTTACTGTTGCAGTGAATGGGCAAGCCTTATCTTTTGACGAAGTAGAAAAACCTTATTTAAAAAATGGTAGCACAATGATTCCTTTAAGAAAAACAGTTGAAGCTCTTGGAGCTTATAAGGTAAATTGGTATGCTGATTTAAAAACAGCTAGTTTTATTTATAACGGAAATCGTTATGAAGTACCAGCTAAGAAAGAAGCAGAAGTGAAAAACGGAAAGACATTTATTCCTATCCGATTTATCACTGAAAAGATGGGTGTAAAAGTTACCTGGCAACAAGAAAATTACACAGTTGCAATTGAAAAACCACACGAAGCTGAAATCCAATATACAAAAGATGGCAGACCAATAAGAACAACTAATTTACCTAAAAATGCAAAAGATTTTCCTTTTATCTTGAAAGATGTGGAAAATGCGATGTATGAAAAAACTAATATACATCTTAATAGGACAGCTAAGGAATTATATGAAACAGATGTATGGGTAAAACAACAAGGAAATTTAGACTTATGGGCTAAAAAAGCTAACGACAATCTAAACTTAAGATTAAATATTGATTATAATAATATGCCTACTGATTTTGCCAAAAAATTAAAAGAAACATATTTAGATGATAGGGCAGATGACAATAGCGTAGTGTATGCAGCAATTAAAGATTATGTGAATTGGGTTAAGAAAAATAAAATTAGAATAAAGGCTATTGAAATAAGAACAGAGCCAACCATTGTTTTTGATGATTTTGGTATGATGTGTATGCGTTCCTTTGTCAAGTTTCAAATAATTTCATCTGATACAGATAAAAATATATTGTGTTCAGAAAAAAATATTTCTTTGAAGAATGGATACTACGAAGGATACGTAGATAATTATCTAGTAACAAATGTTATGGGAAGTAATGGAAGTGAATTGCTTTTATCGAAGATGAATTACAATGACATATCAAATCAAGTGAAATTTATTAAATAAGCAAAGATACCTCTCAACATTACTTGAAGAGGTATTTTTGTTTTAATTAGGTAAAACGGAGGTTAAGGTTAATGAGATATAAATGGTTTTTATTTGTTTCTTTACTTATGATAATTAGTTTCATTAAAGTAGATTTTGTATTTGCTGGCTTTGGGGATACCGAATTTACTATGAAGAGCAATGGAACAGCTGAGTATATAACAACTGCACCAGAAGCTACAACGGGAATACGTTATAAAACAACAGGATTCAACTTTCACAAAAGCAAAGCTGGAGGCAACTGTTTATCTTCATCTTATGGAACTGTCACCCTGCAACCGTCATGGTCGACGGATGCAGGAAAAGGAACTGGAACAATAACAACTGTCTTCACCATCCCTATTAGTGCTATTGATACTGCGTTAAAAAGTGCAGGACTAGGACAGCTAGGTGATGGTGAAGTTTTTTATGCAGATGGAACATTTAAAACATTTGATGAAAAGGGAGATAGAAAAACAGGTTTAAATACGTTAGATAAGATTAAAAATGCAGAGAGCTGGACGAGTGAAACTAAAAATTCATTCGCACAGCTCTTTGACGTTTCTATCGTTAGAGTAAGTCCTCCATACACACCCAAATATTTTTACATAGACGAAGCTGGAAAGCTACTTTATACAGGTAATCAATCATCTGTAAAAGCAGGAGCAACAGTAACCTATACGGCACCCATGGAGTATGACGGACGAGAACTAATTCAATCCTATTTAGTAAGACCATATGAGCCAAGCATAAAAAATTATATAAAAAACAAAGGAGAAACTCCCCTTGAAACAAGGAGCACAACAAATTGCATTGATGGTGTAGGTTTCTACTATGTGTACAAAAGTAAGCCACCAGCACCACTTTCAGTAACAGAGCAGTACATAACAACAACTGGAACACTATTAGATTCCAAAATAACTACAGTAGCGTTGGGAGCAAATTTCACATCAAACAAGAAAAACTTTGATGGCTACACCTACTTATACAACGTTATATCAGATAATGAAGGACTTACATGGGAGAACAAAAATACAAATACATCAACAACGGTAAAAGTAGACAAAGGTTTAATCATCAAATGGGTTTATGGAGATTTGGGTGCAATAACAGCAGATTTAGTTATGAAAGCTTCACCCGATGAAATCATGGAAGGTCAGAGAGCTGATGTTACACTAACCCTTGACGCTTCATCAAGCTTCTGTACCAACGGAATTGACGAGTATACATACTGGGTAGATACAACAGGAGATTTTACAGGAACAGGGACGAAATCAACCAAAAATTTCTATTCCATTAAAAAAACAAACATAGCC
>JAVBJQ010000059.1:0-24640 GCA_031546905.1 Eubacteriales bacterium | reverse complement strand
TCCTCGTAGTTTATGCTATAGCTGTTAAGGATAATAATCAGTATATATTGTTTTTTTGAAGTATATTGAAAAAATTAGGAGGCTGTGAAGTGAAAAAAATTGTATCAAGACTTTTGGCATTTGTTTTAGTTTTAAACTGTTTTTCGATTTTACAAATTAAATCTGTTTTTGCGGCAGATGACTTAGGACTAACATGGCAAGTTGATTCTACCATGAAAGACTCTCTTGAGGTTACCCCAAAGTCAACCACAACCAAAGACCAAGTGTTTTTACAGTGGAATTTCGGAAATGTGGATGGATCAAATTTTGATAATGGTACATATAAATTAGAGTATAACCTAGATAAAGACAATGCAGTTCAATTTATTGTTGAGAAAATAGGGACACAAGCAAAAGTTACATATACCGTTGATGGAGTGCCAGTTGACCCCACAGGTAAAAATTATAGCGTATACAATGCTACAAAAGGAGCTTATGTTATTCCTAGCGCAACTACTTTCCCAATAGCAGCAGGAAGTACAAATTATGTAAGTTATACAGATGTTGAATTTGGAATCGTTCAAAATACAGGCTATAGTTTTAAATTTAATAACAGAACTATTCATTTTCAATGGGGAAAAGGTACTTTTAATTTTGTTACAGATGGAGTTAAGCAGGGCAATATTTATGATATGAACCTTTCGTTAGAAGTGGGAGCAAATACATATAGTGACATATCTACTATTTTTACAGGCATACCGGCCAATACTTTTATATCAACACCAATTGCAAATGGTGGCTTAACCGTTGTAGATAAAATTTATCATACAGATATTAAAAATCCAGGGGACACGCCACAATTAAAACTTACTTTTGATATGCCAAAAGCTTGGGATGGAAGTACTTATTCTGTTCCAACAAGTTCAACTCCGACACAAGTTGTGCTAGATTTAAGAAATGACGATGATAAAAAAAGTATTCAACTTACCATTCCAAATATTTTTGCCAGCAACCTAACTGTTGGGATTAATGCAAACGACAAAACCATTACGGCAATTGCAAATCCTAATCCAAATGATGCAACAAAAATTGACGTATTGCTTTCTAACTTACAACCAGGAATTATTTTCAACCCTGTTACGCTCTCTCTATCAGAAATAAACAATCCTGCCTTTATTGCAGACAAAACCGAATTAGACCGTGGAAAAGTGTACACCTTTCCAGTTTATAATTTAGAGGTAGGGGACGACAGTTATCAATTAAAAATTAAACCATATGAAGGCAGTAATGGATATTACAGAATTAAAACTACAAATGCCATTGCGGCACAAGCAAATATTGATTCAAAACTTGCCAATAGTATGAGCAAATGGTCTTTATATCAAGAAAAAAATAGTGGGAAAGACTATATTTATATTCCCGTTAGCATAACACCAAATAATTTACGCCAAGAGTATTATTTGGTTGAGTTTTCAGAAACACCCTTTAGTGACATTCCGGATCCAACTCAAATTGTGTTGTATTCTCAAGTTTTAGGAGCGAAAGGTGATGCAAAAGACGTTGCGTTGCCCATTCCCCAAAATCTGAAAGTAATTAGCACAAAAATAGTATCTTCTCCAATGGGTGATACGCTAGTGGCAGTTTTAAAATGGGACATTGCCCAAAATGAAATTCTGAAAAGATTATACGAAAGTGGCGTAAAAGATATAACCTATAAAATCAATCGAGGCTTAGTTCCTTATGATACAAATGAAAGCGAATTTGTAGCGGTCAATCTTCATTTAAGTTTAAATAGTACAGGAGATGTAGTTGTTTCCTTTGGGGATGACGGTAGCGGAAATGTTACAGTCAGTGAAAGTCAAATTATAACAGAGACCCAAAATATTTCGGGAAATGAGGTAGCTGTTTCACAAGTGCTGGCATCCATTAATGTACCCGTAGCCCAAAAAGATTCAGGGGCCAATGCAGTTATTTATTATCCAAATATATATTTTATTGATGTATTAGGTCAATATGTGCCATCTTCCGGAGATACAAAAACAACCAAACAATCACTCCAACAATCACTTACGTTAAACGATAAAGAAAATGTGGATGTAATGCCAGCTCAAAATTTGAAAATTAATCCAGATTCCATAGGCTTAAATAACTTTTCCATAGAATGGGATAATTTAACAGATGCTACTTTAAGCAACTATTTAAATATGATGCTTTCGCCATTAGGCTATACAATTGGAAAATATTCTGTTAAATATAATATTTTCATTAGCGAAGATAAGAAAATGCTGGATAAACTAACGCCATATGCTGGTAAAACAAATAAATTACCTGCTGATGTAGCTAGTTTGGTTCATGAATATCAGTTTGAACAAACACCTACAGGTAATAGTTTAGATATGACAGCCATTGACGTCGATGGAAAAACTGGTGTAGATGTTTTACGGGAAAATACAATTTTGAAAATAAATGATATTTATCAAGATAAAAATACAAACCCACAAAAGTTAATGATAAATGGACTTGACGAAAATCAAGTTTATTATATGTGTGTTGAAACCGTCATTAGTCCAATTGAGAAAGGAATTGATGATGCAGATACATCAAATTATGATCCACAGCAAAATCGCTTGTCGACACTTTCTGCCACACTTTCTGCCACAACCAAAGTAACGACCAAAATACCAGATGTAAGTGAAAAGCAACCGTCTACCCCAACTAACTTTACCAAAAAGGATGTTGGAAACGATAAAGTCACATTGTTATGGGATGACATAGCCAGCGTAGATGCAAGCAAAGATGGCGTAATTGAATATCAATTAATTAGAACAACCGAAGTACAACTAGCAGACAAGGAGCTAGAAAGTCGTGATGACTTTGCTACCATGTGGAGCAGAATTACAGATACAAGTAAAAAAGCTGGTGTACAAACAAGCGGGACTGATGTTTACGAATTTTTAAAAAATGATTTTTCAACTGCAATAGCATCAAAAGATAAATTCACTTACACACCAGATAGTAAAGTAGACCAAATTATTGATAAAACATTATCACCAAATCAACTTTATTTTTACTATTTAAGAGCAGTAAGGGTAATTGATGGTAAACCAGTTGCGTATTCAACATGGGTGCCACTTAGTGTAACAACCGTTCCGATTGCTACTCCTAAAAATTTAGTGATTAATAGAAGTGTGTCCTTTGATAAAAAAACAGGAACTGCGATTACATTTGATGCTCCTATTTCCGATGCGACAAGAGTTGGAGTTGATTACGATTTACAGTATTCCATCATGAAAGATAACGGTAATTGGGGGGATCCTGTTACAATGGACCCAGCCACTTTAATTGCCAGTGCCACAAAATCAAATGACACAGGATTCACAAAGTTTACTTATCAAATAACAGGATTACAACCAGGCACCACTTATAATATAAAAGTAAGAATGGTTGATAGGATAACAGGAGATGTTTCCATTTATTCGAATTTAGCCCAAACAAGAACAGATATTAGTCAAGAAGATTACGACAATAAAGAGGAACAAAACAAATGGGAAGACCAATTCGACAAATTATTAAATGAGTTATTAAAGCAACCGTATTTTAAAACAGATAGCGACACAGAAGCATTAGAAATTATTTATAGACCATCCATGTTTGACAGTGAGTTGTCAAAATCAGTGAAAGGAACTTTTGATTTATTGAAAACAGGTGTAGATATCGGAACATATTATTTGCCGGCATCTGCGCTACTTTCTCTCAATCAAAGTAATAAGGGCTTAGGGATTTCAAATGAAGATTTTCAATTGATGTTATCGCCAAATGCCATCAATCCTGATACATCAAATGAGATTAAAAAAATAGCATCTCAAATAAAATCGAAAGATATAAAAGACTATTACTTGAAAGTTACGGTTTCATTTGAAAATACGTATCCAAACATTGATGCAAATACACAACTAGGGGATGTTTGTATCGTTGAGATGGCTGTTGTGGGAAGTACACAAGGAAATAGCGATTTTGAAGAAGATTTATTAACGCTTTTAAAAAGTAAAATAACAGATAAAACCATGAAGGCGGATGTAAGTGCAAAAATTAAACAAAAAATTGCAGATGGCGCATCAAATGAAGAATTAGTAAAATATCTGGACGAATTGGTTTCAGATGTGGAGTTAGATTTTATAAAAGAAGCAAAAGCAAAATTAAAAAAAGTTTCCAAAAATACACAATATATCGTATCCCTTGAAAGACCACTGATGATAACCGTTGCGCCACAAGATAGTGGAACAAAATTAAACGGATATCAATTTATTTCAAACCAATGGATTTTACAAGCAATCAAACAATTTGGAGAAAGACAAGGAATCAGTGTTCTTAATTTAGGAAAGTTTGCTTTTACAACCAGTACAATTAATATCCAAGGGTTGGATGAACTTAATAATGCGACAAAAATAATGGACTTGATTTCCAAATACGGATTGGATGATTTCTTTGGAAAAGGCTATGTGTATATTGACAATGAGGCAACATTGCAAATGGTTGCTGGTACTGTTGCAAGAATTGGTGGAGCACCTCGTGGTGCCGATCATGTAAAATGGTTTGCTGATAAGGGAATTACCATTCAACAAAGAAATTTATATAATGCTGTTTCCAATCAAGAAGCAATCAACCTGTTAATGTGTTTGTATGAAACAAAAACAAATACAAAAATTTCAACCATCAGAATTTCTAATTATAAAGTGACATCTCAAATGCAACTGGATGCTCGATTTAAGCAAGGTGTTCAAGCGGCGTTTGAAATAGGCTTGTGTTCCAATAATGAGCTTGATCCAAAAGCAAAAATTACAATGAGAGAAGTTTTTAATATGCTTGGAATTTTAGCTACAAAACTTAAACTGTAAGGAGAAAAAGCATGAAAAAGAGAATGTCAAAATTAATTGCATATTTGCTTACAACGGCTCTGACACTAAGTGTTCTTCCACTTAATATGGTTTATGCAAATAAACAAGCGTACATTTCTGATTTGAATATTCAATATATGTCTTCAACAGCACCCCAGTATGATGTTACACTGGGGTGGTCAAATCCAACACCATCAACAGCGCCAGACCTTGCAGCAAATGGGCCATCATGGCAATCGGATATTCATGACATTGAAGGATATTTTATTTACAGAAGAAATGCAACAGCAAAACAATCCAAAGCAGATTTGCTGGATACAATTGATAAAACGAAATCAAATTATTTAGTGAAAGATAATGTTTTAACACCAGGTAGTATTTATGCCTATTCGGTAAGACCATATCACAAGCACCAGTATGCTACTAAAAATTCGGCAGGTGCGGCAGATACAAAAATGGATTATGCACCATATGATACTTCTATTCCAGAATCAGAAGTTTTATTTATGTCAGACATACAAGTAGAAGCAAAGGGGAGCGGAAGCACCTTGACTGTTACTTGGGATAATCCTACCCTTGACGGAACAGAAATATTTTCTGGTTACAGAATTTTTTATCAGAGCGGTGGGAGTAAAGTTACCACCTTTAACAGCCAAGTAGATGTAAGTTTGACAGATAAATCGCTAATTAGAACAACAGACAGCCTTAGGGCCGGCGTACAACGCTTGACTTATAGCATCAATAATCCCAACGATATTATTCAAGGGGAAACCTATGCGGTAAAAGTAGAACCCATCTATGCAGGCAGTTTAATCAGAGATATTCCGTCAGGAAAAAGTTATAACATGATTGCTGTGCCATCAGGCACAGCTTTGAAAACATACAATATTACCTTTAGTACCAAAACAGTAAAAGAATATAGAACCAATGATGCGTCAATTTCTATTCCCCTTGAAATTTTAGAAAATGGTGTTAATAGTTTAAATTTGCACTGGTGGGGCATTAGTAAAAAAGTAGGGAACATTGAAAGTCTTGTCATTAAAATGGGGAGTGCTCCTGATCAAGGAAGTGGAAGTAACTGGAGTGAAATTTCAACTATCTATGGAAATGACTCTATTTTCGTAAATTACTGGCAGGTGGATCGACCGACATCGGGAGTTACGTATTATCAAATTTCGGTAAATATCACGGGAAAAACAACGCCTTTGCTTTCTGAAATTGCAATGTATGATCCGACTCAAATTAATATAACGCCTAATAAACCAGATATTCAAAGCGTCAAAGCTGGCGCTGGGACATCTACTGCAAAAACAATCGATGTGACATGGAATGCCTTTACGAGATATCCATACACAGCTTCGGAGCAAGCGTTTGCTGATCCAATTAAAAAAACAATTGTAGATAAAGACATTGCTTATAACGTTTGGGTTTCTGATGATTTGAATTTACTTTCTGATTCTACGTTGACCAAGATTCTTGATATGGCACCCCCATCAAAACTACAAAGTGTGGTTGATGCAGTATATGGTTTGCCTGGTTATAAAGCCAACATCGGAACGTATATTGCAAGTGCTGATAAAACCCAAAAAAATTTACAAACAAATAAAATTTATTACATTAAGGTTCAAGCTGTGAAACAAATAAAAGATGCCACAGGAAAAATACAAAATTTAATTTCAGAGTCAGCCTATACTTCTATTTACATTGATGCAAATGGTAATATAGCAACTCCACCCAATATATCAAAGCCACCCCTAAGGGTTAAAAAAGATACCTCAGGTTATGATGTAATTACAAAAGATTCTATTACGATTCAGTGGAATAAAAGTTGGTATGAAATTTATGACCCAACTACGAATACTTGGAACGCCAAAGTCTCTTTTGATGGTGTGAATTTACTTTTTGGTGATGCTGCATCTGCGTCTAACTTTATTGATATTTATAAAGCGGGAACAATTGCTGATGTTAAAAGCAAACTTATTGCAGCTGGTGTTTCTTCTGGATATGTAAACACACTGATTATTCGTCAGGTTACCCTTGATGATGCTCAATATGAAATATTGGTGGCACCATATTCTGACGTTGAAAAAACAGCAGGTGGATACCAAGCGTATGTAGACAAGGCTTTAGCAGATGCGACTGGAAAAAGTTTTACAGCCATTACGCCACAAGGAAGCGCTGCTGAACCAGAATATCAAATTACAAAACTTACTCAAAATACAACCTATCTTATTTTATTAAGGCCATATATTGTAAATGAAAATGGAAAAAATGTAACATATCCAAGTTACATTATGGCGACTACATTACCAGATGGGACAAATGTTAATATTACACCTACTGTTCCTACTATTCAGGCAGATAGTAACACAGACACTCAACTTACAGTGAAATGGGAAAACTCTATTAATTTAAAATATGAGTTAAGCATTAGTGAACTTCAATTAGCAGATCCTTCAAAAGGTACCATCGTTCCTTTTGATACGATTATTACGGAAACAATTCCCCTAAAGGATGAAAATGGTATATCAAAAAGATTTTATACGTTTAAGAACTTGCTCCCTGATACAGGATATTATATTTGTGTGAGAGCAACCGCAGAAAATAAAACAGGAACGGTTTCTTCGGCTTGGTCAAATCCTGTTTTTGTTGTTACAAATGATTTAACGGCACCCAATGTGCCAGATGGTTTTGGGGTAGCTTCAAATTATGATTTAAAAATTATTAATAAAGCCAATGGAACAACTTACGTTCCCATTGATGTTAGTTCCATTATTTTGGAATGGCTTCGGGATGTAAATGATGTTCCAGCGACGGGAACAGCTCCAACAACTCCAACATCAACAGCCAAACCTTCAGTAACTACGACTACTGATACAGAAGTTCTTACAAGTGCTGATATTCCATCCTCGTTGCTTGCTAAATTTAATAATTTGATTGCCAATAAAAAATATTATGCGAGAGCCAAAACAAGATTAACGGTTACAGCAGATAAAAGTGGAGCCTCTACAAAAACATATACATATGTGATTCAAATTTCACCAACAAAAGATTTTACAGATTATGTTGAAGTGGAAGCGCCACAGGCAAGTCCGGCACAAAGTAATGGAAGTTATTTTAAACAAAAGGAGTCAGCTTTTACAACTATCATTATGATTACAACATCTTATTCAAAAGATGAATATGATGGGGATGTTGACCCAGATTTAATTCCTTTGCCAGAAGATGATTTTGAAATAACCTACGATTATTATACGGATACTTTGCTTTACCGTTTTAGAAGTGATGCAAAAGATGCTGCTGGTAACAAAGATAATTTAACAGACCAACGTTTTATTTCAAAATTGATTCAAAATAAAACATATACTTATGGAATCGATGTTTCAAAATATAACAATACCCTTGTGAATAATAGAACTGTTGAAATTCCATACACTGTTATGCAGGCTTTTAAAGAAAGAAAAATTAACCTTAAAATAAAAGCAGATAATTTAACCCTTACAGTTTTGCCTGGAACCATTGAGACGGCAGATGTGAAAGGTATTAAAGATTTTGGGAAGGGTTCCAGTGTAACGATTAAATTAAATGCGGATGATAAAAATAATCCAGGTATTAGTACCAGTGGAACTCGTTCTCAAAAATATTTATCATCGCCCAAAACAGTGAAAATTAATGTAGTAACGCCAACAAGAAATGTGGCTGTTACAAATGCAGCAACGCCCCTTAAAGTTTCTATGAAGCTAGACAATCGTAAAGATTTGCTGGACAAAAATGTGGATGGTTATGTGTTTGACGGAACAATACCAGATTGGCAACGAGTTCCTACTAATTATGACAAAGAGAACGGCGTTGTTTCTTTTGACTCCACCAAAGTTGGAATTTATTCCGTTATTGCACTTGAAGCACCCAATGCAAGTACCAGTGTTTCCGATTGGTCTTATAATGCCTATGTTTCGGTTTGCAGTAAGTTGAACATGAAAGATTTAAAAACTTATGTGCCAAACAGTGCAGTAACACCACAAGCGTTTAATAATATTATTTCAGCAGTTGCCAATAATAGAAAAGACGTTACCTTAAAAGATACTTTAGCTCAAAAGGATAAAACCGCATTAACAAAAGCAGGAATGTATGCTAGTGATGAAAATCAAACTGTTACACGTCAAGTTGCGATTAGTGCTTTGGTTTCTCTTTATGAAGCCAAAACCAAAAGAGCAGTTAAAAACTATACCCCACTGGAGGAATCTTCTTATTATGATGTAGCCTATGCTGACCCAGCTTATGTAAAAAATCTATTAAAAGCCGACCAAATTGGTTTTTATACAGAAAATGATATGGGCGCTGCAAGAGTAGATGAAGAATTAACGTATGGTGAACTTATGTATATGCTTGATATTGTTTATCAAGATGCAAAATAATTTTTATCAATTATAGAATAAATAAAAAATAGAGGTGTGTGTAAAAGCATATCCTCTATTTTTTATTTAAAAAAACAGATAGATACGATGAAATTGGGCATAATAAGGATATGATGTAACCATATTTTATTAAACTGCTTTAACCGCAATAACAACTTGAAGGGAAGATTTTAATTGGCAAAATTTATTATAGAAAAAAGTCCGTCGCTAAATGGAACTGTTAAAATTAGTGGTTCTAAAAATGCAGCACTTCCAATTCTTGCTGCCAGTATTTTAACCAGTGAGAAATGTAAAATTTGTGACATACCATTGTTAAACGATGTTTCTATTATGATGGAGATTATTAAAGAATTAGGTGCTTCTGTAGAATGTAACGAAGAAAAAGAAGAGATTGTCATCTGTTCTAAAAATATTTCAAAGTTTGAAGCAAGTTATGATTTAGCAACTCAGATGAGAGCCTCCTTTTTAATTATGGGTGCGCTTCTGGCACGATTTGGAAAAGCAAATGTTCCCCTTCCAGGTGGTTGTGCTATTGGAACCAGACCAGTAGACTTACACTTGAAAGGTTTTTTAGCACTAGGAGCGGAAGTTATTCAAGAGCATGGAACTATTTTCGCCAAGGCAGATAAATTAAAAGGCGCTAATATTTACCTTGATTTTCCAAGTGTAGGCGCAACCGAAAATATTATTATGGCAGCTTGTTTAGCAGAAGGAATCAGTACCATTGAAAATGCGGCAGTAGAACCTGAAATTGTAGACTTAGCAAATTTTTTAAATTCAATGGGTGCAGATATTCGAGGTGCAGGGACAGACACAATAAAAATTAATGGTGTTAAAAGTTTAAGAGGAACGGAACATACTATTATTCCAGATAGAATAGAAGCAGGAACTTTTATGGTAGGTGCAGCCATTTCAAAAGGCGATGTTATCATTGAAAATGTAGTGATTGACCATTTAAAACCAATGATTGCAAAATTAAAAGAAGCAAATGTTTTTTGTGAGGAGTTTGACACATCTATCAGGATTTGTGCAAAAGAAAAAATTAAAGGTGTGGATATCAAAACATTACCGTATCCGGGGTTTCCAACAGATATGCAGGCACAATTTATGAGTTTATTGTGTGTGGCAGAAGGCACCAGTATTGTGAATGAAACCATATTTGAAAATAGATTTATGCACGCAGGTGAATTGAACAGGATGGGTGCTGAAATTAAAGTAGAAAGTCACAGTGCCATTATCGAAGGTGTTGACAGGCTCATGGGGGCAAAAGTCAAAGCCACCGATTTAAGGGCAGGAGCAGCACTGATTTTATCAGCGCTTACTGCGGAGGGAACAACGGAAATCGGAGATATTTACCATATCGAAAGAGGCTATTATAAAATAGAAAATAAATTAAAAAAATTAGGGGCTAACATCAAAAAAGTTGAAGAAGAGTAAAGTCAGCTTCTTGATTTTTTTCAAAAGAATATATAGACATGCTTACTCATATAATTTACAAATATGGTTAAAGGAGTTTGAGAGGATATGTTTAAAAAAGTATGTTTGTATATTTTGTATATTTTTGTGTGCCTCATTTTACTGCCAACAGTGATTAGTCTTTTTTATAATAATGGAAATAAAAGCACACCGACTTTTTCTCCTACAAAAAGTTTGGGAGAAGAAAAACAACAAGATACAGCCAAAACCTTAATTAAAGTTTATAACCCTGAAACAGAAGAAGTAAACGAAATGGGTTTTGAAGACTATATAAAAGGTGTTGTGGCAGCTGAAATGCCAGCCCTTTTTTCTGAAGAGGCACTAAAAGCCCAAGCAGTTGCTGCAAGAACCTATGCGTGCAAAAAAATAAATACATCCAATGGAAAAATAGATCCAAAAGAGCCTTATAACATTGGACAAGCCTACATGACAATGGATGAGCTAAAACAAAAATGGGGAGATAAATTTAATGAGTATTATGCAAAAATAAGTAATGCTGTTGACTCAACCAAGGGAGAAATTTTAGTTTATAAAGACGAGCCCATAGAAGCTGTTTTTCATTCTACAAGTGCGGGGATAACAGAAAGTTCGGAAAATGTTTGGAGTGTAGGGCTTCCTTATTTGGTTAGCGTAGATAGCAAACAAGACACAGAAGCACCAGATTACATCAGCGAAAAAACAATTTCAACAAAAGAAATTATTGCAAAACTTCAATCAAAATATAATGACTTAGTGTTGACAAGTGAAAAACTTGCTAAGCAAATGCAAATTATTGAAAGAACAAAAGCAGGCTATGTGAAGAATATACAAATAGGAAATCATATTTTTAGTGGAAAGGAAATAAGAGAACTTTTTGGATTACGTTCTAGCGATTTTTCTATTACACAAAATGGAGACAATATTACATTTACAACAAAAGGATATGGGCATGGTGCTGGAATGAGTCAATATGGTGCTAATTTTATGGCAGAAGAAGGAAGCACTTATGAAGATATACTAAAACATTATTATGTAGGTGTTGAAATTAAGAAGAATAATTTTTAATTTGAAAACGGTATCGAAAGTAAAATGAATTTAAATTTTCATGAATAATGATAATTTTCTTTGGCAATAATAGGTTATGTCAGTTTAATACATCATGGAGCATTTAAACTGCTATTATTGTTGGAGGTGTAAATATGAAAGGTTTAAAAGGTTTTTTTAAGGGAAATGGGTTTAACACAGCATTATTTTCTTGCCTAGGGGTTGTAATTGTTATTGCGTTCGTTGTTTCGTTTAATAATTTAAGAGCAGTGCCTAAGCCAGATCCTCAAAAAGGAGCAAATAATTCCCAATTTAACGTCACAGAAATACAGCCAGCAGGAAAGTCAAATGATAACAGCTACTTAACCCCAGAGGACAAGGTAAAAGTTTCAGAAGCTGTCACAACAGAAAACAACAAAGTGACTAATTTTGGTACTCAAAAAAGCAACTCAGAAACTGCTTCTAATAAGACAATAGCAAAAGAGCAACCTTCTATTGCAAAAGAACCTATTAAGGAAGTCGCTGTTGCCAATGTTGCAAAAAACAAAGAAGTAGCTGCCACAGACAACGCTGTTGAGCCAGCTTTTAAAGCATTTGATAATTCTCAAAAAATGACTTGGCCACTAGACGGAGACATTGTAAGAAATTACAGTATGAATAACGTAGCGTATGACAAAACACTAGATTTATACAGAATGAATAATTTTGTAAGTATCGGTGCAAATGTAGGAACCCAAGTAAAAGCAGCGGCAGATGGAATCGTTGAATCAATTTATAATGATGATGAAAAAGGCAAATCGGTAGTGATAAATCATGGAAATGGTTGGAAAACTACATACAGCCAACTACAAGATAATGTTCTAGTGAAAGACGGGCAAGTTGTGAAATTAGGGCAAGTGATTGGCGGTGTAGCAAACCCAACAAAATATAGTATTTTATTAGGCGGGCACGTTGATTTTGAAGTTACAAAAGATGATGCGCCAACTGATCCAAAAACAATTATGTTGAATGGTGACGATGCAGAAGATTAAGTAGATAGAACGGGAGCAGGATGAAATTATCTTTTGAATAATATCATCCTGCTCCCGTTATTTTATTTTTAGTAAAGGAGATATGTATGGAGCATGAGTTTATTGAAATAATTGGGGCTCGTGAAAACAATTTAAAAAATATCAGCTTAAAAATACCAAAAAGGAAAATAACCATTTTTACTGGCGTATCAGGTTCTGGTAAGTCATCCATCGTTTTTGAAACCATTGCCCAAGAGTCAGGACGGCAGCTAAACGAAACATTTACCAAATTTGTTCAAGGTTTTCTGCCAAAATACAGCCATCCGGATGTTGATTCTATTCAAAATTTATCTTTTGCCATTGTAGTAGACCAAAAAAGAATCGGCGGTAACTCACGCTCCACCCTCGGAACAATTACGGACATCAACCCACTGCTTCGATTGTTGTTCTCTCGTGTTGGCAACCCGTATATTGGTCTTGCCCATCATTTTTCGTTTAATGACCCAAATGGAATGTGCAAAACTTGTGAAGGAATTGGGCGGATTATTACATTGGATATTAAGAAGGCACTAGATACAGAGAAGTCATTAAACGAAGGTGCTATTTTGCTACCTGGTTTTGGCGTAGGCACATGGATATGGAAAATGTATGCCAACACCGATTTTTTTGATTCCGATAAAAAAATTAAAGATTATACAAAAGAAGAATACGATAAACTTTTATATTGCAAGGCTGAAAAAATCAAGTCTGCCATCGTAGAAGGAATGAATTCAACATACGTAGGCTTGGTAGAACGGTTCAACAGGCAATATATTAAAACCGAAGGAGAAAAATCTGCCGCAACCCAAAAAAAGATAGCACCATTTATAACAGAGATGAAATGTTATGATTGTAACGGAAAGCGATATAATGAAAAAGTGTTGTCCTCCAAAATAATGGGTTATACAATTGCTGACTTAACGGCAATGCAAGTTGACAATCTTCTTGCGTTACTCCAAACAATGGATGGGGATATTGCAAAACCAATTATCGCAAGTCTTTCAGAACGACTTAACGACTTAATTCACATTGGACTTGATTATATAAGTCTCGATCGGGAGACTTCTACATTATCCGGCGGAGAATCCCAACGTGTCAAAATGGTCAAACATTTGACCAGTAGCTTAACCGATGCTATGTACATTTTTGATGAGCCAAGCATTGGCTTGCATCCTCGAGATGTCCACCGATTAAATGAGTTGCTTATTAAATTGCGAGATAAAGGGAACACCGTCATTGTTGTTGAGCATGACCCAGATGTAATTCGTGTGGCAGATCATATTGTTGATGTTGGACCAAATGCTGGTGTGCTTGGGGGAAAAATTATGTTTGAAGGATGCTATGACGACCTGTTAAAATCGAAGACCTTGACAGGAGAATTTTTAGGAAAGTCGTTGCCCATGAAAACCAATCCAAGAAAAAGCAATTCCTTTATTGAAACTCAAAAAAGTAACCTTCACAATTTAAAAAATGTCAGCCTAAAAATACCAGTGGGTGTATTTACTGTTGTGACAGGCGTTGCGGGTTCCGGAAAAAGTACGCTTGTTAACCATGTTTTTGCAAAAGAGTACAAAGATGCTATTTTGATTGACCAATCCGGTGTGGCTGCAAATTTGCGCTCAAACCCTGCCACATTTACAGGAATAATGGATGATATCCGCAAGTTGTTTGCCGTCCAAAATGATGTCAGTGCAGGATTGTTTAGTTATAATTCGGAAGGTGCGTGTGAGGCTTGCAAAGGTCGTGGATTTATAGAAACGGACCTTTCATTTATGGACTCCATTGAGACACTTTGCGAAGAGTGTGGTGGCAAACGGTTTAAACAAGAAGTTTTGGAATACAAATACCAAGATAAGTCTATTGTGGATGTTCTCGCCATGACAATAGCAGAAGCCGTTGACTTCTTTGGACAAAAAGAAATAAAAAGCAAACTTAAAAATATAGTGGATGTGGGTCTGCATTATATGACACTAGGACAGCCACTTGACACCCTCTCAGGAGGAGAATGTCAGCGGCTAAAACTTGCCAAAGAGTTAAACAAAAAAGGAAACATTTATATCATGGACGAGCCTACAACGGGATTGCATATGTCGGATATCACAAGCATCTTAAAAATTATTGATAGGCTTGTGGAAAAAGGGAACACCGTCATTGTCATTGAACATAACCTTGATGTCATACGTAATGCGGATTGGATCATTGATGTGGGAGTGGACGGCGGAGTCCACGGTGGACAAATTATTTATGAGGGTATTCCCGAAAATTTAAAAAACTGTAAGGAGTCTATTACAGCAAAATATATTTGAAGATTTTTTTGTCATGGAACTGCTATAATAGAGATAATGAACAGGTTTACACGAATATATTTTTTGTGTAAACTTTTTTTATGAAATACAGCCAATCAACTTGAAGACAAGCTACGTATCTTGATTGACTATCAATATTAATTGCTGTTATAATAATCAAATATAAAATGATGCTCGTTGGATTTAGTCCAATGAATATAAAATAGGAGGGTTTACAATGGATGCGAATTGTTTTTATTGTACAAAAAATGAAACACTTGAAAATTTAATGATTGAAATAGGTGACTTATCTGTTTCAACAATTTATTTATTTAAAGAACAAACACATAAAGGCAGATGTAACGTTGTGTTTAAAAATCATACAGGTAATTTGTTTGACTTGTCAGCAGAAGACCGTCATGCTTTTATGGACGATATTGCGAAGGTAGCTTCCGCTATTAACCGTGCGTTTTCTCCAGATAAAATTAATTATGGAGCTTATGGGGATAAAATGCAGCACTTACATATGCACGTTGTACCTAAATATGAAGGGGGAGAAAGTTGGGGTTCAACTTTTGAAATGAATCCCCAAAAAACATATTTAAGTAAGGAAGAATATGAAGAAGTGATTGAAAAAATTAAAAGCTTCTTATAAAAAAAGTGTGAGTTTAACGAAATTAGAAATTAAAAAACTACGGCTATAGGCAAAATTACGTTGCGAATAGTCGTAGTTTTTTAGTGTAAAAAAATTCATAAAAATTAAGTGCAATATGGAAACACACTTAATTTTTATGAATCCCAATTAGGAGACAGGTAATTTAAATTGCTGAATAAGTTTTTCAAAACATTTTTGGCATATATCAATACGATGAGTTTCTCCATCACGGTTTGACGCATACCCCCATGTTTTATTAATTTCAAGATAGTCTTCAAAATTACCGAAAGCATCTTTTTTTATATGGTCTCCGCAAAGATTACAAATTACCTCATCTAATTCTTGTTTCTTAATAGCAACCGTCTTATAAACTCTCACTTGAGTTCCCCGCCTTTTCAAGAGATGTCAAAGATTTAAAAAATTGTACTGATATAACCCAAATTTTTCATAAAGGACTATAGCTGTTAAAGATAATAATCAACGTTGTGTCAAGGAAACTGGATCATTACCTTAATCAGTATAATTCGTATAACTTTGCAGCTGTTTAATTCATGTGTAGCAAAAAATTAAAACGCTGTAATATATGAATTAAAAATTCATATATGTAATGAGTATGTGGAATCATGTAAATTTTTTTAAAAAAAATTGGTGTCACATAAATTAATTGTAATTAACCATAGTATACAACAGGATTCGACATATGTATACAGGTAAATTCTGCGTTTATCGTAATATAATGCTAGTGTCCTTCTATTGACATATGCTTGGAATATTTATTTAGTTACTCAAAAATAAAACAAGCACTATGATGGCAGTTTAACAACGGATGGAGAAAATGTTCGACTGTTATAATGACAATATGACGCACATATTGTATAATAGTTTTAATTTAATGACGAAGGATTTGAATATATGAGAATTGAATTAGATACACATTGCCACACCATAGCAAGCGGACATGCCTACTCCACTTTAAAAGAATATATTGAAGAAGCAAAAGTAAAAAATCTTCAACTAATTGCCATAACAGAACATGCACCCAAACTTCCAGGGGCCCCTGTAGAACTTTATTTTACAAATTTTAAAGCCATTCCAAAAGTAGTTTCAGGTGTAGAAATTTTAATGGGTGTGGAATTAAATATTTTGGATATTTCGGGAGAAGTTGATTTAAGTCAAAAAATGCTTTCTAAAATGGATATCGTAATCGCTAGTTTTCACTATCCTTGCTTTAAACCAAAATCATTGGAAGAAAATACAGAAGCGGTTTTAAACGTAATGAAAAATGAATATGTAAATGTGATTGGACATTTAGGGGATCCGCGTTATCCCATTGATGTTGATAAAATTGTAAAAGCGGCCAAAGAAACCAACACATTTATTGAAGTGAATAATTCTTCATTTAACCCTGAAAGTATCAGAGCAGGTGGTGAAGAAACCGTTTTGGCCCTTATAAAAAAATGTGTGGAACTAAATCACCCGATTATCATGGGAAGTGACGCACATTTTTACACAGCATTAGGTGATATGAGCAATATTCTTCCATTAATTGAAAAAGCCAATGTGCCAGAGGAACTTATTTTAAACACTTCTGTTGGATTGTTCAAAGCTGCCATGGGTAAAAATAAATAGGGGCATTGTTTTCACACCGATATACTTATTCATATTCGTAACAGCTATGGCATGGGAAGAAAGTTATTTACTTTAGTACGTTGAAATGATATACTTTGCTAAGTGAGGAAGGTGAACTATGAACAAAAAATGCAAAAATGAATTAACAGACAGGCTTTTTGAAGCTGTTCTTCAACTTAAAAATATCGAGGAGTGTTATGCCTTTTTTGATGATATTTGTACGGTTAGCGAGCTACATGCACTATCCCAAAGGATGGAAGTTGCAAAAATGCTTCGAGAAGGCAAAACATATGTTGAAATAGCCGAAGTAACAGGTGCTTCAACTGCAACCATTAGTAGGGTAAATAGAGCGCTTAATTATGGTGCGGACGGTTATAAACTTGTGTTTGAAAGATTAGAATAATAGTATGACAGTAGAGTTTAATAGTTTGTCTGCATTTTTTTGGACATACTTAAGTATCTACTGTTTTTTTATGAAGTTAAAAAATGAAATTTCTTTAGGAGGAAAAATAATCATGGACATGGAAGCAATCGCAAAACTGAACCCCATGCAAAGAGAAGCTGTTCTTCACAAGGACGGACCGCTTTTGATACTAGCTGGTGCAGGCTCAGGAAAAACAAGGGTTTTAACGCATCGAATCGCCTATTTAATTGAACAAGGGGTAGCGCCTTTTCATATTATGGCAATTACGTTTACCAATAAAGCGGCCAAGGAAATGAGAGAAAGAGTAGATGCACTGGTTGAAAAAAATGCAAAAGATATTTGGGTTAGTACGTTTCATTCCAGCTGTGTGAGAATTTTAAGACAAAATATAGAAAAAATAGGGTATGCCAGTAATTTTACCATTTATGATGGGGACGACCAAGAAAAATTAATAAAAGAGTGTTATAAAGAATTAAATATAAGTGAAAAGCAAATTCCTTATAAGTCAGCTATTGCTGAAATTGGAAGTCAGAAGGATGAACTAATTTCAGCAGAAGAATACGAAAAATTATATCAATATGACTTTTTTAAAAGCCAAGTATCCAAAATATATACCCTTTATCAAACACGCTTAAAAAGAAGTAACTCTCTTGATTTTGATGATTTAATATTTAAAACCGTTCAGCTTTTTTCAACAAGACCAGATGTACTAGAAAAATATCAAGATAAATTTAGATATATTATGGTGGACGAGTATCAGGACACGAACAAATCTCAATATGAACTTATTAGACGTTTATCATTAAAATATGGAAATCTTTGCGTAGTTGGTGATGATGATCAAAGTATTTATGGGTGGCGTGGGGCAAACGTTCGAAATATTTTGGAGTTTGAAAAAGATTTTAAAAACGCAGTTGCCATTAAGTTGGAACAAAATTATCGTTCTACCCAAAGTATATTAGATGCTGCCAATTCTGTTATACGAAATAATTATACTAGAAAAAATAAAAAACTGTGGACGGAAAATATTTCAGGAAACAAAATTTCAATTTGCAAAACCGAAAATGAATATGAAGAAGCTTTTTTTGTTGCGGATACGATTGAAACAATGGCCAAAAAAGGAATTTCTTATAAATCTTTCGCAATTCTTTATAGAACAAATGCCCAGTCTCGTGTATTAGAAGACCATCTCGTTCGGAGATCTATTCCCTACAGACTATTTGGAGGAGTTCGTTTCTACGAAAGAAGAGAAATAAAAGATGCACTTTCCTACTTAAAAGCAATTAATAATGCTGCCGACGATATTTCCATCAAAAGAATTATCAACGTACCAAAAAGGGGAATCGGTGACACAACCATTGAAAAAATAACAGCCTTTTCAGCAACGGAAAGAATTTCTTTTTTTGACGCTTTGGCAAGAGTAGAAGAAATAAGTGAGCTAAAAAACCGCTCCAAAAAACTAACAGAGTTTACGGATTTTATACATTTGATGAGAGAAAAAGCATATAAAATTGGTGTTGTGGAAATAATGGAAGCGGTGTTATCTGAAACAGGTTACTTAAGAGAATTGGAATTAGAAGGAACAGAAGAGGCACAAGGACGAATCGAAAATTTAAAAGAACTGGTTTCAAAAGCAGCTGGGTATGAAAAGGAAGCGGAAAATCCTTCCCTCTCAGGATTTTTGGAAGATGTTGCCTTAGTTGCCGATATTGACAATTATGCTGAAGGTGACGAAACGGTTGTTTTAATGACATTGCATAGTGCAAAAGGATTAGAGTTTCCTTATGTATTTATGTGTGGCGCAGAGGAAGGAATTTTCCCAAGTTATAGAAGTATAACAGCACCTGATATTAGTGGGTTAGAAGAAGAAAGAAGACTTTGTTATGTTGGAATAACAAGGGCAAAGGAAAAACTTTATATCTCTCATGCTATTTCACGAATGATGAGGGGGATTTCTCAATATAATAGTCCATCGAGATTTTTAAAAGAAATTCCAGAAGAGCTTGTGGAAAATATAAATTCAAGAAGGAATAGTTCCCCAATTACGGCTATTCCAGAGAAAAAGAAGGCATTTGTGGCAACGACCTCCATGCGAAATACAGGTTCTCTTAAAACAGAAAGATTGTTAAAACCAGTAAATGTCACCCTTGATTTTGCAGAAGGTGATATGGTGGTGCAACCTAAATACGGCAAGGGGAAAGTGCTTCAAATTAAAGATGGTGGTGCTGATTATGAAATAACCGTTGAATTTGAAGGTTTGGGGCAAAAGAAATTTATGGCGTCCCTTTCTAAATTGCAAAAAGCGTAAACGAAAGCGTTTTCTTAAAATTATCCTTCATCAGTATATCATTTATGTTTTAAGTAAAGGAATGTTGTTATGGATCGAATAAAAGAACTGATAGAAAAATTAAATAAAGCTTCCGAAGCATATTATGCTGGAAATATAACGGTAATGAGCGATTTTGAATTTGATACATTATATGATGAACTGGTGGCATTAGAAACAGAAACAGGTGTTATTTATGCCAATTCTCCCACACAAAAAGTTGGCTACTCGGTAGTGGATCATTTGGTGAAAGTAAAACACGAGTCCAGAATGCTCTCCCTAGATAAGACAAAAGAAATTGAGAAATTAAAAAGTTTTGTGGGCAATAATACAGCCATTTTGTCATGGAAGCTGGACGGGCTAACTATTGTATTGAACTATGTCAATGGAGAACTACATCAGGCAGTAACCAGAGGAAATGGAGAGATTGGTGAGGACGTAACCCATAACACCAAGTTTTTTAAAAATGTCCCCATGAAAATTAAATTTCAAGGGGAACTTATCATCAGAGGGGAAGCTGTCATCTCCTATACTGAATTTAACAAAATCAATGAAGTGCTGGAAGATGATAAAAAATATAAAAATCCCAGAAACTTGTGCAGTGGAACTGTTCGTCAGTTAAATAGCGAAATAGCGGCAGGCAGAAATGTAGATTTTTTTGCCTTTACCCTTGTTAGGGCAGAAGGCCAAGATTTCCAAAATTCAAAAGTAGCGCAGTTAGCATTTATTTCAGCTTTGGGATTTGACGTAGTTTATTATGAACCAGTTACCGCTGATACGGTTTCTGAAACAGTGAAAAAATTTGAACAAAACATAACAAAAAATGATTATGCCTCTGACGGACTTGTTTTAACGTATGAAGATATTGCTTATGGAGAATCATTAGGCAATACCAGTAAGTTCCCAAAAGATTCTATCGCTTTTAAATGGGCAGATGAATCAGCTGAAACCGTTTTAAAAGAAATAGAGTGGAATACGTCAAGAACAGGTCTCATTAATCCCATTGCTATTTTTGAGCCCGTAGAGCTAGAAGGAACCACGGTGAATAAGGCCAGTGTCCACAATGTGAGTGTTTTGGAAGCCCTTCAATTAGGCGTTGGAGATACAATTAAAGTGTATAAAGCCAATATGATTATTCCTCAAATTGCAGAAAATTTATCCAAAAGCGGAACAGTTGAAATACCCACACAATGTCCAGTTTGTGGTTCGGAAACAGAAATAAGACAAGCAAGAGAAGGAAAGGCACTTTATTGTACCAATACACATTGTGTTGCCCAAATGGTAAAAGCAATTAGCCATTATACTTCTCGAGATGCTATGAATATAGAAGGAATCTCAGAGTCAACCATAGAAAAATTTGTAGCCAATCACTTTATTGAAAATTATGCTGATTTATATGCAGTAGGAAATTTTGAAGAGCAAATTAAAAATATGGAAGGCTTTGGTGTAAAATCATATACAAACTTAGTCAGCTCAATTGAAAAATCCAAGGATACGGAACTGTATCATTTTATATATGCCCTAGGAATTAATCAGGTGGGGTTAAGCAATTCAAAATTATTATGCAGCTATTTTAAAAATAATATAGAAGCAATAAAAAATTGCTCACAAGAACACTTGCTACAAATAGAAGGCTTCGGAGAAATTATTGCCAATTCGATTTTAAATTATTTTGCCGACGAAAGTAATATTACAGTAATGGATAAGGCATTGGGTTATTTATATATAAAAAAGGCGGAGGAAGTGTCCCTTGACGATTTAGTTTTGAGTGGAAAAACATTTGTCATTACAGGGGATGTTCATATTTATAGCAATAGAAAAGAACTTCAAAATAAAATAGAGTCTTTAGGTGGAAAAGTGACTAGTGCAGTTTCGAAAAGCACATCTTATTTAATTAATAATGACGTAGAATCATCTTCTTCCAAAAATAAAAAGGCCAAAGAATTAAATATCCCAATTATAACAGAAGAATCCTTTCAAAAGTTAATTAATATACATTAGTTGGTGTTTGAAAATTCATTGGGAAGGGTTTGCAGACTCAATAAAAGTCAACAATATTATTTTATAAAGTTGGGCAGTTTTATGAATCCTTTAAATTGTTTTTCAAATTGGGCAGTTTCAACTAATTTATCTGTTAAATAGGTATATATTATTGTTTAATTAGAATGAAAATTTGTAAAAATTTATACCTCATCTTATTATTGAATTTATAATTATAAAATTGTATAATTTTATTATCGTTAGTTTTGATATTACGCTGTTTAACAAAGGATTGCGGATGTAAAAGGTTTCGATCAATAAAACAGTATCAATATTTATTATGTACTTTGTTGTGGGGGTTACTTATATGAAGTTAATACCAATTAGGACACTTAAAGTGGGTGAAACTTTAAGCACAGCCATCAGAATGCAGGACGGAAGAATTTTACTACCTGCCAAGGCTTTAATTACAGAAAATTATCTAAAAAGATTAGGTGATTTTGGAATTCACTCTGTTTATGTGGAAGACAGTAACTTTGATGATATTATTGTTACGCCAACCATTGATGCAGATACAAAAGCACTTGCACTGAATACCGTTGCAACTGTTTATGCTTCTATTAAAAAGGGCGTTGCTTTTAAAGAAGATGCAGTTAAAACTGCGGGAGCTAAAATATCAGATGCAGTTAGACAAACATTAGGATCTCCAATCAGTCTTTTTGATACATTTGCCATTGAAGATGAAAGATGTAATCATGCTGTAAATGTTGCAACCATCGCGGCAGCCATGGCAGCTGAATATGGATTTAATGCTGAAAAAATGCAGGATTGTGTTATTGGAGCCCTGTTGCACGATATTATGGTTGATAATATGAACAATGATGATGATTTTGCCCATACACAAAAAGCTTACGAATATCTTAAATTATCAAGAGGGGTAAGTGCTCGTAGTTATATAGGCGTTTTAATGCACCATGAAAATATGGATGGAACAGGTGGACCGAAAAAACTTCAAGGGGAAGCAATTTCGGAATACGCTAAAATTATTGCAGTTGCAGATAATTATGATAAGCTTGTGAATGGTTATGGCTGTAAAAAGATGTTTCCTCATCAAGCGGTGGAATATTTACAAGCAATGGCAAATAAGCAACTGGATCCTGAGTTCTTAAAAATATTTGTGAATAGCGTTGCCATTTATCCGACAGGTGCAACTGTTAATTTAAATAATGGCTATAAAGCGGTTGTTGTAAATCAAAACTTTAAAGTTCCTACTCGTCCTAAAGTTAGACTTTGTATGAAGAAGAGAGAAGAATGCGTTGAGTTTAACTTGTTAACAGAAAGAACTTTGTTTATCGAATCAGTAGAATTATAAAAAAATATGCTATCGCATTTGCGATAGCATATTTTTTTATAATGAAGCATATTGATTTTTATAATTTAAAACTTTTGGAACATAGTTTTGCGTTTCTTTATAAGGTGGAATCCCGTTATATTTAGTAACACTTCCAGGACCAGCATTATAACCAGCGACAGCATAACTTACATTTCCGTTAAATTTATTAAGCAATTGGCTTAAATATTTTGTTCCGCCGTCAATGTTATCTTCAATGCTGTATGCGTTTGAAACTCCTAATGATTTAGCAGTTCCTGGCATAAGCTGCATAAGACCCATAGCCCCTACAGGAGATTTAGCCGAAGGATTAAAGTTACTTTCTTGTTTAATAACCGCTTTAATTAAGTTTGAATCAACACCATATTTATTAGAAGCAGAAGCAATAGCGCTACTGATTCTTGAATCAATTTCGCCAGAACCAATGCTTTTATTTACAGAAGAATTGTTATTCACATTTTCAGTTTGTACATTATTTAAAACATCTTCAAATGAAGCTACCGGAGTATTAGGGTTAGGGGAAGATGTAGTTGTTACAGGAGAGCTAATCGAAACTGGGAGAGTAGACTGAATACGACCTAGTATATCATTATAAACCGAATTTACACTTATCATAATCATGTTACCTCCTCGAATAATTTTAAAGTTGGTGTAGAACTATAATAAACATGATATAATGAAATGAGCAAAAAAGCAATTAAAAATTATTGGCAAATTACTTTAAAATTTTTTAAACGCTACTGGTAGATGGATAGTATAAAATAAACAGCGCAAAATGTAAACGGATGTTTTGTTGGATTTGTTTGAAAATGTTGGAGATGGTTGTTTGAAAAATCAAAAGTTGATGAAGAAAAAAATAAAAAAAATTATAAATATACTATTAGGAAGGTAAAATAAAATGAACGAAAAAGTTTTAAAAACACTTGAATTTAATAAAATAATCGATATCCTTTCAGAGAAAGCAATTTCTCAAATGGGAAAAGAAAAATGTAAGATGTTAAAACCCAGCACTGATTTATATGAAATTGAGAATTGGCAGAAAGAAACCACAGAAGCCAGCAGTATTATTTTAAAAAAAGGTTCGCTTCCATTAGGCGGACTTAAAAATGTAGAA
>JAVBJQ010000011.1:0-9052 GCA_031546905.1 Eubacteriales bacterium | reverse complement strand
AACGTTTAACTCTGATGGCGGAACCTCAGTGGCTTCTATATCGTCTATAACAAGTGGTTCCACAATAGTGTTGCCAACAGTTCCTACAAGAGATGGGTACACATTTGATGGTTGGTACACCGCAATCAACGGTGGTGGCACCCCGTTCACAGGAACAACCCCAGTTACAGCTAATATTACAGTGTTCGCCAAATGGACAGCAGTAAGTACTTATATGGTAACGTTTAACTCTGACGGCGGAAGCGTAGTGGCTCCTATATCGTCTATAACAAGCGGTTCGGTAATAGTATTGCCAACAGCTCCTACAAGAAATGGCTACACATTTGGTGGCTGGTACACCACAATCAACGGTGGTGGCACTCCGTTCACAGGAACAACCCCAGTTACAGCCAATATTACAGTATTCGCTAAATGGGAAGCATCTAAATACACAGTCACATTTGATTCACAAGGCGGATCAGCGGTTACCTCAATCACAGGTATCTTAGCTGGTTCAACCATAACACTATCAACATCAGAAAAGCCAGGATATAACTTCCTTGGATGGTATACCTCGGTTAGTGATGGTATACTGTTCACTTCATCCTCAACAGTCACATCAAATGTGACGCTGTATGCACAGTGGGCAATAGTTTCAGGTAATTCTGGTTCAAGCTCAGGAAGTAGTAAAGGAGATAGTAACGGAAGTAGTAAAGATACTCAAACTGTAGTATCTAAAGATACAGTAACGCCTATCTCAACAACTATTAATGTGAATACTAAGGATCTTGATGCTTCTGGCAATTCAAAGCTTACAATAACATCAGATATAGCAACCACCCTTGTCAACAATGCACAGCAAGCACAAGCGGCTGGAAAGAACCCTGATATTACAATTGTAGCTGATGCCCCAAAAAGTGCAACGAACGTATCAGTTTCATTCCCAAGTGCAGTGCTGGAAGAGATTTCGGATTCCACACATGCTAATGTAATTGTTAAAACTGCATTTGCAGATCTCAAATTTGATGAAAAAGCTTTAGATGCCCTACCTAGTACGGGAAAAAATGGAACTACTATTATTACAGCGGGAATTGTTGACCATTCAAGCCTATCAACAGAAAACAAAGAATTAGTAGGTGACCATCCTGTGTTTGACTTCGCAGTCACAACCGATGGCAATAAAGTCTCAACATTTAATGGAGGTAAAGTTTCTATTTCAATTCCGTATACCATGACAGTAAAAGAGCAGTCTGACACGGATTCCATCGTGGCGTACTACCTCGATGGTAGCGGAGAAGTAATGAGAGGAAACTACAATCATTCAATAAACTCCATTGAATTTGTTGTTACTCACTTTTCAACATATGCGATAGTTTTCAATCCAGTAGACTTCAATGACGTCCCAAATAACGCATGGTACTACAAAGCAGTACGTTACATTGGTGCACGTAAGATCACAACTGGAACAAGTAACGGAGAATTTGGTCCGAACAGTACAATCACTCGCGGACAGTTTCTCGTAATGCTAATGAGGGCCTATAACATCAGTCCAGATGCAACATCAGAGAACAACTTCTCTGATGCTGGTAACACATACTACACTAATTACCTCTCAATGGCTAAGCGTCTAGGTATCACAGTTGGAACAGGCAATAATAAGTATGAGCCAGAGAAGGTACTGAGCCGTCAAGAAATGCTCGGATTACTCTACAACTGCCTCAAGGCCATCAATGAACTTCCAGAGAAGAAAGCCGGCTTGTCAACTGACAACTACAGTGATGCTAGCAGTACAGCCACTTGGGCACTTCCTGCCATGACTTTCTTAGTTGAGTCCGGTATCACAGCTGGAACAGGAAACAATCACCTCAGTCCGATGGCCACAAGCACTCGTGCTGACATGGCACAATTGCTATATAACTTGCTCAAGAGATAAGCAATACAAAATAATAAAAATAGCGGAGTCAAACAATCCATCTGGATTGAGTGGCTCCGTATTTTTGTAATATAAGTGCATTATGAATATTATGACCGCTAAAGATAATATTAAGCGAACAGAGAAAATGAGAAATAAAGGTATCGTTAAACCACAATAACAAAACCCCTATAGAATTTTAATTTTTAAAATTCTATAGAGGCGATATATAAATGGGCAGCGCTTCCCAGAGTTTTATTTAATTGTTTTTTTCGCTTTTTCAGCAAAACTATTATCTACTAAATCAGTAAAGGAAACTCTTTTGGTAAGTTGACCACCTTTTTCCATAATATCTTGGATTAAAGTGAAACTGTTTTCGTCAAATGTTGGGTCTGTTTTCCAAGTTCCTTGGTTTTTATATCTATCTATCATAAATGCAAGAGAATCTAAATCTGTTTCTTGGAAATGAGGGGCGATTACTTCGGCAATTTCTTTTGAGCTGTGGGTATTTACCCAAATTTGAGCTTTACAAATGGCATTTGTAAATTTTTGAATGTTTTCAGGATTTTTTGAAATATAATCTTTGGTTGACATATAAACAGTATAAGGAACTACACCGCTATCAGTACCTAATGAAGCAACTACATGACCTTTTCCAGCTTTTTCAATTGCATAAGCGCTAGGGTCAAATTCAACTGTATAATCACCTGTTCCAGCAACAAAAGCACCTGATGTTGAAGTAAACTGGATATTGTTTACAATTTCTACGTCTTTTGTTATATCTAAATTATTTTGTTTTAAAATGTATTCCAAAATCATTTGAGGCATTCCACCTGCTCTGCCGCCAATAATACTTTTTCCTTTTAAATCAGACCATCTAAAATTTTTTTCATCGGTTCTTGAAACAAGAAAGTTCCCCGCTCTTTGGGTTAATTGAGCAAAACTTTTGGCGTAGTTTTCTTTTCCTTCATTATAAACATAGATGCCTGCTTCTGTTCCTAATAAAGCAATATCAGCAGAGTTGGATATTAAAGCTGTCATTGATTTATCTGCACCTTGCCCAACAGAAAGATCAATTTGTAATCCTTGTTCGGTAAAAAAACCTTTTTCAATTGCTACATATTGAGGGGCATAAAAAATGGAATGGACAACTTCATTTAATCGAATAGTAGTAAGTTCTTTTTTGGAGTTGCAGGCAGTTAAAGAGATGGCCAGAGAAAAAATGACGAGAATAGCTAAAAAACTTCTTTTCATCAACTATTTTACCTCCTTTTGAAAAAATGATTTATCAAATATAATGACACTATATTCTTATGATAGTTTCTTGGTGCGTGTAGACAAACCAATACTTTTTAAAGATTTTAAAATTAATTTTTGGAAAGAAATGAACTACATATATTCTATCATTTCGAACAAACTAACTGTATTCATTACAGGAGGTATTATTTTATGAAGAAAATTTTATTGATATGCAATCTACTTATAGTAGTATTAATTTTTTCAAGCTGTGCAAAAAAAGAAAGTACAAATGTTGCGGTTTCCGATTTAATGGATCGCATCAAAAAAGAAGCCGCAATGAAAGAACCAAAAGAAGAAGATATGAAAGAACTAAAAACCGCTGAAAATTATGGTATTTCGCTAGACGATGTAGATGAAGGGAAAGTTCTTTACTCGGAAGATCCAAAGGATGCCGATAGAATTATTGTGATAAAAGCAAAAGACGAATCTGCACTTCAAAATATCGAACGTGCCATGACATCCCAAGTCATTTCTTTATCAAATACATGGGGATCAAATGATAAAAAAGAATTTGAAAAAGTAGAAAACCACATTGTTAAATCTCGAGGAAATTACTGCATCATGATTGTAAGTGAAAAAGCAGATGAAGTTAAAAAAATATTTGATGAATTAACATAAAAAATTGCCGGTGTAGCGCTACACCGGCAATTTTTTATGTTCTAATACACTATGTAATCGTACCAATCCCACTCCATGCTCATAATTTCTTTTATGGTGTTTTCACTTGGTTTATCAACAGTTTGAAATTCAATTGTAAACTCGTTATACTTTTCACCTTCTACTTCTGCTGCTCCACTTAGAATATATTTATCTTCTAGAATTTCAATATATTCCCCAATCATTATTATATCTTCTGTTTCAACTTTGTTTAATTGTTCTTTTTTATCTTCTTCTGAAAAATAAAGTTTCATTATATAGCTCCTATTCTTTTAAAATTATTCAGAAATTGCCGAAATTATTTCTATATGATAAAAATTATAAATACAATTTCGGCAAGATCCTAAATAATGTGTACCGTGATTTCTTTCCCAACCAAAGGTTCCAACAATATTACCTTTTTGTATCAATCAACAGGGTTAGGAAAGAAATCTCCTGTCTATTTAGTCAATTCGTTTGTCACTTACTACATCGTTATCTAGTTTTCCAAATAAGCTTAAGCTATATAAACCTGCAACACCAACAATTGCATATATAATACGACTTAACCAGCTATCCATTCCACCAAATAAAGTTGCAACAAGGTCAAATTTAAAGAAACCGATAAGTCCCCAGTTCACAGCACCAATAATAACAAGTGTTAGTGCTGTCCAGTCCAATGGTTTTGATCTCATAAAAAATCCTCCTAAAATTTATTTTATACCCATTCCATTTTAAACCGCAATTATCATTTCGATTTCTCCCTAACTCATGGGTGAAAAATTTTTCCTCATGAAAAGTTAAACTGCTATACTATCAAAATAATAATTGGTACATTAAATTGGAATTGTATAAATATCGTTTGATATTCCACAATTATTTTTGTGTTTATCAACATTATATTACCCTAAAAAATAAATTTTAAAGCTACATTTTTTATAAAATTTTTAGCAAATTATAAAATAAAACCCAATTTGTCACAAACCTGTGTGTCCAAAACCTTGGTTCCCTCGTTCTGTTTCTTCCAATGTCTCTGTCACATTCCATTGTATCATTTCTATTTTATTTATTACCATTTGGGCGATTCGCATTCCTCTTGTTATTAAAAAATCAACATTACTAAAATTAATTAAGATTACCTTAATTTCACCACGATAATCAGCATCAATAGTACCAATAGAATTTACCATTCCGATTCCGTGATTAGCCGCCAAACCACTTCTTGGTCTAACCTGCGCTTCAAACCCATGCGGAATTGCAATTTTAATTCCTGTAGGAATACATTTTATTTCTCCAGCCTTGATTAAAACACTTTCCAATACATTGGCATATAAATCCATTCCCGCAGATGATTTGGTCATATAACCAGGAATGGGCAAATCTTTTGCATCATCTGTTTGGGATATAAAAAATAAATTACTCATTTATTCCCAACAACCTTTCAAAATCGAAATTTTTCACTTTCCCTACTGCGCAAACGCCAACTTTTGACAGATCAAAAATCACTTCTGTCATTTCTGCTAATTTATCCAATGTTATATCATCAATTTTTTGAATTAACTCATCTGGTGTTTGTATTCTGTTTAACAAAAGAAGCCCCCGACCAATGCTGCTCATTCTGTTACTTGTACTTTCAAGTCCTAAAATATAATTGCTTTTTAATTGTTCCTTTGTTTTATAAAGTTGCTCACTTGTGATTTTATTTTTAAATAATTGCTTAATTTCATCTAAAATAAGTTCAATTACTTGCTGTGTTTGGTTTTCACTCATACCTGCATAAATCGCAAAAATTCCTGTATCTTTATAACTTGACGCATATGAATAAACAGAATAAGCCAGTCCGTTATCTTCTCTTATTCTTTGGAAAAGTCTCGAACTCATCCCACCACCAAAAATCGTGTTCAGTGCTGCAATAACATAGGTATCTTTTGAACCTAACGGCACTCCCGGAAAAGATAAACATAGATGTACTTGTTCAATATCTTTTTCTCTTTTAATAAATGAAGGCGTGTAAGAAGCAATGTCCTTACTTTCTGTCACTTTTTCATTATAAGTCCAACTTCCAAAGTATTTTTCAATTTTTTTAATGGTATCTTTTTCATTAACGTTACCAGCAACTGCAATCACGGTATTATCAGGTCGATAGTTTTTCTTATAATATTGTTTAAATGTTTCATGATTAAACTTCGAAATAATTTCTTCCGTCCCTAAAATGGGAAGCCCTAAGGAATTATTTTTCCATGAACTAAGTTGCAACAAATCATGCACCAATTCTTCTGGCGTATCTTCATACATATTGATTTCTTCTACGATTACATTTCTTTCTTTTTGAATTTCTGCATCATCAAACTTAGAATGAAAAAACATATCTGAAAGAATATCTAGGGCAGTATCGAAATGTGTATCTAGTGTTTTTGTATAATAACAAGTATATTCTTTACTTGTATACGCATTGATTTGCCCTCCGATACAATCCACTTGATCTGCAATCTCTTTTGCAGTTCGGTTTTCCGTTCCCTTAAAAAGCATATGTTCAATGAAATGTGAAATCCCATTGCAGGAAATATTTTCGTGTCTTGCACCATTTCCAACTAAAATCCCGAAAGAAACCGAACGAACAAAAGGAATTGGTTCGATTGCAATTCTCAAACCATTTGACAATTTTATTATATCTACCATAAATCAAACTCCTTGTTTAAAAGCTACATTATTACCTTACCGCTACATTTTATCAAACTGCCCTAATCAGTATAAAAGGCGCTTACTGAATAAATCAATAAGCCCCCTCATTTTTAAAAAATTTATTTATTCACTTGCCTTTTCAGGTTTTGGCAAAGCATCTTTTCTAGAAAGATTGATTCTGCCTTGTTGGTCAATTTCTGTTACTTTTACTAAAATAACATCTCCAATATTTACAACGTCTTCTACCTTATTTACTCTGTCGTGTGATAATTTTGAAATATGAACAAGACCTTCTTTTTCTGGCGCAATTTCAACAAAAGCACCAAAGTTCATAATTCTTGTCACTTTACCGCTATAAATTCTTCCTGGCTCTAGTTCTTTTACGATGGCTTCAATCATGTCCACTGCACGTTTGATAGAATCCATGTCCACTCCTGAAACATAAATATTTCCATTATCTTCAATTGAAATATTTGCACCAGTTTCTTCGGTAATTCTTTTAATTGTTTTTCCTCTTGCGCCAATAACTTCGCTAATTTTTTCCACATCAATTGCCATAAACTGCATTTTAGGCGCATATTTAGAAACTTCTTCCCGAGGAGTTTCAATTGCTTTTAACATAATTTCATCTAAAATATAAAGTCTTGAAGTTTTTGTTTGATAAATAGATTGCTCAATAATTTCTGGTGTTAAACCATCAATTTTAATATCCATTTGAATTGCAGTAATTCCTTTATGAGTTCCTGCAACTTTAAAGTCCATGTCTCCAAAGAAATCTTCAAGGCCTTGAATATCTGTAAGTAATACAAACTCATCATTTTCTTCGCTTGTAACAAGTCCAACAGAAATTCCCGCAACTGGTCTCTTAATCGGAACACCAGCCGCCATTAAAGATAATGTACTTGCACAAACGCTGGCTTGTGAAGTAGAGCCGTTAGAACTAACAACTTCTGAAACAAGTCTGATGGCATAAGGAAATTCACTTTCATGTGGAATAACCGGAAGCAATGCTCTTTCTGCAAGGGCACCATGACCAATTTCACGACGACCAGGACCTCTTGAAGGTTTTGTTTCCCCAACAGAATAACTTGGGAAATTATAATGGTGCATATATCTTTTTGAATCTTCTAATTCATCAAGTCCATCAATTCTTTGAGCATCGCCCATAGCACCTAACGTTGTTACTGTAAGTACTTGGGTTTGTCCACGTTTAAAAATTGCTGAACCGTGTGTTCTAGGAAGTATATCAATTTCAGCAGACAAAGCTCTGATTTGATCAAGGTTACGACCGTCTGGACGTCTGTGATCTTTTAAAATCATTCTACGAACAGTGGCTTTTTCAAATTTATAAATTGCTTCTCCGATAAAGCTAGCATATTCATCTGCACGATCACCAGTGTAGCTTTCCATTAAAGTGGACATTACTTCTGCTGTTAACACTTTTAATTGTTCATCTCTAATTTGTTTGAAATCTGTAAAAACAGCTTCTTCCATACGTTTGTCCGTAATGATATTTTTTACTGCTTCATAAATATCAGCTGGAACTTTATGTTCTTCATACGTATGTTTTTCTTTTCCTACTTCTTTTACAATATTTTCAATGAACTCTACGATTTTAATATTTTCTTGATGACCTAATTCAATTGCTTTTATCATTAGTTCTTCTGAAATTTCATCAGCGCCTGCTTCAATCATCATTACTTTTTCTCTTGTAGAAGAAACAGTTAATGCAAGTTGGCTTTTTTCTCTTTGTTCCGATGTAGGGTTAATCACAAATTCGTTGTCAACATACCCTACAGAAACAGCACCTACTGGTTTTAAAAATGGAATATCAGAAATAGCAAGTGCTAAAGAAGAACCAATCATAGCAGCAATTTCAGGGCTACAATCTTGGTCAACAGACATAACAGTAGCAACAATGGCAACATCATTACGATAATCTTTTGGGAATAATGGACGGATAGGACGGTCAATTAAACGAGAGGTAAGAACAGCTCTTTCGGTTGGTTTTCCTTCCCTTTTAATGAAACCTCCGGGAATTTTGCCAACTGAATATAATCTTTCTTCATAATCTATACTGAGTGGGAAAAAATCAATACCTTGTCTTGGTTTTTCAGATGCAGTAGCCGTAACAATTAAAACAGTTTCACCATAATAAACCAAAGCAGCACCGTTGGCTAACTCGGCAACTCGTCCAATTTCAACGGTAAGTTTTCTTCCAGCTAAATCCATGGAATACGTTTTGTACATTTAATTACTCCTTTCAACAATTGATTAATCGGTTTCTTTTCAATAGCGTTCTTTCGAAAAGTGAACCGTTATAATATAAAAATATGAGTGGATAACTCCACTCATAATAAAAGTTTACTTTCTTATGCCTAATTCGCTAATAAGCTCACGGTATCTCACGATATCTTTTTGTCTAATATAATTTAACAAACCTTTTCTTTGACCAACCATTTTAAGCAATCCACGTCTTGAGTGATGGTCTTTGTTGTGCATTTTTAAGTGCATGGTTAAATGGTTAATTCTTTCTGTTAAAAG
>JAVBJQ010000003.1:0-42047 GCA_031546905.1 Eubacteriales bacterium | reverse complement strand
AAAATTTTATAATTTCTGTAAGGCTGTTTTTTTATTGTCTGGATGATCATTCTTTTCACCCTGCCATATTATTTATCAATTTAGCATATATATTATAATATGGATTCAGCTTCAATTTCTATTTTTCAGAACCAATGCTGTTAAGGATAATAATCAGTATTAGAAAAATAATGCTGGGAAGGACGAATTTATGAAAAAAAATAAAGATGAAAAAAAGATAAAACGAACTGTTACTTCGCTATTTGAACTTCCGAAAGAAGTTGTGTTAAACCTGCCACTAATTTCTTTAATCGGAAATGATGAAATGCGAATTGAAAATTATAAAGGCGTTATTGAATATTCAGAAGAGCGAGTAAGAATTGGAACAGCTTGTGGTGTTTTAAAAGTGGAAGGCAAGAAACTTTTTTTAAAACAAATTACCGATGAGAATATTGTTGTTTCAGGAGTACTCAGTAAATTTGAATTTTTGGTATAGTGGGGGTAAGTTATGTTTCTAAGATTATGGAATTACATGCGGGGATATGTTATTATAAAAGTATGGGGATTTTCTGTAGAAAGATTTGTTAATTTAGCCGTACATAAAGGAATTTTAATTTGGGACATGAGTTATACTGAAAATTTTGTTACCATGAAAGTAAGCGTAAAAGGTTTTAAGATGCTAAAAAGTTGCGCTAAAAAAACAAAGTGTAAAATAAAAATTGTAAATAAAATGGGATATCCCTTTGTTGCCCACCGCTATCGAAAAAGAAAAATGTTTGTTTTTGGCTTTTTGTTTTTTATTTTTTTTCTTTATTTTTTGTCTTCTTTTATTTGGCTCATTGAAGTGGAAGGAAACGAAAGAGTTCAAACCGATCAGATTTTGCAGTTTTGTAAAGGTGATGGGTTTTATGTGGGCAGTTTAAAGTTCAAAGTAAATAATAAGGAGTTAGAAGAAACCTTATTAGAAAACTTTAAGGACTTCTCATGGGTCAATATAGAAATAAAAGGGACAAAGGCAAAACTTGAAATTAAAGAAATCATTCCAAAAGCACCACTAATAGATCGAAAAACCCCTTGTGATGTAATTGCAAAATATGATGGAATTATCACCAGTATTGTTACTAGTAGCGGAACCCCTCTTGTAAAGCAAAAAGACGTAGTACAAAAGGGTGACGTTTTGGTAAGCGGTCAAATTGTTATTAAAGAAGATGAAACAGGTGTAGTAAAGCAGTATACCCATGCAGATGCAGAAGTAATGGCAAAAGTGTGGAATGAAATAGAGTATGCTGTGCCGATGACATATGATGAGAAGGTTTTTACGGGAAATACAAAAAAAGATTATAGTTTAATTTTTTTAGACAAAAATATTAATTTGTATAAGCCTAGTATTTCTTTTGCAAATTATGATAAAATGATAAATAAAAATCAGCTTTGTGTTAGTGGGAACTTTGCTTTGCCTATTTCTTTTGTAACAGAAGAATATAAGGAATTTACAAAAGAACCTAAAACAAGAAACCCAGAGGAAGCGAATGTTTTGGCAGAAACCATACTAGACAACCGTATCAAAAGAGAATTTGATAAAAATATAGAAATAAAGGATAAAAGCATGGAAACGGTGGTTGAAAATGAAAATGTAAGGGTGCATGCAATTGTTACTACAAATGAAAGAATCGACGAAAATATTGCAGTACCCATAACAAATGACGTTATTTTAGAAGATGGAACAAATGATGATAAACCCAACACTTTACAATAAAAATTAGAAGAGGCTTTTACCAATGATAAAAAAATTGATAGGAAGAGAAAATTTTAAACATAATTTTATATTGTTTATTGCATCTGTTGTGATTACGGTGTTTTCCATTATGACAGGAGCGTATTTTAAAACAGGGTACAATATAAATGTAGGAGATGTTTCGCCTAAGCGTTTTACTGCAAGCCGTGCCATTGAAAATACATTTGCTACGGATAAAATAAAAGCGGAAGTCGAAAATAGCGTATCACCGCTATATAAACATGATACAGAAGTTCAAAACAAAGTAATGGAGCAAGTGGAGACTTTTTTTGACGAACTAAAAGTTTATTTGGATGCAAATTATAAAAATAAAAGTCCTGAGAATAAGCTCATTGATGGGCAACAAGCGCAAGCTCAAGATCAAACCCAGTCCCAGTCCCAGTCTCAACAAACTCCCAATGTACCAATACCTTCTATTTATATTACCAATAACCAGTATGAAGTTTTATCTCAGTTGAAAGACAAATCGTTTAAAGAATTTAAAGAAAAAGTTTTGACCATTGTGAGTACGGTTTTTGAACAAGGAATCAAACAAGATTCTATCTCCAACAATCTTGTATTTATAAAAGATGAACTTGATAAATTAAATTGGGATGAGAACCTTAAAAATACAGGGTACACCATTATCTCTAGTGTTTTACAACCAAACTTGGTGTTGGATGAAGAAGCGACAGAAAAGGCCAAAGAACAAAAGGTAGCGGAAGTGAAGCCCGTGATGCTTCTAAAAGGTCAAAACATCATTTACGAAGGTGAAATTATAACCGATGAGGTTTATAGTATTCTTAACTCTTTGGGACTTATTAATAAAGGGTATAAAGAAAATGTGATTCCCAATATTGGTGCAGTAATTATTTCGTTACTTATTTTAACTGCGCTTGTGCTTTATATTTATTATTATAAAAGAAGTATTCTACACACAAAAAAAGAATCCCTGCTATTATTCACACTTTTTGTCATCTGTATTATTCTTAGTAGAATGATGGTGAAACTTCCGTACATTTTTATTCCTATTTTAATTATCACCATGCTAGTTTCCATTTTAATGGATATTCAATTGGCAATTGTTTTTAATGTTGTCATTACGGTGATTGCACTTTTGATTTATAAAGGTGATTTGGAGTTTTTCATTTATTTTATTATTTCAGGTGTTTTTACTGCCATTATTACTAAATACACCTACGATAGAAATAAGATTATTACAGCGGGGATAATCATTAGCTTAATTAACGCTATTATTAGTGTAGGGCTTACTTTTTTCTTTGAAAAAAATAATTTAAGTAATTTTGTTTTTATGAATAATGTAATTTATGCTTTTTCAAGTGGACTGCTGTCAGTTATTATTTCGGTGGGGAGCCTTCCGTTTTGGGAAGTTGCTTTTGACGCAGTTACGCCCATTAAGCTACTTGAACTTACAAATCCCAATAATGAAATTTTAAGAAGACTTATTATTGAAGCACCAGGAACGTATCACCATAGTTTAATTGTTGCCAACTTAGCAGAAACAGCTGCTTATAACATTGGTGCAAATCACACCATGGCAAGGGTGGGTGGTTACTACCACGACATAGGAAAATTAAAATATCCCCAATATTACGCAGAAAATCAGGGAGGGCAAAATCCTCACGATTATATGGATCCATATGATAGCGTAAAAGTAATCATAAACCATGTGGCAAATGGAATTGAAATTGCGGAGGAACATAATTTACCCAAAATAGTAAAAGATATGATCGTCCAACATCACGGAAGCACGGTAATAAAGTACTTTTATCACAAAGCCATTAGTATGTATCCACCAAATAGTGTGGAAATAGAAGATTTTAAATACATGAATCCAAATCCAAAATCAAAAGAAGCAGCTGTTGTAATGCTTGCTGATACCGTGGAAGCGGCAGTGCGTTCTATTGTGCCTAGCAGTAAATCTTTTGACGAAGTGGAGTCACTGGTGAAAATTTTAATTAAAGAGAAATTGGATGACGGATATTTAGATGATAGTTTACTTACGATTAAAGATGTTATTACGATTAGAAAATCTTTTTTAACGGTATTTAAAGGAATGTATCACGAAAGAGTTCCTTATCCAAAGGAAAATAAGTTAGGAGAAATAAAATGATTGTATTAATTGACAATAGAACAGGGTTTGATTTAACAGAAGAAAATATAGGGCTACTAGAAAAAGTAGTGGAGCAGTCTGCAATAAGCGAAAATTTTTCCCATGATTCAGAAGTGAGCATATCCATTGTGGATGAGGCTGAGATTCAAAGTTTGAATAGCCAATATCGAAACAAAAATACGGTGACAGATGTGCTTTCATTTCCCCTTATTGATTTTAACGAAAAAAATAGAAATGATTATTCAGCTCTTGGGGATATTGTAATTTGCATCAACAGAACACAGGAACAGGCAGAAAGTTATGGCCATTCTTTTGAAAGAGAATTGGCGTTTTTAACAGCTCACAGTATGTTGCACTTGTTTGGTTACGACCATGAAAATGAGGACGAAGAAAAAATAATGTTTGACAAACAAGAACAAATATTAATCAAAGTGGGGCTTCCAAGATGAAAAACAGAAGTCTGTTTGATAGCTATAATAATGCCTTACAAGGTGTTATTCATGCCCTTCGAAATGAACGGAACTTTAAAATTCATTTTTCGGCGGCTATTATTGTGTTGCTTGTTTCCATTGTTATTAAAGTAAATGTGGTGGAGTTTTTAATTTTGTGCATTACCGTTTCGGCTGTTATTGTGGCAGAACTTTTTAACACTGCCATTGAAGCGGTTGTGGATTTGTATTGCGGCGAAAAAAGACACCCATTAGCTAAGGTGGCAAAAGACACAGCAGCAGGGGCAGTTTTTATTACAGCAGTAAACGCTTGTATTGTTGGATATTTGCTTTTTTATAAAAAAATTATGGAGTCAGGGTTATCTTCGGCAAGTTTTAAAATAATTAGAGAAACGCCGTATTACATTACGTTGGTCTGTATCGTGATTGTGATTATGCTTACCATTATTATAAAAACCTACACAAAAGCTGAGAATTTTTTTAGGGGTGGTATGCCTAGCGCTCACTCGGCACTTGCATTTGCCCTTGCAACTTGTATTAGTTTTTTAACTAAAAATGCGATGGCGGTGTCCCTTTCTTATTTTTTAGCATTTCTGGTTGCTCAAAGTAGAATTGAGGGGAAGATTCATTCGTTCTTGCAAGTTATTTTAGGGGGAACATTGGGGACACTGGTTACCATTATGATTTTTCAATGGTTTGGGGCTTATTGATATGAAAAAAGTTTTGTAAGAGAGTGGGGAAGCCACGACTTACAAAACTTTTTTTGTTTTTGTGATGCTACTCAAACATGGTATATACTTCATCCACATTGACTACTTTGCTTCTCCCAAAACGAAGTATCTCTAGTCCCATTGTCTTTCTTTCAGGACTAAAAGATGCAGTAGTTTCAATTGGCACAATACAATTATAATTTAAAGAAAAGGCATAACTGCAAGTTTCTAGTACACAAACATCTGTAGCCGCTCCAACAATTACTAAATTGGTGATGTTTTTATCTTTTAGGATTTGATTCAAGTTAGTATTAAAAAATGCGTTCCATCTATGCTTTATAACTAATTCTTCTCCTACACGAGGTGCTAATGGGGGAATAATTTCTGCATCTGGAGTGCCTTTTACAAAGTGTTTGTATTTTTTAACTTCAAACACTTTATCTAGCATTTTCCAATCACTAAAATCTTCTTCGTATTCAGTTTTAATATTTACAACCAACATACCATTTTCATTAAAGTAGTCCTTTAATTGTACCATTGGTGTTACGATGTCCTCTTGTTTTGTTGTATCCACATTTAGCATCTTTACCAGTGATCCATCAGGTGCCCCACCACCATATTGCATATCAATTACTAGTAATGCAGTTTCCACTTTTTTTAACATAATGTTTCTCTCCTTTTATATAGATCTATTAATACTTTTGTCTGTATCAAATCCATTTGGATAACGTTTTTTAAGTTTCTCAATATTATGACTGGCAATTTCCTCAAGTGAAATTCCCAGTCCAGATGCTAAAATAGCTAAGTACCAAAAACAGTCGGAGGCTTCATCTATTAACTTTTCTTTATTTAAATCATGTCCTTGAAACAAATGTTTTTTAACAATGTCTATACACTCACCTGCCTCCCCGCACAGCCCCATAACGCCATTTAGAATCAAGTTATCTTTAGAAGAACCACTGGCTGTTCTCATGGCTAAGTTTTGGTATTCATTAAAATCCATTATATCACTCCTTATGCAAAGTGCTTCAAATCAATTACTACTTAATAAAATAAAACAATAAGTAGAGAATAAGCTTAATTTATTTTAAGTATAATTGAATTCAATTTAATATTCAACAGTACAGATAAGGTAATGCTAAAATATTGTAAAAAAATTTCAGAAGTGCTAGTTGGACTTGGTTAGGGTATATGAATACTTTGCCTGGATTCAATATTGCTAACACCTTTCCGCCATTTTTTATTGATATAATGAACCTAATATGATAGATTCTATTTATGCAAAATAATCCAATGTATCACAAGCGTGTTATTTGTTTGAGGCAACCATCAAAGAAAACTTAAGGTATGGAAAACAAAATGCTACAGATAATGAGATTATTATAGAAATGAGAGGCACGAATCTATTTTTCAATTTTGTAGTTTGAAAAAAGTCCAGTAGTTAACTAAATTTAAAAAACAGGGAGATTTAGGAGCGATGAAAAAAATTTTTACAGTTTTAATTTGTATCATCATGATTGCATCACTGGGAGGGTGTTCTAAAAAGAATGGAATAGACAGCGATAAAAATGCCGTAGATGAAAATGTTCAAGAAGAAAGCACACCACAACAAGAAGTACCAAAACAAGAACCAGAAAAACAACAAGAAGATTTAACAGGAAAAGTAGCAAGTCCGTACACTGGTTTAGATATAAAAGAGGAAGTGGCGAACAAGCGACCTTTTGCCATTATGATTAATAATTATAAAAAAGCACTTCCACAAAGTGGAATTTCCCAAGCAGATATATATTATGAAACACTGGCAGAAGGTGGAATTTCAAGAATATTGGCAGTATTTCAAAATTTTGATGCAGAAAAAATTGGCCCTGTTAGAAGTGCAAGGCATTATTATTTAGATTTTGCTTTTGACAATGACGCTATTTTTGTACATCATGGGGGAAGTCAACTGGCATATAATGCCATCAAAACCCTTAAAGTGAATAATTTAGACGGAATGAAGTTAGAGGGAACTGACTTTTACAGGGATAAGGAAAGAATCAAACAACCAGGTATGTATGAACATAGTTCCTATACAGGTGCAAAATTAATTGCCCAAGCAGCTGAAAAATATAAATACAGATTGAAGGCAACAGATGCAGAAGGTATGTTTGATTTTTATAAAGAGGACACAACAAATGCCAATGGACAAGTAGCAACAAATGTAATCGTTCCTTTTTCAGGGGCCCAAAAGTCGGAGTTTCATTTTGAGGAAGGAACAAAAATGTATATGCGTTCTCAAAATGGCACAAAACAAATAGATGTAGAAACAAATCAACAACTAGCTGTAAAAAATATTATTATTCAATATACTACCATTACACCTATTAAAAATGACAAAGAAGGTAGGCTAGATGTGAAGCTTGTAGGGAGTGGAAGAGGGTTATTTATTTCAAATGGAAAAGCAGTTCCCATTCTGTGGAATAAAACAAGTCATCAAAATCCTACAATGTGGCTTGACGAAAACGGAAATAAGCTTACAATAAATAAAGGGAAAACGTGGATCTGTGTTTATCCTTCATCAAGTGATGTAACGATTAATTAGTTTCTAAAGCGAATGTAAATTAAAATTTGGAATGAGGTAATGAATTGTCTGAAAAATTTAAATCAGGATTTGTTTCTATTGTAGGTAGACCTAACGTAGGAAAGTCCACACTATTGAACTGTCTTACAGGGGAAAAGATTGCAATAACATCAAACAAGCCACAAACAACAAGAAATAAAATTCAAGGAATTGTTACAACGGAAGATTATCAAATGATTTTCATTGATACGCCAGGGATGCACAAACCCAAATCAAAACTTGGGGAACATATGATGAAATCAGCAGAGAACACATTAAATGAAGTGGACGTTGTTTTGTTTTTGGTAGAAGCAAATCAATATCTCTTGGCAATGGATAAAACCATTATTGAAAGGTTAAAAACCTTAAAGACACCAGTGTTTCTGTTAATTAATAAAATTGATACCATTGAGAAATCAGTTTTAGCCAGTATTATTGAAAAATATAGAGAAATTCATGATTTTGATGAAATTATTCCAATCTCTGCTTTAAAAGGGAAAAATACAGACGAGCTTTTGAAAGCCATCAAAAAACATTTGGAAGCAGGGCCACAATATTTTCCATCGGATATGCTAACAGATCAGCCTGAAAGACAACTTGCGGCGGAACTCATTAGAGAAAAAGCCCTTAACTACTTAAAAGAAGAAATTCCTCATGGAATAGCCGTTGAAATTTCTTCCTTAAAAAAACGGGAAGGAAAAGAAATTATTGATGTGGAAGCTACTATATTTTGTGAGAGAGATTCACACAAAGGAATGGTTATTGGAAAAAGCGGACTTATGTTAAAGAAAATAGGAACGAATGCAAGAGTAGATATCGAAAATTTGTTAGGTTCCCCCATTAATCTACAACTTTGGGTGAAGGTAAAGAAAGATTGGCGTGAAAGTGATTTTTATATCAAAAACTTTGGTTTAGAATAATATAGAAATTAAGGAAATAAATTTTTAAGCAGTAAAGTCGTATATAAATTTTGCGATGTGAAATCCTAATAGTGAATTAAAGTTATTTATTCGTAAAACTAAAGGGGGAAACAATATATGCTTAAAAATATTTTTTGGAATGTATTTGAAAAAAGTGGTAATATAGAGGCATATTTGGCATATAAAGAGTATACCGATGAAACGGTAGAAAATAAAGAAATCATGGAAATGATAGAAATAAGAGATATATCTTAAAATTAGCAGGTGGCTTATTGATGAGTACCATAAAAGTCAATGGAATCGTAATAAAAGAAGTGAATGTGGGCGAGTCAGATAAAATTATAACGGTTTTAGCCAAGGAACGTGGGAAGCTGTCGTTTTCTGCCAGAGGTGCAAGAAAGCCTAAAAGCAAATTTATGGCAGGAACGCAGCTCTTTTGCTGTTCTGAATTTATCGTGTATGACAGGCGAAAATTTTTATCATTAACACAGGTAGAAACCCTTGAAAGTTTTTATCATCTTCGAAATGATTTAGAAAAATTAACATATGCCTTGCACATGATGGAATTAGTGGATAAAACTATTTTAGAAAATGATCAACACGATGATATATTATCTCTTATGGTTAGAACTCTATCAGTTTTAGCCAAAACAGATTTTAATAGTAAGCTTTCCATACATATTTTTGAAATAAAATTTATGCAATTCATGGGGTATACCCCTGTGCTTGATTGTTGTACTTGTTGTGGAAGGAATGTGGAGCCTGCCCAAAATTATTTTTTTAGTTTTTCCTCAGGGGGTATCGTCTGCCAGCAGTGCATAACCTTTGAGAATAGTGTACAAAAAATCTCCCATTCAATTTATGCTATTTTAAATCATATTATACAGAATGAAACAAAAAATTTATTTAGTTTTAATACATCAGAATCGGTTTTAATAGAACTTTCAAAATTAACAAGGGCGTTTATATATTATCATTTAGATATTCAGTTTTTAACACTAGATTTTTTAAAAGAGATTTAATGGGGGGAAGTAGTAAGTGAAGGTTATTTTTTTTGGTTGTGCAAGTGGAGAAACATCCAATTCATTTTGTTCCAAAATAGAAAAGTCATCAAGGGTAGACAAAATTTTTATTGATGATGTGGTGACCATATTAAAAAATTACGATAAAGGAATTTATGATGAATATGATTTTGTGTTTGCCTATGGAGCAGCTTCTAATGTGACAGCAGAAAATATTAAAAAATATGGGGCATTAGGAAAAATAGATTTTGTTTTGATTTGTCCTCAGGCAAGATATCTAATGCCTCAAATTAAAAAGGTTTTAGAGCCATACGGGGTACAAAGTGAACTCATTGACACAAAAGTATTTGAAAAAATGAATGGAACGCAAGGCATCGATTTTATTTGTGATTGTATTTCAAAAAAAAGATAGTTTTAGGGGGATACTATGAGTTATGTATTAGGAATTGACTTAGGTACAAGTGGCGTAAAAGCTTTAATTTTATCATCAGAAGGAAATATTGTAGATATTCAGGCGCAAAGTTATACGCCAGACTTTTTAGAAAACGGTTGGGTGGAGCAAGACCCTGGGGTTTGGTGGAACGCAACTCAAAAAGTTTTAAAAGAAATCATGGATAAAAATAGTGATTTAAAAAATAAAATTACAGCCATCAGTTGTTCGGGCCAAATGCACAGTTCTGTTTTTTTAGATGAGAATCATGAAGTTATTAGACCAGCTATTTTGTGGAATGACACAAGAACCAAAAAGCAAACCAAAGAAATTTATGAAAAAGTAGGAGAGGAACAACTACTGCAATTAGTTCAAAATCAAGCTTTTGACGGTTTCACACTTCCTAAAATTTTGTGGTTAAGAGAAAATGAACCTGAAAATTTTAAAAAAGTACATAAAGTAATAATGCCAAAAGATTATATTAATTTTATGTTAACAGGAAATATTGTGACAGATGTCTCTGATGCAGCAGGAACACTTCTGTTTGATGTTTTAGAAAAGAAATTTAGTAAAAGACTGTTGGTGCTGTTTCAGTTATCAGAAAATATGTTACCAAAAGTCATAGAGTCAACAGATGCAGTTGGTGTGATGAAAAAAGATATTGCTGAACAACTTGGATTTTTAGAGCTTCCTACTATTATTGCAGGTGGTGCTGATAATTCTTGCTCTGCAGTGGGAAATGGCGTTGTTTCAAAAGGTCAAGCCGTTGTGAGCGTGGGAACTTCGGGAACTGTTATTGGCTTTGTAGAGGATATAAAAACAAAAATCACAGGACAAGTTCATTTATTTAATTATGGGCTTCCAAATAGTATTTATGCCATGGGTGTTATGCTTTCGGCTGGGGAGTCATTAAACTGGTTGAAAAGAAATATACTAGGAAGTTCTGTTGCAAGCTTTGAAGAAATGAATGAACTGGCAGAAACAGCTTCTGTTGGAAGTAATGGACTTATTTTTCTTCCTTATTTATTTGGTGAGCGGTGTCCTTATAACGACCCAAATGCCAGAGGAATATTTTTTGGGCTGTCTTCTCTTACAAAACAAGGTGAAATAATTAGAAGTGTAATGGAAGGCGTTTCTTTTGGCTTAAAAGACTGTTTTAACCTCGTTGCTGACTTTACAGATATCAATGAAGTCTATATAACTGGCGGCGGCGCTAAAAGTGAAATTTGGGGTAAAATCATAGCAGACATCTTAAATAAAAAATTGACAGTTTTAAATGTTTCAGAAGGTCCAGCTTTTGGGGCGGCATTAATTGCGGCAGTGGGAAGTGGAATTTTTGCTGATTTTGAAACAGCAAAAAGCAAAACAATAAAAGTAGAGAGAACCATTGAGCCAAACACTGAAAACAATAAAAAATATGAAGAAATTTATAAACGATATACGAAGATTTATGAAAATAATAAAAATTTGTTTTAAAGAATAGTATACATCGTATCAAAATGTTTAAAAAATGGAGTAGAAACTTTTTAAAAAGTTTCTACTCCATTTTTTAAAGGTTAATTCTACTCATCAAAATCCATGACAGCAGAAATAATTTGTTCTTTTAAAAGAGCCTTGTCATATTTTCCAGGATTAATTTCAAGGGCTAAGTCCTCAATTTCATCGTCTTCATCTGGTAAATAAGTTGCCTCAAAACCAGTAGTCAAATCACTTTCAAAAAGAATTTCACCTTCAATAGCCCAAGAATCCTCACTTTTATCAACGCTTAGAATCGTCACTTCACTAATACTTACCATAACAAAAAATCCTCCTCAAAATAGGTCAAAAGTTTATACAATGTTTTATACACTAAAGTATATAAGATAAATAAAAAATTATACGGAAATAGTACGTTAATTCAAGTCTAATAGGATAGAAGCTAAGCGTAGTGGAATGGATACTACTTCTTTTTAGCAACAGAATATCCAAACTTGCCAAGTTTCTTCCCTAAAGAATAATATTCACCATGAGAATATGCAATAGGATTGCTTTTTTCAAAACAGAACCTATCCTTTTCATCCTTATATTTCTCGTCAACACTAACGGAAACAATTTCAGCCATAAACATATGGTGTGAGCCAAGGGGAATAATATCTTTTACAACACATTCAATATTCACAGGGCTTTCTTTAATTAGAGGGCATTTAACAACAGAAGCTTTTTCCATGGTTAAATTCATTTCTTTAAACTTGTTCATATTTTTACCAGAACGAACGCCGCAAAAATCAGTGGCAAAAGTTAATTGCTCATTGGTAAGATTAATAACAAATTCTCCAGTAGATTTTAAAATAGAATATGAATGGCGCGTAGGCCTCACAGAAATATAAGTCATAGGTGGGACACTGTTAATAATGCCAGTCCATGCTATGGTGATAATATTAAAGTTTTCTTCGCAATCGCCAAGTGAAACCATAACTGCTGGCACAGGATATAAAACAGTTCCTGGCTTCCAAATAATTTTACTCATAAATGAACCTCCAAAAAACATCGCTTGAAAATATTATACAAAAAAATAGTAATTTGTAAATAAGAAAAATAAGATTTATGTTTAAAAATTGTGGCAATAAATTACAAATTAGGGTGTGATATGCAAAAGAAACAAATATTTAATAATAATGTAACAAAAACTAAATAAAAAAAATATATAATGGAGTGAGTAAATTGGGGGGAACATAATGAAAAAATCAATTGCAATAGTTTTGACCATGATTTTAATAATCATTTCCATTAGTGAAACAAATGCCAGATCACATACCCCTTATGTTAGCATATATACTTCTGAAATAGGTCTTCAAGTAATCAGTTATTCAAAAGAATGGATAGAGAAAGAAAAATTAGCACAAGTATATAAAGAACTTTTAAGCAACGTACATGGATATGAAATAAATAATTTAAAAACAATTTATATTTACCCTGAGGCAAGAGAGGGCGTTGATGGCTATTACAACGATGACATAAGGAATGATCGAAGCGGAAATTTATACTGTGGAGATAAGGCTTACATAGAAATTTTTAATGGTGATAAATATAATTCCATTGAAAAAATAGGTAGGGTTTTATCTCATGAATATGGTCATCATTTTACAACTTATTATTTAGTCAAAAGCGAGAAGAAGTATTACACCGATTGGTATACAACAGAATATGCCAGATTAAGAAAATTAGAAAAGCCCAAAACAGATGTAATCAATCATAAATGGGATATAGCAGAAATTGCAGCAGAGGACTATGTTGAACTATTTGGTTCAAAAAATGCAAAAACTTCCTACGATTTTAAAGATACCAATGAGCGATTGAGCAATAATATTGTAGAGTATAGCTATACAAATCGTATTTTTAATCTTATTCCACAAGAAAATTTGGAAATTCCATTGGCAACAGAAATAAAAGGGTTGTATGCTTATTGGATTAAACTAATGGGCGTTACCGCTATGGCAGAACCGAAGCTTTATAAAAAGCCAAATTTTATTTCTTTAACGTCTTCCAATTCTTTTATTAGTGGGAAAAAATACGATGTAAAATGGGAGGAAGCCGTTGGGAAAGGGCCGTTTGAGTATACGGTGGTTATGTATCCAATTGGCAATCCAGCGTTTCCAAAACCAATTAAAACGGTGAAGTCAGGAGAAAGTTTGGAAGCTACTTTTGGCACAGTCATTAAGCGTGGTGCAGATGGGGCCATGTATGGCATACTGGAAAATTTTGAAGGGCAATATGAATTTAAAATATTTATAAAAGACTCCGATGGATTTATGTATTCCTCGGAACCTTTACAGTTTAACTTTGATTTAAATGAAAATAGGTAACTATCTATGGGGTAGTATAAAAAATAAAAAAAGTTTGACTAGAAAATTTTCTAGCCAAACTTTTTTTTATTTTTCTTGTGAAGTAGCGTCTTTATTTGGTTCAAGTTGTGTTTCTGCTCCTACCATTGCTTCTAATTCTCTTAATCCATAATGTTTCCGAACTACATTTTCAATGGTGCGACACAAAGCAGGGTTTTCTTTCAAATAAGTTTTTGCATTTTCTCTACCTTGTCCAAGTCTTGTTTCCTCATAGGAATACCAAGAACCGCTTTTGTTTACGATATTTACTTCTGATGCTAAGTCAAGGATATCTCCTTCTTTTGAAATACCAAGACCGTAAATAATATCAAATTCGGCAGTTTTAAAAGGTGGTGCTACTTTGTTTTTGGCTACTTTTACTTTTGTTTTATTTCCGATAAATTCGGTTGCTCCTTTTATGACATCACTTTTTCGAACATCAAGGCGAACAGAGGCATAAAATTTTAGTGCACGTCCACCAGTAGTTGTTTCGGGAGAGCCAAAGGAAATACCAATTTTTTCACGTAACTGATTAATAAAAATAACGGTAGTTTTTGTTTTGCTAGTAATAGCGGTAAGTTTTCTTAGTGCTTGTGACATCAGTCTTGCTTGTAAGCCCATGTGACTGTCGCCCATGTCGCCTTCAATTTCTGCACGAGGAACCAAAGCGGCAACAGAGTCAACAATAACAATATCAACAACACCAGAACGAACCATCGTTTCTGTAATTTCAAGTGCTTGCTCACCATCATCCGGTTGAGATATGTATAATTCATTAATGTTTACGCCTAAGTTTCTCGCATAAACTGGGTCCAGTGCGTGTTCTGCATCAATATAACCAGCCACGCCACCTTGTTTTTGAACTTCTGCAACAACATGAAGGGCAACGGTAGTTTTACCAGATGATTCAGGGCCATAAACTTCAATAATACGTCCACGGGGAACCCCGCCAACTCCAAGGGCAATGTCAAGACTTAAAGAGCCTGTTGGAATAACAGGAATCGAATGTAAGTCTTTGATTGTTTCGCCCATTTTCATAATAGAGCCTTTTCCAAATTGTTTTTCTATAGAAGCAACAGCAGAATCAAGCGCTTTTTGTTTTTCAACGTCCATTAAAAAAACCTCCTAGGTAACTTTTATAAGGGTTTGCACAACGTGTCAAACCCATTTTTTAAATATTTTAAAATTTGGTTTTATTTCTGTAATTAGTATAGCACAAAAAATCAATGCACAACCGATAAATATTTTTATTCCAAATCTTTCATGAAAAATAATAACAGACATGATTGTGGCAAAAACAGATTCTAATGACATAATAATAGCAGCGTTGGCAGCCTTTGTAAATTTCTGTCCAATATTTTGCATTAAAAAAGCAAGGCTGGTACAAAGAATACCAATGTATAAAGATGATGCTACGCCTTTTACAGAAAAAGGTGGAATATCATGAAAAATAATAGCCATAACAGCAGTTACAACGAGACTAATTATAAACGTAAAATTAATCATAATAACTGTTAAATTAACGGCACTATATTTTCTTGTAAAAATTTCAGTTACGCTGATTTGAGCAGCATAAGCTACCGCAGAAATCAAAGTAAGCGGAATACCAATACTGTAAGAAACAGAGCCTTCCAGCGTAATAAATCCAACACCAGCTAGGGTAATAACTGCTCCAATTAAGGCATACAAGTCTGGTTTTTTCTTAAAGGTAACAAAGTGAAGAAATGGAACAATGATAACGTAAGCCGCCGTTAAGAAAGCATTGATGGAAGGCGTGGAGTATTGAAGTCCAAAAGTTTGAAATAAAAAACCTAAAAAAAGAAAAAAGCCGATGATACAACCATCTTTTATTTCATCAAAACAAAAACTTTTGAATCGCTTAAAAAAAATAATATTTAAAATAATACTGGCAACAAAAAATCTGGTGGTAATTACTTGCAGGGGAGTAAGGGAAGCATCCAACGCTAATTGACTTCCAATGAACCCTGAGCCCCATATCAATGCTACTAACATTAAAAGCAAATTTGCTTTTTTAGAATCCATTTGAATATTAAACATTTTTTAACGCACGCCACAACCAGTATAGAACATTAGAAACAACTCTGGTACGAATTTTTTGTCGATCCCCAACGTTGTGATATTCTCTACATTCTGTTGTTCCATTTATTGAAATTGCTGCAAAAACAAGGCCAACAGGTTTTTCATCAGTTCCACCATCAGGTCCAGCCACTCCTGTTATTGATACGCCTATGTTTGCATTTCCTGTTTTTGCAATTCCTTCTGCCATTTCGATGGCAGTTTCCCGACTGACAGCTCCAAAATCACGGAGGGTTTCTTCCGTTACGCCTAAGCGATTTATTTTTGCTTCATTAGAATAAGTAATGCAAGATTCTTTTAAGACATTTGAAATTCCAGGAAAATCAACCAATCGGGAAGTAAACATTCCCCCCGTACAAGATTCCGCAACGGCAATGGTTAAGTTTTTTTCCATGAGCATTTTGCAAACAACACCTTCTAGGGTGTCATCATCTTTTCCATAAATAAAATCTGGCAACCGTTTATAAAGTTCATCTATCGTAGGAATTATTAATTCCTTTGCTTCTTTTTCTGTTTTTGCACTAGCAGTAACACGGAGCGTAACTTCGTTTGTTTTTGCATATGGAGCGATGGTTGGGTTTGTTTGACCATCAATTAAATCTTTTACCTTGTCTTCTACTGCACTTTCGCCAATTCCACAAATCTTAACAGTGGTGGATAAATAAATTCCATCGCTCTTTTGTCTTAAAATAGGAAGAACTACATTTTCATACATGGGAACCACTTCAGAAGGAGGACCTGGTAACATAATTAAAATTTTTCCATTCTCTTCAATCATACACCCAGGAGCAGTACCTTTTGGATTTTCTAAAATAGTAGAACCTTCAGGAAACATAGCCTGCTTTTTATTGTTTTCTGTCATCTTTAAGTTTTGTCTTGAAAAAACATTTTCTATAAAGTCAAGAGAAGGTTGGTGTAGCACTAATTTTTTATGAAAGAATTTACTTCCGATTTCTTTTGTTAGGTCATCCTCAGTGGGTCCAAGACCTCCCGTAGTAATAACCATATCAGCACGAGAAAAAGCGATTTCATAGGCATTTGTCAATCTTTCCGCATTATCGCCTACAACAGATTGATAAAAAACGGATATGCCAAGTTTTGCAAGTTCCACGGAAAGATATTGTGCGTTTGTATTCACGATATCTCCTAAGAGAAGCTCTGTGCCTACGGCAAGAATTTCAGCATTCATATATTAAAGCCTCCAAGAAATTAAAATTTAAGTTAAAAAAAGAATAGGAGGCCAAAGCCCCCTTGGTCTTTTAATTTTGACTTTTTACATTTTCAAAATAGCAATGTTTTTCACCACGTAGTCAACCGCAGAAAGAACGGTAAAGAAAACAGCAAGAGCAATTAAAGTAAAATTAATCCAGTAAAAAAAACTGCCTTGGAAATCAAACATCACAACAATAATCATAATCATTTGGGTAATCGTCTTAACTTTGCCCCAAAAACTAGCAGCAATCACCACTTTGTTGTCAGAAGCAATCAGCCTAAAACCTGTAATAATAAATTCACGACTAATAATAATAATAACAACCCAAGCTGGAAGGTTCCCAAGTTCTACAAGGGCAATTAAAGCAGCAGAAACCAAGAGCTTGTCAGCAAGGGGATCCATGAATTTTCCAAAGTTTGTAACAAGGTTGCGAGAACGTGCAATATACCCGTCTAACGCATCTGACAGGGACGCCAAAATAAAAATGGCAATGCCAACATATCGCCTTGTAGGGTCGCTAAAAATATCAGAAAGGATAACCAAAACAAAAAAGGGAATAGCAATAACCCTGCCTAACGTAATTTTATTCGCTAAGTTCATCGATCATCTCACCTACCAAATCATATTCATGAGCAGCAGTAATTAATACATTTACAAAATCTCCAGCCAAAAGTGTAGTTTCACTGGTGAAAAAAACAAGTCCATCTATTTCATAAGCATCTTTGTAAGTTCGCCCCATATAAATATCATCATCAGGTATAAAGCCATCGGTTACAACTGTTAGTGTCTTTCCAACACAAGCGGAACATTTTTCTTTTGAAATTCTGTTTTGAAGTTCCATAATTTTATTTTTACGTTCTTCTTTAACAGCTTCATCAATTTGGTGCTCCATAGAATAAGAAGGTGTTCCTTCTTCTCTGGAGTAAGTAAATACACCAAGTCTGTCGAATTTAATTTCTGAAACAAATTCAAAAAGTTCGTGAAACTCATCCTCTGTTTCACCAGGGAAGCCAGTGATAAAAGTAGTTCTTAAACAAATATCTGGAATAGCATTTCTTAACTTTTGAATAATAGTTACTAAATTTTCTTTTGTACTTCTGCGTCCCATTCTTTTTAAGACAGGGGAGCTTGCGTGTTGAAGTGGCATATCAAGATAATGGCAAACTTTTGGAAGGGTAGCCATGGCGTGAATAAGCTCATCTGTAATATGTTCCGGATAACAGTACATTATACGTATCCAAACTAAATCTTCGATTTCAGAAAGCTTCGCCAAAAGCTCGTGTAAAATTGGCTTTCCATATAAATCTTTGCCATATAACGAAGTGTCTTGTGCAACTAAAATAAGTTCTTTTACGCCTTGTGCAACAAGCATTTTTGCTTCCTCAATGATGTTTTCAAAAGTTCTGCTTTTGTATTTTCCACGAATGGAAGGAATGGTACAGTAGGTACAAAAATTATCACAGCCCTCGGCAATTTTAAGATATGCAAAATAGGAAGGCGTTGTTAACACTCTTTTTAAATTTAAACTTTCATCCCCAGAAGGTTCTCCAGATAGTAAACGAAAAGAACGTCCGGCAAAAACTTCGTCAATCGCTTTTATAATACCTTCATAATGACCAGCGGCAACAACCGAATCAACTTCAGGAAATTCATTCATTAAATCATCTTTGTATCTTTGAACCATACAACCTGTAACAATAAGACCTTTGCATCTTCCGTTTTGTTTGTATTGTGACAAATCTAAAATGTTTTCAATTCCTTCTTCGGTCGCATCAGCTTTAAAACCACAAGTATTTACGATAATTACGTCAGCTTCTTCCTCCACTGAAACTATTTTATGACCTGACTCAGCAATTAGTCCAATCATAATTTCAGAATCTACTAAATTCTTATCGCAACCCAAAGAAACAAAAAATATATTAACTCCCAAAAAATGCACCTCTACTCTCTTTCATTTCAGCTGCTGTTAGGCAGTTTTTCATCAGCATTGCAATTGTCATAGGCCCAACACCACCAGGAACAGGGGTAATAGCAGAACTTATGTCTTTACAATTTTCAAAATCAATATCGCCACAAAGCTTTCCGTTTTCTAAACGATTCATGCCGACATCAATTAAAACAGCACCTTCCTTCACCATGTCAGCAGTTACAAAATGAGCAATCCCAACTGCTGCAATGATAATGTCTGCTTGTTTACAAATTTCTTTTATATTTTTGGTTTTAGAATGACAGGTGGTAACCGTAGCATTTTCAGCCAAAAGCATTAAACCAACAGGCTTCCCAACAATGTTACTTCTTCCGATTACAACGCAGTGTTTTCCTTCTATAGTAATATTACTGCGTTTTAAAAGTTCAATGACGCCCCAAGGGGTACAAGGTTTTAAAGTTGCTTGCCCAACACTTAAAAGTCCAACGTTGTAAGGGTGGAAGCAGTCAACATCTTTTCCTGGTTTAATGGCTAATAAAATTGCTTGTGAATCAATATGTTTTGGTAGTGGAAGCTGAACCAAAATTCCAGTTACGTCTTCTCTGTTGTTTAATTCATGAATTAAACTTAGTAATTCTAGTTGTGACGTAGTTTCTGGAAGTTCAAAGGAAAGAGATTCTATTCCTGTAAATTCACAAGCTTTCTTTTTATTTTTCACATAAACTTGTGATGCTGGGTCGTTTCCCACCAAAACAACCGCAAGGGATGGTGGTGGGCATCCTTTTTCTTTTAACAGTGAAACATCATGTAAAATTTCGTTTTTTATGGCAAGAGAAATTTCTTTTCCATCAATTAAAAAACTCAAAAAAATCAATCCTTTCTTTATTAATATAATCCAATTACATTTCCGTCATCATCAATATCAATACTTAATGCTGCAGGCTTTTTAGGAAGCCCAGGCATCGTCATAATATCACCGGTTAAAGCAACTAAAAAGCCTGCACCGGCAGAGATGCGAATTTCAGAAACATGAATGTCAAATCCACTTGGACGACCAAGAAGGGCAGGGTTGTCAGACAAAGAAACGGGTGTTTTAGCAATACAAACAGGTAGGTTTGAAAAATCCAGTTCATTTATTTTTAAAATATCCTTTTTAGCTTTTGCTGAGAAAATCACACCGTCAGCACCATAAATTTCTTTGCAAATGGTATTTATCTTTTCTTCCACAGAAAGATTAACGTCATACAATGGCTTAAAATTAGATGCTTTTGTTTCAAGGGTTTCCACTAACTTTTCAGCTAATTCAATTCCGCCTTCTCCACCTTTTGCCCAAACTTCTGAAAGGGCAAAAGTACAACCACGTTTCTCACACTCTGTTTGAATAAAATTAATTTCTGCTTGGCTATCCGTTAAGAAAGAATTTAAGGTCACAATGACCGGAACATGATATTTTTGTAAATTTTCAATATGCTTCTCAAGATTTACAAAACCTAAACGAACCGCTTCCATATTTTCATTTGCTAAGTCAGCTTTTAGAACGCCACCATTATATTTTAAGGCACGGACCGTAGCAACTAAAACAACTGCATCTGGTTTTAAATCGGCAAGTCTACATTTAATATCAAAAAACTTTTCAGCACCTAAGTCAGAACCAAAACCAGCTTCTGTAATGACAATGTCAGAAAGTTTTAAGGCAAGCTTAGTTCCGCGAACACTGTTACAACCATGGGCAATGTTGGCAAAAGGCCCACCATGAACAATGGCTGGTGTGTGTTCAAGGGTTTGAACAAGGTTTGGTTTTATGGCTTCTTTTAAAAGAACTGTCATGGCACCATCAGCACCAATATCTTTACACGTTACTACTTTTCCATCATAAGTATAACCTACAATAATTTTACCGAGACGTTTCTTTAAGTCAAACAAATCTTCCGCAAGGCAAACAATAGCCATAATTTCAGAAGCAACCGTAATCACAAAACTTTCTTCACGAGGAATACCATTGGATTTTCCGTTAAGCCCCACCACAATGTGCCTTAACGCACGGTCGTTCATATCCATGGCACGTTTCCAAATAATTTGGCGTTGGTCTAAGTTAAGCAAATTGCCTTGTTGTAAATGATTGTCAATCATAGCAGATAATAAATTATGGGCAGTTGTCATTGCGTGAAGGTCGCCAGTAAAATGTAGGTTAATATCTACCATAGGGATAATTTGGGCGTATCCACCGCCAGTTGCGCCACCTTTGACTCCCATACAAGGACCAAGTGAAGGCTCTCGTAAAGCCACAGAAGTTTTTTTACCGATTAAATTTAATGCTTGAGAAAGTCCCACAGTGGTAGTGGTTTTTCCCTCGCCGGCTGGCGTTGGATTAATGGCGGTTACAAGTACAAGTTTGCCATCTTTTTTTCCCTCTACACTTTTAAAAAGTTCATCACTTAGTTTGGCTTTATATTTACCATAAAATTCAAGATATTCACTGTTAATTCCAAAGTTCTCGGCAATGGTTGCAATTGGTAATAGTTCGGTTGTTTGTGCAATTTCAATATCTGATTTCATAAGATCCTCCTTTACATCATTTCAAAGTCAAAATTATCTTTCTCTAAAATCTTGTAGTTCTTCATAGGTCATTAACACTTTTCGTGGTTTACTACCATCTTCAGGACCTACAATTCCTCTTGACTCTAAGTCTTCCATCAGACGGGCCGCTCTGTTATAACCTATTCTAAATTGTCGTTGAAGCATGGAGACAGAAGCTTTTTCTTTTTCTACAACAAGTTCAACGGCTTGTTGCAAAAATTCGTCCTCTTCATCTCCACCTGATTCTTGAAACTTACTAGATGAAGTTATTCTGTCCACCATTTCTTGATCATAGCTTGCATTTTGACCTTTTTTAATAAAAACTACGATGCTTTCTACTTCTTTGTCAGATATAAAAGCACCTTGAATACGAATTGGTTTGTTAACCCCCAAAGGATAAAAAAGCATATCACCTTTTCCTAACAATTTTTCTGCACCAACCATATCAAGAATTGTTCTGGAGTCTGTTCCCGAAGAAACCGCAAAAGCAATTCTGGATGGAATATTTGCTTTAATAACTCCTGTAATAACATCAACAGAAGGTCTTTGCGTAGCAATAATTAAGTGAAGTCCAGCAGCTCTTGCCATTTGTGCAAGTCTGCAAATGGCATCTTCCACTTCGCCAGGTGCTGCCATCATTAAGTCTGCAAGTTCATCGATAATAATAACAATTTGTGGCAAGGGTTGTCCTTCTCCAGTTTCAACTAAGTGAGCATTGTAGCCTTTTAAGTCACGAACGCTAGTTTCAGCAAACAAATTGTATCGCTTAATCATTTCTTGCACTGCCCAGTTTAAAGCACTAGCAGCTTTTTTCGGGTCTGTAACAACCGGAATTAGCAAGTGGGGGATTCCATTATAAACGCTTAACTCTACTACTTTCGGGTCAATCATCAGAAGTTTCACTTCATCAGGATTGGATTTATAAAGAAGGCTGGTAATAATCGTATTAATACAAACGCTTTTACCTGAACCAGTGGATCCAGCAATAAGCATATGAGGCATTTTACCTAAATCAGTAACTACGACATTTCCTGTAATGTCTTTTCCAACACCGAAGGCAAGTTTTGAAGGAAAGTTTGAAAAAGAATCTTCTGAAATAACTTCTCTTAAAAAAACAGCCTGGGTTTCTTTATTGGGAACTTCAATGCCAACTGCTGCTTTCCCAGGGATAGGCGCTTCAATTCTAATACCTGCCGCTGCTAAATTAAGGGCTAAGTCGTCTGCCAAATTTACAATTTTACTAACCTTAACCCCTTGGCTTGGAGAGAGTTCATAACGGGTAACCGTTGGGCCTTTGGATATTTCCACAACTTTTGCTTCGACACCAAAACTTTTTAATGTTTCTTCTAGTTTTTTTGCATTTGCAATGACTTCTTCTCTGGAATCAGAGGAGGAGGTGGCGGGGTTTGTAAGCAATAAATCAATAGAAGGGTACACATAAGTTGGCTCAGGAATTTTTTTAAATTCTATGGAGTCTTCCAATGGTTGAAGTTTTGAAAGTTCATCCACTTTGGTTTGGATTACGATATTATCAAATTCTTCGTCTAAATCTTCGTCAACGTATTCATCCTCATCGACAGTATGTTCTATCATAGTTTCTACAGGCAAAGCTTTGATGATTGGTTCCGTTTCTATTAGCGGCTCTGTAATATTTTGAATAGCAATGGCTAATTCTTCTTCGGACTTTTTCATATCATTAAATACTTGGCCATGCACAACTTCAATCTCCTCTGATAGAAAGTCGCTTTCTTTTTCCAAATTCAAATTTTCTCGCAAAGCAGGAGGGGTTGTGATTGCTTTTAAAATAGGAGATTCATCTTTTACATTATCACTTTCTCCATAAATTAGAACTTTTTGGGTGTTTATAGGCACTTCACCATCTGTCGCAAGGGCGAAATTAAAAGGTTTATTATCAGTACTTTTTTGGAGGGAGGAACCAAAACGAGTCGGTTCTTTTCTCAGGGGTGTTTCAATGGTTCGTTTTTCCACTGTTTTTTTGGGTGGCACTGCTTTTTTGAGAGGTGTTTCTTTTTTTGTTTGTATCTCTTTTTTTTGTTGCACTTCTTTCTTCGGTTGTTGTGTTTCTTTTTTTGCAAAAATAGTATTAAATAGTTTTTTCAACAAAACCACACCTTCATTTAAAATAGGGATTAGGGATTTACCAGTAATAAAAATAGTAAGTCCTATACTGCATGCAAGTAATAAAATAATGGAGCCAGCTTTGCCCAAGATACTCATTAAAAAATTTCCAATGATGGCGCCAAAAAATCCTCCGTTGGAGATGTTTCCCTTGGTGTAATACGTTATGAGGCCTGTAATCGCTAAATCTTTTTTATAACTGAGAATATGTACAAAACTGATGATCATAAAAAATAATAATATAGCAGAAATTATTTTATAGGCATTAAAAAGTTTTTCTCTTTTAAATAATAAGTAACAGAAATAGGAAATTAGTAAGACAGGTATGATATAAGCACCAAAGCCCCATAAGCCAATCAAAGCAGTGTTTAAAAATTTGCCAATGATTCCTGTAAAAATAAGTTTTGATCCATAAATAATCAAAGCCATAAGAAGACCAATTCCGATCATGAAAAAGCAAAAAATTTCTATCAATAAAGATTTATTTTCTAAAAAAAAGTTTGAGTGGGATTTGATTTCAACAGTCTTTTTAGGAGCAGAACTTTTTTTGTTTTTTACGACAGGGTTATTTGTTTTTTTTTTTGCCATGAAAATAAAACCTCCGTAAGTATGTTGTAGAGCGTGTTTGAAATTTCAAGGGGAGAAAAATTGGATTTTTCAAAAACGCCATAATATGGTGAAATTTGCATTGCTATATTATAACACTAAAATGGCTATTTGGCAGTATAATTTTAAAAAGCAAAATAAAATTATAAAAAACTTTGAAGTAAGCAGGTTTAGATGATATAATTTTGTGGAAAAATAAAACTTCGGGAGGAACATGATGAATAAAACAGACAAGCTTTCCCTTAAAATAGGAATTATAGGCGGAGGACAACTTGGAAAAATGATGATACTTGAAGCGAAAAAAATGGGATATTACGTGGCCATTTTAGATCCCACGGAAAAATGCCCAGCACATAGTATCGCTGATTTTCATATTGTAGCTGATTTTGATAATCAAGAAAAAATTAGAGAGCTTTCGGAGATGTCGGATGTTATTACATATGAGTTTGAACATATCGACTTTAAAGCCTTAAAACTTCTTGAAGAAAAAGGAAAAAAAGTTTATCCTACCCCAACGAGCCTTGAAGTTATTCAGAATAAATATACCCAAAAGCAACTTTTAAAACAAAGAAATATTCCAGTGCCAGATTTTTGCAAAGTAAGTTCCACTGATGAAATAAAAGAATATGGTGAAAAAGAAGGATATCCCCTTATTTTAAAAACCTGTACAGGTGGTTATGATGGAAAAGGAAATGCAGTGATTAAAAATAAAAATGAAGTTGAAAATGCGTTTCATATATTAGGAAACGGGAAAATAATATTAATGGTAGAAAAGTTTTTAGATTTTGAAAAAGAAATATCAGTTCTTGCATGTCGTGGAATTGATGGGGTAACAGCCATATATCCTGTTGGAGAAAATATTCATCGAGACAGTATTCTTCACGAAACCATCGTGCCAGCGTTTATTGACGACCAGACGATGAAACAAGCAATGGAACTTGCCAATGCTGTTATGAATATTTTTGATGGAATTGGAATGTTTTGTGTAGAAATGTTTGTAACAAAAGATGGCGGCGTTTTAATTAACGAAGTTGCCCCACGACCACATAACTCGGGACATTACACCATTGAAGGGTGCGTTACTTCTCAATTTGAACAACACATCAGAGCCATTACGGGTTTGCCTTTAGGACGTACAACTCTTTTAAGACCAACAGTGATGATTAATTTGTTGGGAGCCGAAGGATTTCAGGGTGATGCAACAGTTACGGGGGCGGAAGAAGCACTACAACTGGACGGTGTTAAGCTTCACGTATATGGCAAACAAAAAACAGCCCCAAAACGAAAAATGGGTCATATAACCGTTACGGCAGAAACCGTTTCAGAAGCAAGAAGGCTAGCAAAAGAAGCATATGAAAAAATAAAAATTATAAGCGAGGTATAAAAAAATGGAAAATCCTGTTGTTGGCATTGTAATGGGTAGTGATTCAGACTTGCCTGTAATGGCAGAAGCAGCAAAAACCCTTGAGAAGTTTAACATAAGCTATGAAATTTTAATTGTTTCAGCCCACAGAACTCCTGAAAAATTGTATGGCTATGCAAATAATGCAAAATCAAGAGGCATTAAAATGATTATTGCAGGAGCAGGAGGTGCTGCACATTTGCCAGGGATGTTGGCATCTATTACTACAGTACCTGTCATTGGCGTTCCAATTAAAACTTCTTCGTTGAGTGGTGTCGACTCATTATATTCTATTGTTCAAATGCCAGCAGGAATACCAGTTGCTACGGTTGCAATTAACGGCGCGGTGAATGCCGCAATTCTTTCTGCTGAAATTATTGGCATTTATGATGAGGCGGTAAGTAATCAAGTTGCCCAGTATAAAAATGAACTGAAAAATATGGTAGAGGAAAAAAGCAGTTCACTACAAAATATTGGATATGAAAAATATTTGAAGAATATGTAAAATAAAAGATTGCCGAAATAAAATTTCGGCAATCTTTTATTTTACATATTCATTCCCGACTAAAAGATCTGCAATCACATCAGTAGGAATTTCAAATTCTGGGGTACCCATGTAGCCAGGGGCAACTTCATATTTATCAAAAGAAATAACAAGTTTGTTATTTTCATTGATGTAAAAATTTTGGTCTTTTAGAATGGTTTTAAAATAATCATTGGTGGTAGGGTCTAAATCATAAACTTTACCATCATCAAGGGCTACTTGTTCTTTCATTTGGCTTATAATATTTTGGCTAATGACTTCCACATAACGCTCATCCTTAAAAAGGCTAGACAACGTAATAAGCAACCCATTTTTTGTATCCACTGTTTCATAAGTTAATTTGTCTGTTGAGGAAGCACGAGATTCTGTTACATAGTGTGCGATAACAAGCAAATCTCCATGATTGACTTTGATTTTATAACCCGAATCTAAAGAATGATTGGCAAGTTGTCCATCTTTAATTTCGCCGATCTTCTTTGAAAATTGTTCATAAAGTGATTTGCTGCTTTCTAAATAATCTTTATTTAAGCTAGCTTGAAGTTCCTTATTGGTAAGGCCACTAACTTGAGGAACGTCAATGTTTAAGTCGTAATTTTTTTCCTTGTTTTCGATGGTATAGGTTTTCAATGTCAAAACAGTTACAATAGAGCCAATAACTGGTATATTTTTTAATGTTGCGGCAAAGCTTGGAACTGTGTTTATGGTTACAATAAATACCAACAAAACAGCCGCGGTTGCAGAAAAATAATGGGGGTAAAAAGACTTTCTTTTTATTTTTAGGCTACGTTGACCGTTCATTGCATTTTTTACGACAGCGTCTAATTCTGCCGTTGGAATTTCTATGTTTAAATAATTTTGTTTTAATTTCGCAAAATCTTCCTTGTTCAAGATGATCGCCCTCCTAGCTGTACAGCAGAATCTTCTTCGAGTTCCAAACGTAATTTTTTCAACCCTTTGTATAACCTGGTTTTAATGGTGTTTGCATTTTCTTTTAAGATGATTGCAATTTCTTCGATTTTCATGTCTTCAAAAAATCGTAAAATAATAATGGTTCGATATTGATCAGGTAAGTGGTTCAGTGCGTCGTGTAAGTCCATATCGGTATAAGTATCTTCTATTCCATTTTCATTTTCCAAATCTTCTTCTGAAATAGCAACTATTTTTTTATTTTTTCGCAAAAAATCCAAAGCGGTATTTACAATAATTCGATAAAACCAAGTTTTAATTGAAGTTTGATCTTTTAAGTTTGGTTGATTTTTAAAAGCTTTTAAAATAGATTCTGAAACAATATCAAGTGCGTCGTCTTTGTTTCGCACATAAGAAAATGCCAGTCGATAAAATTTTTCTTTGTTTTCTAAAATATAGTTTTCCAAATAATTCTCCATGTGGAACCTCCCTCTAAGTATAGAGACGATGTGAATATAAAAAAAGTTTTGTTTTTCATTGAAGAAAAAATATTTTTTAGTGTATCATAGATTATATTACAACAAAATATAACTTTATAAAAATTTTATAATTGTTTTCAATTATTTTAAACTTATTTTATTTGGAGTTTAATACTGCCTGTTATTATTTGTTCATAGCAAAAAACAAAATAATATTGGAGGTAATAAAAATGAATAAAATTAAATTTATGTATGATGTGGCAAGAACAATGAAAAATAAGGAAAAAGTAAAAACAAAATTAAAGTTTCAATTAACAAAAAATCAAAGTAAAGTAATGGCTTTTGAAGGGGAATTTGAAAAAGATTTTAGTGAAAATGGACGTTTGGGATTTGGTCGTTTCTTCAACGGTCATCCGCTACACAGACAAGGACACCCATTTGGGGGACACCCTTTACACGGTCATCCATTTGCTCATCAATGCCAAGGTGATGAAGCAATGATAGGAAGAGCCAGAGATATAGAGGGGCAAGAAAGGGATATAAAGAGACCATCAAAGATGAAAAGTTGTTTTTCAGCTATCTCTATATTTTTCGGATTGATAGATAGTGCGGACTTTACAGAAAATCAAGATGGTAGTGTTTTAGTTCAATTGTGCAATGAGAATATTTCTGAGGACTTGAAAAAAACAATAACAGAAATGCAACAAGCAAGACGTGAAATGTTTAGGAATATGGGGGCTGGCAATAACAACATGAACCCTATGAATCACTTAAAAGATATGAAAGAGCCAGCATTTTCTATCCAAATTAAAATCAATGCCAATAAAGAAGTTGAATATTTTGCAATAAAAGCAAAAGGCGAAAAAGAAGAAAATCAAATTATGGAACTAGACCATGAAACTAGTTTTGTTTGGGAAGTATAATAATATAATATAAGAAACCGATACAAGGTATGGTCGAAAATAGTCGACCATACCTTGTACGGTTTCTTTGTCATGTGTTATAGTAATGTACTGAGTATGATCCACAACAGCGATAGGAGAAAATACGATGAAAAAAAAATCGCCATTCAACTTTGAACATTTACAGGACAACAGGAAGATGTTTTTAAATTTTAATCAGCAAGAAATCAGAAAACTATATGAAAAAAAATTAGAAAATTCAGATGAACAGGCAAGAGAACAAATTCGAAGACATATGGAATTTCATCGAAATTTAGTCAGGCAAGTACAACACAAAAATGATGTTCGGCATTTTGCACGGGTAGCACGATTCCTTGTGCCCATTTCCATGTTACTAAACGTAGTAGGGATTGTTGCGTTGTTGTTATGGTTGGGGCTTAGTAAGGTGGCAATTCTTGCTTTAGTGTGTATGGCTATTTTTGGAATTTTTATAACGTTGGCTCGGGGGAATTTTGAAAAGAGAATGATACGTCCCATCGAAAAGTTAAAAAAAGCAATGGAAGAGGTTGCAAACGGTAATTTAAACACAGAGATTGAAGTAAATATTAGAAGTGATATTGGGCTTTTGTTGAGCTCATTTAATATTATGGTGGCAAAATTGCGAGAAAACGAAAAAGTAAAACAAGCATATGAAGAAAATAGAAAGCTGCTCATTGCCAACATATCTCACGATTTAAAAACGCCCATTACCGCCATAGAAGGGTATATTGAAGCCATACTGGATAAAACAGTAACAACAGATGAAAAAAGAGATCAATACCTAGAAGTGATTCACAAAAATGCTACTTACATGAACCAATTAATTGACGACCTTTTTTTATTTTCTAAGTTAGATATGCAGAAACTAGACTTTCATTTTGAAAGTATTAGTATAAATGCTTTTATGAGAGACCTTGCAGAAGAATATGAATTTGAATTTGCAGAAAAAGGGCTGACATTTATTTTTCAGGATAATACCCAACAAGAAGAAATCATTGCTATGGATCGGAAGCGGTTTAGTCAGGCGATTCGAAATATTATTACCAACTCCATGAAGTATGGAGAAAATGATGAGCTTAGGGTTGTGATAACCTTAAATCACACAAAGGAAAATATACAGTTGTGTATTGCTGACAATGGCATAGGAATTGCAGCGGAAAATATAGAGAAAATATTTGATCGGTTTTATCGGGTAGAAAATGCACGAACAAAAAATTTGTCTAGCACAGGGCTGGGCCTCTCGATTGCCAAAGAGCTGATTGAAGCCATGGAAGGAACCATAATGGCTACCAGCGAAGTGGGGCAAGGTACCATGTTTACAATAAATTTTAGAAAGGCTTGATGAGATAGATGAACGTATTAATTATTGAAGATGACGTAAACATTGCAGAATTGGAAAAAGATTATCTTTCCCTCAATGGTTATAAAGCTACCATTGAAACAGATGGAACCAAAGGGTTACAAGAAGCCTTAACAGGAATATACAGTATTATTATTGTAGATTTAATGCTACCAAACACCAGTGGGTACGATATTATCAAAGAGGTGCGAAAAAAATTTGAAATTCCGATTATTGTGGTTTCGGCAAAGACGGAGGACATAGCGAAAATTAGAGGATTAGATTATGGGGCAGACGACTACTTAACCAAACCATTTAGTCCAGCAGAATTGTTGGCGAGGGTAAAGTCTCATCTCAACAGATATGAAAGATTAAAAGGAACAAACAAAGAACAAGAAACATTAATTTGTATTAGAGGGCTTGAAATAGATACAGCTTCCCACAAAGTATTGGTGCGAGGAAAAGAAGTTCAATTGACTACAAAGGAATACGAACTTCTTTTATTTATGGCCCAAAATCCCAATATTGTTTTTAGCAAAGAGCATCTATTTGATAGAATATGGAACGATGAAAGTTTTGGCGACACAGCCACAGTAGCAGTTCATATACAAAAACTACGAAAAAAAATGGAGAAAGATACCGCAAACCCTGAATATATAGAAACACTTTGGGGCACTGGGTATCGATTTAATAAATAGATAATTTAGTGTAGGGAGAAGGCAGTCCAACTTTTATGTTGGTAAAATTTTCTTTACAAATAATCCTGCAAAATATAAAATGAAATAATAGAAAAAGAATCGCCGTCTTTTCGAGACTTATAGTTTTGAAAATCATCTAAATAATATTTTTTGCGGGGGTTATGATGAAGAATAGAATACCCAGTTTAATAATGCTTGTTTTAATGTTTGTTTTTTTGGCTAGTAACAATGTAAGAGCCGAAACCAATATGCCTACCCTTAGATTTGGTGTAGCGGAAGAGTATTCAAGTAGATTGGAAAAGGTTTTATATGTGGCTTTAAAGAATATCGGTTATAATCTAGCTATCTCTGCACAAGGAATGACGCAGGCGATGGAAACTACAAATAGCGGCGAAAAAGACGGTTTTATCGGGCAGATGCCGGGAGCAGAAAAAAGTTATACGAACATTGTTATGGTACCCATCCCCATAGAAACGGCTACATTTGAGGCGTATAGTCGAAGTGACAGTAACTTTGAGTTAAAGAGCTGGGCTGATTTTTCCGGTTTAAGGGTTGGTACAGTTTTTCAAAAGCCATATATCGACGCCCACTTGCCCGAGAGTGTGAAAAGCATTACGAAAAAAAATAGTGTTCTTGAACTTTTAACTGCCCTTCATAACAACGAATTTGATGTTGCAGTATTCAACCAAATTGCCACAGATGAAAAGTATTCCCTTAAAAATATCAAGTTTGTAAATACAATCGATAGCGTGCCTGGTTATATTTATTTAAATGGAAGAAGACGCGAATTAATTCCGGCGCTTTCTAAAGAACTTAGCAAAATGAAAGAGTCCGGCTTAATAGAATCTATTTTAAGAAACGAAACGGAAGTGCAAGAATCTAAAAAGCAGCGTTATATACACCTTACATCATATAGTTATGACTCCGCTTGGAATATGGATTTTTATAACGGCTTAAAACCCCAATTAAAAGATGGGGTTGTGGACATTGACACCATAAGTTTGTATTCAGAATTCACAGTCAATGACAAAATAAGATTGAATAATATTGCTAACCTACTAAGAAGTGAACTTTTAGATAAAACACCGAATGCAATTATCGTGTCAGATGATGAAGCACTAAAGTTTTTAAAGCAATATTACTTTTTGCTGTTTCCAAAAGTTCCAGTGATTTTTTGCGGTATTCAAAATTTCACTCCGGATAAAATAGATGGCTTCGAAAAATATTTTTCAGGTATTTCTGAACAAATCTCAGTTGAAGACACATTAGCCACAATGCTCAAAATGTTCCCGAAGACCAAAAATATTTTTGTTATCAACGATTATACCAAATTAGGTGTTGATGCCAAAAACGAAATTCAGTCAAAAGTCTCAAGCCTAAAGCTTGATACGGCTTTTTCATACAACACTTCTACGGGGCAAGCATTGCTAAATGAGATTAAAAATTTAAATAAGGATACTGTAATTTTAGTCGGAAAATACGAATCAGAAAACAATCAAAAAGAGGCAGAAACAAGTTTTTCCTACGCAAGCAATGTTCCTATATTTGGTCTGTACGCTACAAGCTTTGGCTATGGCCAACTAGGTGGCAAGTATGTAGATTCTTTTGTTCAGGGCGAAGCTGTCGGTAAAATTTTGAAGATGCTTCCATCTAACCAAACAAGCGCAAAATCAAATATTATTATGGATGTGGATGCCAATAATACATGGAAATTTGACTATACGGTGCTAAAAAAATTTAAGCTTGAGAATTTTAAACTTCCTGATGGCGCATATGTTGCAAATCTACCTGTCACGCCAAGAAAACTGCATTCTAAAGAAATGCTCATATTTGTAGCATTGGCCCTCACGGCTGCGTCTGTGGTTGTACTTTTATTGTTTTTCCTGAGGAGCTTAAATGCAAAAAATAAATTATTAAATGAAACCATGACTAAGTTGCATACGGCGGAAGAAATGCTCCAAAAAGATATTGAAATCGCCGAGGCTAAAGTAAGACTTGAAAAAACACTTGACAGTTCCCCCGCAAGCTTACTGATCTGTAGCAATGGTATTTGTACTGGCTATAATAAAAAAGCTAGCGAAACTTTTACACTTAAAATTAATGAGAGTATTGTCTCTATGTATGCAAACATTGAAGAACGTAAAAGCATGCTGGAGCTGATTAGTACACAGGGCTATCTTCACGGAGCAGTGAAGCATCATTACATAAAAGATGGTAGCATACGTAGATTCCACTGCAGCGCTAGTTCCGATAAATCAAGCGGAGAAGAAGAACTGTATGTTTGGATATTAGATATTGAGGAAATTGAGCTGAAAAAAGATTTAATTATAAAATCCCGACAGGATTCACTCAAGGTGTTAAACTCAATCCCTATCTCATTGGCAGTTATCAGCCGAGACAGAAAGCGTGAGTTTGTAAACGACGCATATATAAAAATGTTTGAGTTCACATCTTATGAGGAAGCTATCAATTTTGACGTTAGTAAGTTGTACCCACCGACTCAGCCTAATGGGCAAAATTCCACTGAATACGGAGATTATACTGCAAATAAGTCTGTTGAACACGGTATTTCTGCAACTTTTAACTGGCACTATTTTTCTAAGAATAAGAGAGCGATTGAGACCATCTCCCACACTCGTGGTATTACATATCACGGTAAAAACTCGGCTATGCTTGTTTTACGTGACGTCAGGGAGGAAAAGCAAAAAGCCGAGCAACTCTACTTAATAGCCCAAGAAGAAAAAGCGGCTAATCAGTTGAAGAACAAGTTTTTAATCAACATGAGTCACGAAATACGTACCCCAATGAATGCTATTGTGGGTCTTACGGAAATTGAACTCAGACGCTCAAAAAATAAAGAAATTTTAGATGTCTTGAAGAAGATAAATCTTTCTGCCAAAAATCTACTTTCAATAATTGGGGATATTCTAGATTTTTCTAAAATCGAAGCAGAAGAACTTATGCTTAATGAAGAAGAACTGGATTTAGAAGAAGTAATTGCTAATGTACTTTTAATGGCTAACCAGCGTATTGGTAGCAAAAATATCAGTCTAGTTTTAAATATGGATACGAACTTGCCAAGTAGCCTCATTTCCGATAAAACTCGCCTATGGCAAATACTGAAAAACCTTTTAGACAACTCGGCCAAGTACACCCGAGAAGGCAAAATTCAACTTGATGTTTTCTCTACCGATGCTACCCCTTCGGTATTGACAAATATTTGCTTTAAGGTCACCGATACAGGATTTGGAATGTCAAAAGAACAGATGTCAAAGCTATTCATGCCTTTTGAACAATTTCATAACAACTTGCTAGGTCAGCCTTCTGGTACAGGTCTTGGCATGGTTATTACAAAGCAGATGGTAGAGTTGATGCAAGGCAGTATCAGCGTTGAAAGCAAGCAGAACGAAGGCACGTGTTTTACAGTCATAATTCCATTTAAGATTCCGGAAGTGGTTAAAACGATCCAAAAAACCATCAGTGATTTGCCACTGGCAAAACATAATATTTTAGTTGCGGACGATGACCCATTTACGTTAGAAATAATAAAGGATTTAGTAGAAACCACAGGAGCATCTCCGGTATGTGCAACCAGTGGAGAAGATGCCGTACGCTTGTATGAGCAGCATTTAAAAAATGGCAGTCCGTTTGACATCGTTATTTTGGACTACATAATGCCCGAAATGAACGGTGTGCAGGCGGCGCAGGCAATAAAATCCATGTCAGAACATAAGCTGGCAAAATTGTTAATGGTATCCTCGTACACTAAGCAACTTATACTCTCGGAAATACAAGCAGTTGGATATGAAGATGTAATAGAAAAGCCATTTACGCCATTTGATTTTATGAGAAGGCTGGGAGAAATAGCCGATGCCCGTCTAAAACTCAACAATTTTGACGATATAATTTTCCCAGGGGCTAGGGTGTTGCTCTGCGAAGATAACCTTATTAACCAAGAAGTTGCCATTGGTGTTTTGGAGTATTTCAGCATTATCCCCACAATTGCAAATAATGGTCAGGAAGCTTTGGAACTTTTAGAAAATCAGCAATTCGATTTAATTTTCATGGATATTTTAATGCCGTTGATGGACGGTCACCAAGCTACGCAAATAATCCGTGCAAGCGATAAACCGTATAAAGATATTCCAATTATTGCAATGACTGCAAATGTAATGGCAGACGAAATCGAAAAGTGCATGAGGGAAGGCATGAATGGGCATATTGGTAAACCAATTAGCTTTGAGAGAATTTTTGCTACATTAAACGAGTTCTTGAAAAAGTATTCAGGGAGTAAAAACAGCGCAGAAGAAGTTGAATTGCACTCGGGTCTAGATGGGTTAAGGAAAAAGGGCGGTTTTGCAGTTGATGAAGCGCTTGCACGTCTAAGGAACAACGAACAAAGATACATCAAAATGCTTAAAAGTTTTTCGGGAAGTCTTTCAGACTACATCATGCCTTTGGAAGAAGCCTTAAAACCGGAAAACGAAAGGCAAGTCAGTATAAATATACACACACTTAAAGGCGTAGCCGGCAACCTAGGTTTAAAATTATTGCAAGAGGCATCTGCTGAGTACGAAAAGTCCAAAAGCAGCCAGCAGTACGAAACTTTGGTTAAACTTGCTATTCAAACGGCAGATGACATATCAGCTATGCTGTAGGGGGTTCTCGATGAAACAATTTTTTTTCAAACAATTATTATTTAAGCGATTTTTTGCACTGTATATAATATTTATTCTAATTGCATCTGTCCCTATTGCTACATACGCAGATGAGCAGGACAAAACACTAGCATTTACAATGGCAGCCGACGCACCTCGTACTATTGATTTGCTTTTATACTACGCCCTCAAACAGCTAGGCTACACACCTTCAATATCGATAATTGGGAACACATCGACACTCCGGATGACAAATGTCGGAGAGCGTGATGGGGTGGCGTTTCAAACAAAGTATATCGGTGATCAATATAAGGACACAGTGATGGTTCCCCACTATACTACAAAAATTGATTTGAACGCATACGTTAATACTGCAACAGACTTTAAAATAAAAACATGGGACGATTTAGCTAACTTAAGAGTTGGAATGGTTTATGAAAAGCCATATGTGGAAACTCGCGTACCAAAAAGTGCCAGCATTACAAAGTCCAACAGCACAAATTATTTATTTAATTTGCTTTCTAGAGGAGAACTTGATGCTGTTGTCCTTTTGAAAATAGGTGACCAGCATTTTTTAAACCCCGGAAACATCGCTTTAGCCAATACGTTAGAAATCGTAAACACCTACACGTATATGAATAAAAAGTATGCGGATCTAGTTCCTAAAATATCTGAGACACTCGCTGAGATGTATAATAACGGCACGGCGGATAAAATTTTGAACCGTGAAATTACAGGGGAACCTAATGAAAAAAAGCTTGTTTTACGTGTTTCCTCCTATAATTCAGATTCCGCATGGGATGCTAAAATCGGCAATGAACTAAAAAAAATGAACAACATAGATATTTTAAATGTGGATTTAAACTCTGAGCGGGTTTCTAACGATGCCGAGTCATGGCGAATTAATCAAAATCTTCTTAGAGCGGATTTAGTCGGTAAGTCACCAGATTTGATTCTAGTTTCGGATAACGATGCACTGGAATTCATAAAAGAATGTTACTTCTCATTATTCGATACTGTACCTGTTGTTTTTTGCGGAATAAACAACTATAAGCCCGAAATGATTAGAGGCTTCGAAAAACATTTTACCGGTGTTACCGAAGAAGTATCGGCTTATGACACTGTTCAAACTATGTTAAAGCTTTTTCCAGCTACAAAAAAAATTTTTGTTATCAATGATTTCACCATGTCCGGTAAAGCGTGGAAAAATCAAATTGAAGAGCAAATTTCTATCTTTCGAGATAAAGTCGATATTGAATATTCCACCAATATGCCAATTGATAATTTGCTTTCAAAAATAAAAAATTTGCCAAATGATGCTTTGATACTGTGTGGCGAATATATGGTTGACTTTGAGGGTCAAGGATTTTTAGAAGCCGATTGCCAAAAGTTATTTTCAGAAAATAGCAATGGTCCCATATTTGGACTTAAAGCTTCAACATTTGGAAATGGTCAAATCGGTGGGAAATATACCGATAGTGACTTGCAAGGCCACTTGGCATCCGAAATGATAGCTAAAGTATTAAATAGTAATGTCTTGCCGGGTGTAGAAAGACCTTCTGGCTTACTTAATGAGTGGCAGTTTGATGCAGATGTAATGGATAAATTTCATGTTAGTACTTGGCAAGTTAATAAATTAGTTAAAGCCACCTACACGAACGAGGATATACCGCTGTATAAATCAAATTTTCTAATATTTTTAGCTGTTGTATTGTTTATATCACTACTCGTCATTACAGCACTTATATTTGCCGGCCTAGCACTTTGGACAAATAGGCGTAATAAAAGGCTGGCAAAGCTTCAGGATAGCTTATATACAGCAGAGCAGCTTTTAGAAAAAGATATGGCGGTCAAAGAAATGAAAGAATATATTGAACGGTTAATTGACACTTCGCCCATAGGTTATGCGCTTATACTGGACTTTAAAGTCATAGAGTGTAACAAATATATCAATAAGTTTTTCGGTCTCAAAATTGGTGACGATTTAAGAATTGAAAACATATTTTTAGATGTCCACGACCAGGACACGGAGTCAAAGACAATCCATTTTACGACACCCGAGGGAGAAGTCCGAAGGTTTTTTATGAGTACGGCAAGCGTAGAATATAATGCACAAGAAGCTACAATCCTATGGTGTACAGATGCAGAAGAATACGAGAAGCAAAATGACACCTTGAGCCAGATGCAAAAAGAACTGGAAACGATGTTAGAAACATTACCTTTGCCACTTGTTATTAAAGATGTGAATACGTTACAGATTAAATATTGCAATCAATCATTTATTGACCTTTTTCAACTACATTCGATTACGGATGCTAAACTGTTAAGCATGAAATCCTTCTACCCAAAATTCCAGCCGGATGGAGCAGAATCCTTAAAAAAAATTAGGGAAAATATAGAAATTGCAGTAAGCTCTGGCAAAATGACAAAATGGGAATGGCAGTATCTTTTACCAAACGGCAGAGCATTAGATGCGCTGGTCAGTGTTACGCCGTACACATATCAGAACGTGCCTTGTAATGTTGAGGTTATAGTTGATATCAGTGATGATAAAAAACGGGATAAGATGCTACAAAACCTGGCAGAAAAAGAACGTGAAGCCAGCAAACTAAAAAGCAGGTTCCTTGTCAACATGAGCCACGAAATACGAACACCCATGAACGCAATAATCGGTCTTTCAGAGTTACACCTCTATCACAACAAAGAGATAGAAGGCTACGAATCTATCAAAAAAATAAATCAATCAGCAAAGGCTCTATTGTCAATAATTAACGACATTTTAGATTTCTCTAAGCTGGAAGCTGAAAAACTTCAGTTGCAGGAATCTAGTTTTGTATTGGAAGAGCTTATTAATGAAGTTATGTTTGTGGCATCCCAACGTGTCTCCGAAAAGCCAGTAGATATTTTTACCATGATTTCTGGCAAAATACCGGATACGATAATTGGTGATAGAAACAGGCTTAGCCAAATTTTGCAAAACATAATGGATAACGCTGCAAAGTTTACGGAAGTTGGAAAAGTTTCAATAAATGTATACATTTCAGAATTACGTGACCCAAATAATTTTACCCTAACATTTTGCATTGAGGACACCGGCATAGGTATGTCTGACGATGAGATAAGCAAAATATTTTTGCCTTTTGAGCAGTTCCATAACGAAATGCACACTAAGCATAGCGGTACAGGCCTCGGCACAACAATTGTAAAACAGCTTACGGAATTAATGAACGGCGAAATATCGATCAGTAGCCATTTAGGCAAAGGTACAAAGTTTAGTATACAGATTCCATTTAAGAGCCAAAGCCCTGTTGTAGAAAATAACCACGAAATTAAAAGAATTGTATGTAACAAAAAGACAATTCAAGATACTAAGTACCGTCAGTTTTCAGACGCAAAAATTTTACTATGCGAAGATAACATAATAAATCAAGAAGTAGCCCAAGGTATTTTAGAACTGTTCGGCACTTCTGCAAAAATTGCCAACAATGGACAGGAGGCACTGTATACCCTTAACGTAGGGCATTTTGATTTAATATTAATGGACATTAATATGCCACTACTTGACGGATACGAGACAACAACCCTAATAAGGAACAGTGGCAAAAATTATGCAGATGTACCCATTATTGCCATGACTGGAAATGCCATGGAGGATGAAATTGCAAAGTGTATGAAAGTAGGCATGAATGGGCATGTTGAAAAGCCGATTAATATTGATGTACTTTACAAAGAAATGAGCAAACATTTAAAGGCATAAGCAAAGGCTGCAACAAAACGATTTTTTTAAAAATCATTTTGCTGCAGCCACTTTTTTAACTATTTTCTGGTTTATAGGAACTTTTTAAAGATACAATTTGATTAAATACTTTAGCATCCTCCGTAGTATCTTTTACGTCCATGATAAAATATCCATTTCTCATAAATTGGAATCTATCGCCTTTTTTAAAGTCGTGAATAGAAGGCTCTATTAAGCAATTTTCAAGCACAGTCAAAGAATTTGGATTATACGCCAGTTCTTTGTTCTCATCTTCCATCATTAAGTAGTCATACATCCTTACGGTGGTTTTCACATTTTCAGTAGCAGAAACCCAGTGAATGGTGCCTTTTACTTTTCTTTCAGTGAAACCAGAACCACTTTTTGTCAGTGGATCGTAGGTACAATGTATTTCCACAATTTCCCCATTTTCATCTTTTATTACATTTTCGCATTTAATAAAGTAAGCACCTTTTAGTCGAACTTCTTTATCAGGGGCAAGTCTAAAAAATTTCTTATTTGGGTTTTCTAAAAAGTCCTCACGTTCAATATAAATTTCTCTGGAAAAAGGAACTTTTCGGTTGCCCATCTCAGGATTTTCGGGATTATTTTCCACTTCTAAGTATTCTATTTGTCCTTCTGGGTAGTTGGTAATGACAACTTTCACAGGATTTAAAACAGCCATAATAACAGATGCTTTTGTTTTTAAATCTTCACGAATACAATATTCTAACAGGGCAATGTCCACAAGGCTGTTGGCTTTTGAAACACCAATTTTTTCACAAAAATCAACAATAGATGCCGGAGTGTAACCACGACGTCTAAAACCTGCAATGGTTGGCATACGAGGGTCATCCCATGATGAAACTTTTCCTTCTTCTACTAAGGCACGTAAATATCTTTTGCTCATCAGTGTATTTGTAAGTTCAAGCCTTGCAAATTCTGTTTGACGAGGCTTGTTTTCAAAACCAATTTCGTTGATAAACCAGTCATATAACGGCCTGTGATCTTCAAATTCAAGACTACAAAGAGAATGGGTAATTTTTTCAATGGCATCTTCTAGTGGATGAGCATAGTCATACATAGGATAGATGCACCATTTGTCCCCAGTTGTATGATGGTGAGCACGTAAAATTCTGTAAATAACAGGGTCACGCATATTAATATTAGGGGATGTCATGTCAATTTTAGCACGTAATGTTTTAGAACCATCGGCAAATTCACCGTTTTTCATTCTTTCAAACAAATCTAAATTTTCTTCAACAGTTCTATTTCGATAAGGACTTTCTTTTCCAGGGGAGTTCAGCGTACCACGGTGTTCTCTAATTTGTTCCCCCGTCAATTCACAAACAAAAGCGTTTCCTTTTTTGATGAGTAAAACAGCATACTCATAAAATTGATCAAAATAACTAGAAGCATAATATAATCTGTCTTCCCAATCGAATCCTAACCATTTAATATCTTCTTGAATAGATTCTACATATTCGATATCTTCTTTTGATGGATTGGTGTCGTCAAAACGTAAATTACATTTGCCACCATAAAGTGTTGCCATTCCGAAGTTTAGACAAATTGCTTTTGCATGACCTATATGCAAATAACCATTTGGTTCTGGTGGAAACCTAGTGTGGATTTTATTTAGCTCACCTTTCAAATCTTCTTGAATAAAGCTATGTATAAAATTCCCTGTTGAACTTAAATTATTTTCAGTTACTTTTTTTTCTTCAGACATATTTTTTTCCTCCATTTATAATGAATTTCATTCAAAATCTTCGTGGTAATAGACGGTGTTACAGTGAGGGCACTGACCAAACAACGTAATTTTTTTTGTTAACTCAGATTTTACGGTTAAATCAAACTTCACATTGACACACTGGTTAGTTGCGTTACAAGTATGATTCTCAAAATAAAAATTTTTAGACGGAATAAATGCAGTAGCACTAAATAATATGTTTTTAACATCCATCAGCAAGTCCATGGTCTTAGTCACGCTCCTCTCAAATTGATACGAATTGGTAGTTGTAATAATTGAAAACCATTATATCTAAAAAATGAAAGTCAATCAATAGGTATATATTTAGACAACTGTCATAAAACTAAAATATAGACGATGGAAGAGGTGGTATTATATGAAGAAAAAAAATTGGCAAGGAGCTATTATTAGTATTTTATTTGCCGAACTTGTTGGTGTAATGAGTAGCTTATTCTCAGGAAACATAAAAGAGGATTATATGAATTACATAAAACCAATGTTTGCACCACCAGATTGGCTGTTTGGGGTTGTTTGGCCGATTCTGTATGCACTGATGGGACTGGCAGCTTTTTTGGTATATAAAAGTGATGCCGAAATAAAAGTAAAAATAAAAGCGTTGACATTTTATTTTCTACAATTGGTTTTTAATTTTTTGTGGCCAATTGTTTTCTTTGGTTTTAATTTAACGTGGGGGGGCGTCCTTGTAATTTGCATATTGGATATTTTGGTTATAATTACAACCTATTTATTTTATCAAATCAATAAAGTTGCAGGCAATTTAATGGTGCCTTATTTGTTGTGGATACTTTTTGCTACTTATTTAAATATAGGAATCGCTTTGTTAAATTAAAAAATAAAAATTTTGTGTGACCAAAAAAGGTTACACTTTTTTTATGTTATGGCTGTGAAACATAATCATCAGTATAATATTTTTTAAAAGAAATTAAACGTTATCAACAGAAAAAAATTAAAAATGTAATCATAATTTAATAGAAACTACTGTTTAAATTTTTAAAAAATAACGATATAATGAAAGAATAGAAAAATATGAAAAAAAAGATATGCTATAGCTGTTAATGATAATATACAGTATATATTGATTTTTTGAAGTATATTGAAAAAATTAGGAGGCAGTGA
>JAVBJQ010000070.1:0-4965 GCA_031546905.1 Eubacteriales bacterium | reverse complement strand
TTGCAAAATATAACCTAAATTCCCTAACGATATGCCTAAAAACTTATCAGAAACCTTTCTAAGTTTTTCATAAATTTCCGATGCCTCATGCTCATCCTCTGCTCTGTTAATAACTAATTTCATATTAGGAAGATTTTGAACCTGGGTTTCTTCTTTTAATGTTTTAACCAGCGCATATGCGTCTGTAATTGATGTTGGCTCTGCAGTCGTCACAATAATAGTCTCTTCTGATGCTTTAATGAAGTTTATTACAGAACTTGAAATTCCAGCACCAGTATCTATAAGAATGATATCTGCTATAGCATCAAGCGCAGAAAAGTTTTCAATAAAAAACCCCATCTGACCCTCCGTAATTTTAACAAGTTCTCTTAATCCTGATCCACCTGATATAAATTTAATTCCCATGGGGCCTTGTGTGAGAACTTCATCAATCTTTTTTTCTCCTCTTAGAACTTCTGCCAAACTATACTTAGGTATTACACCTAGCACAATTTCAATATTTGCCAAACCAAAGTCAGCATCTATGACTATAACACGTTTATTGAGTTTACTGAACTGAATAGCAAGGTTAACTGCAAAGTTTGTTTTACCAACGCCACCCTTACCACTTGTGATAGTAATAACCCGAGAGGAAGTGCCTTGAGGTTTTGCTTGTTGCATAATCATATCTCTCAATTTTTGTGCTTGATCCATAGCTACCATTACTCCTCTAATCCAAGTAAAGATTTTGCAATCTTCTCCGGTTTAATAACTTCAATGTCATCTGGCACATTTTGACCTGTTGTAACATAGGAAATTTTTTTGCCAGTCACATAACAAATATTTAAAATGGAACCCAAACAAGTCGTTTCATCTAATTTAGTAAATATTATTTTATACTCTGTAACATCCGAATATACCCTGATAATATTTATTAAATCCTCATATTTTGTAGTGATACTTAAAACTAGATATTTTTCCGAATCTTCAAGTTGCATAATGATAGATTCTAGTTCTTTAAAATTCTCCATATTTTTATGAGAACGTCCAGCAGTATCTATTAAAATAACATCACTTAAAACTTTCATTTTTTGGATGTTTTCAGTTAAATCAGTCGGATTAAAAACAATTCCTACTTCTATCCCTAAAATCTGAGCATATGTTTTTAATTGTTCTACCGCTGCAATTCTATATGTATCAGCAGTAATCAGGGAAACCTTAAAAGCATTGTCCAAAATGAACTTAGAGGACAACTTTGCAATTGTAGTTGTTTTGCCAACACCCGTTGGCCCCATAAAAATAATTGTTTTTACTTTTTTATCTGTGTTTTTATTTTTGGAAACAGTTAAGTTAACCGTTTCTGGTGTTCCAATTATACTTATAATTTTATTATACACTATTCTAACAATTAAGTTAATATCTAATTTATTAATATCACTAGTTTCATTAATTTCTCCAAGTAAATCATCCACGATTTCTGGTAAGACTCCTTGTTCTGTTAAGGTATCATGAAATAACTGCAAAACTGTATTGTCATACCTTCTCGTATTATTCTTCTGTTCAGCGCCTAGAGAAGAGGCAGAAAGTTGAATCATAACTTTGCTCAAAAGATCTTCTGTAGAATTTAACTTTTTTTCAAGGTCCTGAATAACTGCTTGCTGCTCTTGTAATTTTTTTTCCTTCTTAATCTCATTGGCTTCCTTAATAATTGCTTGATTAGGAGAAACAACTGGATTTGGAATTGAATTTGGGGCTTGAGACAACGTTTTATTTTGATTTAATGTACTATTTTCTCCAGAAGATTTTTCTTCATACGCCGCCGTAATTTCAACTCGTGGCTTTTTGAAAAAAACAAAAATACCTTTTGGTTGAATTTTTTTTATATTAATAATAAAAGCATCTTTTCCTAATTCCATTTTAACTTTTTCAATTGCTTCATACTCAGTAGTAGCTTCATATTTTTTTATCTTCATACAAGACTCACCATTCCTATCGACTGTATCTCAGCACTAGGGTCTAGCTCATTATATGATAACACAACCAAGTCAGGGGAGATTTGCTCAATTAGCCTTTTAAAATAAATTCTTACAATTGGAGATGTAAGTATGATTGGTTGTTGACCTCTTGATGTTAGTTTTCCTACTTCACTATTTACATTATCAAAAATACGTTGTGTCGTCTGTGGATCCAAAGCCAAATAAGAACCATGCTCTGTTTGCTGAACTGAACCCATTATTCGTTGTTCTAAATCTGGGTCTAATGTTATAACGGTATTTACATCATTTAGGAAAAACTTTTTAGAAATGGCTCTTCTCAATGATTGCCTTGCATACTCCGTCAGCATATCCGTGTCTCTAGTCATGGCTGCATAGTCCGCTAGTGTTTCAAGAATCGTAACCAAATCTCTGATTGAAATTCCTTCATGTAATAAATTCGCAAGAACTTTTTGAACATCCCCAATATTTAAAGTTTTAGGAATAAGTTCATCAATTAAAGCTGGATTTGTTTCTTTTACATTATTGATAAGGGTTTGAACATCTTGACGACTCATTAATTCATGTAGATTAGCCTTAACAACTTCTGTAAGTTGAGTAGCAATAATAGAAGGTGGATCCACAACTGTATATCCCAGTGCCTCTGCACGTTCTCTTTGTGACTCAGAAATCCAAAGAGCCGGAAGACCAAAAGAAGGTTCTATCGTCTCAATACCATCTATTTCTTCTTCAACATATCCAGGGTTCATGGCCATATAATGGTCAAATAAAATTTCACCACCAGCAACTTCAACACCTTTAATTTTAATAATATATTGATTAGGACTAATTTGTATATCATCCCTTAATCGAATTACAGGGACAACTGCACCTAACTCAAGCGCAATTTGCCTTCTTATCATAACAACCCGGTCAAGTAAATCTCCACCTTGATTAACATCAGCTAAAGGAATTAACCCATATCCAAAGATCAATTCAATTGGATCAACTTGCAATAAGGAAATAACATTTTCTAGTCTTCGTGTTTCTTCAACTTCAACATCATCCGCAGTAATTTCAGTTTCAACAGCCTTAACCTTTTGGTTTTGTTCAATATTATATCCTAGGTAAATTAAAAGCAAGCCAAATGGAACAAAGAAATACCATGGTAGCGGAGTAAAAACACCTAAAAACACATCCACTCCACCTGTAATGTATAATGCCTTAGGCAAATTAAAAATCTTAGCTGATATTTCACTACTAATATCAGATTCCCCAGAAGCTTTCGTAACAAGTAGACCTGTCGCTGTTGATATTAATAAGGCTGGAATTTGACTGACCAATCCGTCACCTATGGTTAGAAGGGAATACTTTTGAATAGCTTCCATAAATGAAAGTTTAGTTCCTGTAGAAAGACCAGTAACTCCAAGGATAATACCACCTAGAATATTTATAACGGTAATCATTATCCCTGCAATAGCATCTCCTTTTACAAACTTTGTAGCACCATCCATAGATCCATAAAAACTAGCCTCATCTTGAATTTTTTTTCTTCTCGCTTTTGCTTCATCATCGCTAATCAAACCAGTATTCAAATCAGCATCAATAGCCATTTGCTTTCCTGGCATAGCATCCAGTGTAAACCTTGCTGTTACTTCTGCAACCCGCTCTGATCCCTTTGTAATAACCATGAATTGAACAATTACAATAATAATAAATATAATTGACCCAATTATAAGATTACCAGAAGCAACAAACCCACCAAAGGTATTCACAACCTCACCAGCATATCCTTTACTTAAAATCAGCTTTGTTGTAGCAATATTTAAAGAGATTCTAAAAAGTGTTGTAACCAACAGTAAGGTTGGAAAAAAAGACATTTCAAGCGCTTCCTTAGAATAAAGGGCATTTAAAAGAATGAGAAGTGCAATTGTAATATTCGTCATCAACAGAATATCCAATAATAACGTAGGGATTGGAATGATAATAATTATAATAATCCCAATAAGGATTACGCCTAAATATACCTCACGTAATTTCATAAAACAAAACTCCTTTATGAAACAAAAATACTAACCTCCATGTTTAAGGTTATACACATATGCTAAAACTTCAGCAACTGCCTGATATAATTCTGCCGGTATTTCTTGATTAACTTCAACAGTACTATATAGACTTCTTGCTAATGGTTTATTCTCAACAATATCAATACTATTTTCTTTCCCAATCTCTTTGATTCTTCTTGCCAAGTGGTCAACGCCTTTGGCTACCACATATGGTGCCGCAGCTTTTTCTTTATCATATTTAATAGCAACTGCATAATGTGTTGGATTTGTTATGATAACATCCGCTTTCGGAATATCAGTCATCATTCTTCTCATGGCAGCTTCTCTCATTCTACCTTTTATTTGGCCTTTAACATGAGGATCGCCTTCCATATTTTTATATTCATCTTTTATTTCTTGTTTTGTCATCTTCAAATCTTTATTATGCTTAAAACGTTGATAAAAATAGTCAGCAGCAGCTATAAATATAAAAAAAGCACCTACTTTAATGCCTAAATCTGTACAAATAGTGCCAACATATATAATGCTTTGTTCTAATTCCATATCAAGCAACAGTTGAATACCATTCATCTCTTTGCTTAAAGTTGAGTAAATGACGCCCCCAATGATAGCAAACTTTACCAATGATTTGATAAGTTCTACAAGAACCTGTAAAGAAAATAATCGCTTAAATCCGGATATCGGATTTAATTTTGAAAATTTAGGTCTTAATGGTTTTCCTGTGGGTTTCCAACCAACTTGAATGATATTAGTGACAACTCCAATAACTAAGGTTGTTAGCAATATGGGTGCCACAATTAAAACTGTTTGATAAAATAAGTACGGTACAAATTTAGCCATATAAGAAACATTTCCGATTGCATCTATATCCGCAATTAGAGACAAATTGAAATTAAAAACTGCCGTCATCTTTTCATACATCCATGGTGAAATCATTTTTAAAAATG
>JAVBJQ010000051.1:0-6793 GCA_031546905.1 Eubacteriales bacterium | reverse complement strand
TGGTGACCCCATGATTAACAATTATCAAATTATCGCCTTAGAACTTGCGGATCAAAACCAAATTGAGGCTATTGCAAAAATGGCTTTTAAAGTAAATGAAGTGTTGAAAAAATATTTTGAATCCATCGGCCTGGCATTGGTAGATTTTAAATTAGAATTTGGTATCTTTAATGATGAAATTATTTTGGCAGATGAGATTTCCCCTGATACTTGTAGGCTCTGGGATTTAAAAACAAATGAAAAGCTTGACAAAGACCGTTTCCGCAGAGATTTGGGAAATGTAGAAGATGCTTATGTAGAAGTTTTTAAAAGACTTGGAATACAATAATCTACCCTATTGAAAAGGCTGTGCCCTTTTGCTAAAATAATTGTTGCACTTTAATACATAAGGAGGAAAATAAAATGAATAAACCAGAAAAAACCATTGAAGAATTTGTAAACCCAGAAAGAGCCCCAAAAGTGAAGTGGTCGACTTTTATCGAAACAGATGTTGTTAACTTTTTTAATTTTAACGAACTTGAAAAAATGACCCTTGAAAATGGAAATGGGAATAAGGCAAAGCTTACACGCCAAAAAGATAACGGAATTAAAGTTGAATATTCTTCCATGACAATTTTATAGTCTGTGGAATGTTAAAAATGACATGGGTTCTATTGGAAGTAGAACCCAAATAGTACCCAGATTATATAAAAGGCGGGTTGTAGAATTTTCTACAACCCGCTTTTTATATAATCTGGGTGACAAGATTTGAACTTGCGACCTCTAGAACCCCATTCTAAAGTATAGCCTAGTTTTTAAAAAATATAATTAAGAAAACCTATATAATATATAGCTTTTTATAAACAACTTATTTTTTCAAACTATGTTCTTTATATGATTTAGTACCTAAACAGTACCCAAACAGTACCCAAAAATATTACTGAAAATGACGATAAAAGTTGTTTTTGAACAGCCAAATTTTTTAGCTATTTTTCTTAAAACCCGTTTTGAATTTTTTTGCCACAAGGGAAAAAGGGGATAATCTTATCAAAAACAACAAGTGATGTACATTGTTGCTTATTTTTTTATCCCCACTAATACCGTTTTATTCGCACTATCCCAACCAACGGTAAACTCCATTTTTTCAAGTAAATCGCGAGCTTCTACGTAGGTTTTGCCATCTTTGATAAATCCCTTAACGTCAACCTTTTCTGCTCCAAACAAATCAAATTTAACAGTTGTTTTAGAATTTGTAACGGACACGCTTAACTCAAGCAACTGATAAGGTTAAAAGATGGTTTTTTATTTTATTCTCCTGTTACTCTATTGCCATTTTCATCAGATAAATAAAAATCTGTTTCATTTTCATAAGTTCTGTCTAAAAAATCATCAAAGCTTAATTCTTCTTTTTCTTCGTCTGTCATTTCAGCGTATAAGTTAGTTGCTTCCCTTACCATCAGTTCTTTGTACTCGTTTTCTGTTAAAGTAGTGTTTGTGCTTTTGTTAGTGTAATACATAACTATTATCTCCTTCGTAACCGCCTTCCGGTTGGTAAGGTCTTATGTTTTCTGTAAGGTGTCGTTTCAACCTTATGAGATAATTATAACACTAAATAGTTGCATTGTCAACAGCTATATTCAATTATTTAGTGTTATTTTTAATTTATTTAGTTTTATTTTGACACTAATTAGTTGACTTCGACTTGACTTAATGATATACTGTTAATGTAAGGAGGCGATAAAATGGGAATGTCTGAAAAAATAAGAATTCTTCTTGTAAAGAAAAAGTTATCTGCTGTTCAGCTTGCGGAGATGTTAGGAACATCACACCAAAACATCTACAATAAACTGAAAAGAGATAACTTTTCAGAAAAGGAATTAAATGAGATAGCAAATTTACTGAATTGTGAATTTATTGGAAATTTTAAAATAAAAGATACTAATGAAATAGTTTGATAGCAGTCTTTATTTTTTTGGTAATTAAAAAAAGACCAGTTCGAATTAACGAACTGGTCACATAGCAGCATTTTTATTTTTTTCTGTCAATCCAAATCTCAAAAGCTCGCTTGCCGTAATCTTTAGCATAAATTTTTTGACCATTTACTGTCATTGATGCTCTAAATATAAGCATTAGAATCCTCCTCTTTCGCAAAATTTTATTTGCAAAAGAAAGAAATATGATATATAATACATTTACTTAATTGATGTAGTATAAATTCTCTCTTCTGCGAATTTTACAATTTAGTTGTCGCTAAATCGTAATCTATATGAACAGTACTTTGTACTGGGATTTTATTTGCAGTATGATAACTGAATTTGTGCTACTTTTTTTGATACTCCATATGTTAAACGTATATCGTTAATAGACATATCGTTTATTTCATCTATCGGAACTAATAATTCTCCGGCAAAAAAATCAGAAAACCAACTTTTCAACATTAGTTTTCTGATTTTTTTAAATTGCGTCTATAAATTATTAATAATATTTGATAATTTATATCATTGTTCCTTAAATATTTTCATCCAACTATCAGTAAATGTGCTCAAAATATTTTTAGTTTCGTAATCATCTAGCATATTATTGTTTGTTTTAGAGGTGCGAATCGCATGGAATACCTTGGAATCTATGCTTTCTTTCAATTTAATTATACTCTTTTTATTATTCTTTATATCTGAAAGCAATGCCGTGCATTTGGGGTCAGTGAGTTTTATCCCATGCGACTTCATGTCATCTAGCTCATCCTCAGAATTTTCTATTTTTCCATTTAATTCTTCGATTTGGTTATATGTCTCTAACTCTTCTGAGATATTATTCTCCCAATCATTTACATTATTAGTGGAATCCTCATACGCTATCAATATGAGATGCTTTAACTCAATAAACCTCTGTTTTAATTCAGTTTCACCATTCATTTCTGTAATGTTCTTATCTACAATGCCTTTTATATAATCCAACTTCTTTTTAGTACTTACACTATGCTTGTATGATATAGCCGAAGCTTCTTTTTGCCTACTCTTATAGTCATTGCTAACGGAATATCTTGTCATTACCCAAGAAAATCCCATTGTAGCTAGAAGGTTAAGATATGTATTAGAATTTGCATTTATTACTTTTATACCAAAAACTTGACCAATAAGAACCATAACTACTATAGAAAACAAAAGACTTTCTGCTGGTTTCGTAAATATACACTCAAAAATAAAAGAACCTCTACGCCGTTGTACGAAGGTTATCCCTACCACAATACCCACTATGGCAAAAATTACTTCTCTGCTTGTTATAGTTTTTATAAAATTAGAAAAATTTTCTACACAAAATACTATAAACGCTCCCATTATACCTCCAAAATTTTTCTATAGTAGATTTTCATATCTTCTTTTGATATCTTATTTGATGAGTTTTCGTTATAGTGTAAGCCTCTTCTTGCATTAATCCAAGGCATTTCTCTATGTGTTAAGTTTTCCAACTCATCACCGTCTTTTCTGCCATAGGCTCTATAAATAACTTCTAAAAACTGTCTAATTTTATCATTATGTGCTATTTTTTCTGGCATTTTTTTTTCTTTAGAAATTCTAAAGAATCCATAATTCTTATATTCCTTATATAACTTTGGAGAAACTGGTCCGTGAACCCAAGCTTCAAAATCTTCGCCAAATAGTTCGTTATCTGAAATTGCTATATATATAGCTTGAGCATAGTAGCACAACTTTTGTAGTTTTTTGTGTGTCATAGATTCAAATGTTAAGAAAGCTTTTGCTACATCAAAAATACTAATATTTTTCTTCATATGTACCAACTCTCGCTTATTAGTAAAATATATAATTTGCCCCATTTTATTTCCTCCTAATATAATTATAATATCAATTTCATAAATTTACAATTATTTTCTTTACAATAAACTTAATGACTTGAAATTAATATTTGAATATTTGTTAGAAATATTCCGCAGCTTTATTACAATGTATTCTAAGGCGGCTAAAGCCAACACCAAAATTTTTTACTAATACTATTTTATTTATTGATTTTCAAGCTAATGGCAAATATCCTTATTACTATTTTCTACCTATACTAAATATTTACCTGGTCTTAACCAAAACATTTTTATTCACACCATCCCAACCAACAATAAACTCCATTTTTTCAAGCAAATCTCGTGCTTCTACATATGTTTTTCCGTCTTTAATAAAACCCTTCACATCAACTTTTTTTGCTCCAAACAAGTCAAATTTGACGACTGTTTCTGTGCTTTCCACAACCGGATTTTTAAGCTCATTAAATTTAATCTGAACATCTTTTGTAAACTGCTCCCATGCACTTTCATTTTTTACATAAAATAAAGGGCACTGTTTACCACAAACATCGTAGTGTCTAAAAATATCTTTCATAGGATCAAAATTATATCTTTTACAGATATCTGCTGAGAGCTCCACCAAGCTGTTATACGTTTTTTCGTTGAACTTCCCATCAGCGCCTGGGTGGCAGTTCTCAATTCCTATGTACATTGAGTTATTTTTTTTAGCCTGTTCATTCCACTGTGGCCCATAAGATTTCCCAGCGTGTTGAGCCACTTCGCTATCAGGAACACATCTTAATATCTCACCTTCAAGCCCAACTATATAGTGTGCCGATACACCCAATCCACCAGAGCCATTCTCAAAATAATTTCGATTTGCCAATGCTGTACTATTTGGATTACCTACATAATGAACAACAATTCCTTGGGGTACTAATTTCTTTCCAGTACGACCATGATTTGCTCCCATTGTTAACAATCTATCTGTTATTTGCATTTTCAATATCCTCGCTTTCTTTATTAAAAATTGAAAAGGCAGTTCCTAGAAAGGAACTACCTTTGTTTCGTTTTCGCATAAACCGCTTATGTTAACATACAATAATTGTTTTGCCACAGCAATGATGTTTTTGAAATGCCTTAAACGTATGTTCTTTACAACCATGGTCTTTGCAATCTTGATTCTCTAAATCTGCACTTTCCCAGTTCTTTAGACCATTAAGTTCAATTCTCATTTCTTCAATTGTCTTTTTTAATACCTCGATTTCATGGGTATTTTTTAGGCTTTCAAGCCAGTCTTCTTCTGTCCCAATAAATCCGTTTTCAACTGCAATGTCATAGGCAGATTTTCCATTTTCGCCTTTTACTTCACCTGTTCCTACGATTACTCCTGAATCCAATGTCTGTGCAACCATTACTTTAGCAACTCTAAATGGTGCACAGTAATTTTGAAAATCTGTAATCTTTGAGCTCCTATCTATCTCTAAAGCAGCTCTTTGAGTAAACCCAAATTTATTATTTGTTTTTAACACAGACTGCATAGCACATAAACATATACCTGCTGCTTCTTCATTGTATACTGGATCCGCAGTTAAGTGATTTATTGTTGTAATGTCGCTTAATGATATGGACACCCAATTTGAAAATTCTATAACTTGACTCGGTAAGCAAAATCCATTATCCGGATATACATAATAACCAACTCTAATGTATTTATATTTTGTTCTGTCGAAATCAAGTTGAATGTCTGCATTTTTACTTGGCAAATTTAATCCGTTTGGCATATTAAGATTTGGTCCATCTAATCCTCCCATATCATACACGGTCAATATATTTTTCGTTGTATCTAACCCTGACTCACTATTTCCCATTAAAAATTCCTCCTTAAAAAATAAATTATTATTTGAATTAAATCAATCGCGAATGATTTATCTCGACTATACTACTGTGTATGTGAATACGCCTTATGAATAATTCTGAAAATAATTACTTATCCTCGTCAACTCTTTTGTTATTTTCATCTTTAAAATTAAGTAATTTATTTTTTATGAATTCCGGAAAATCCCCATTCATTTCTGATACATTCTCAAGAACACTCAAACCTTCATTTGCTATATAAAAGAAACAAACGAAGTCCCTTATAATAATTTGATTTGTCAATCTTCCTAGCTGATAGCCTAAGATAATTACAGACAATACAGCAAATTTCTTTAATAAACCTTTAAACCCTTCTTTGCTTGACAAATTTTTGTTGTATATAGCTTTTAGAACTCCTGTAGCGTAGTCTATCGCCATTGCAATAAACAGTATTTCAAGAGGTAACGTAAAGTCTCCAAAAAAATGAGAAATTATTATACCCATAATACTTAGTACGCTTGCAATCTCAATGTTAAATCTCACACTCCACCTCTTCTCTAAAAATAAAAAAAGCCTATCTAGGCTTCCGATATTTCTTAAATTATTTAATCAAATATTCTGCAACAGTAACAATATAATCATTTGGAACAGATTTTTGCAATTCATTGATTCTATCATCTTCTGATAATATGTACTTTTCTGCCCTTATTAAGGTTGCGTAAGCTACTACTAATGATTGTTTAAGCATTTATTTTCTCCTCCAATCTTGCTAATCTTTCTTCATTTTCAATTACATACTCTGCAAAGGTTATTTCTAAATCTGATACTATTTCTTTTTGAATTTTAGGTTTATACTCAAGCGCAATGTCCTCTTCTGATTTTTTAATGATATTACCATTTTCGTATTTGTATAAATAAACCCCTTCAAAATTCATTAAGCTAGGATTTGTGTTTCCTAATAGTTCAAAATGCCTACCAGCTTGCTCATTGATACAAATATCAATTTCTTGTGATTGTTCAAAAGCGTCTGAAAAACCATAGGTTATGTTTTTATTTTCATCCACTCTTATATATTGCTTGTTGTAAAAGTTCATACTTTATCCTCCTAAATTTCTGCATCAAACCCAATGAAATAGTCTGGATTTAAACCAATTGTATCGTATGAAA
>JAVBJQ010000062.1:0-42333 GCA_031546905.1 Eubacteriales bacterium | reverse complement strand
TTTTTATGCTTTTTTACTATACATTTTTACTAATAATCTTAAATTTGTTAAAGTAAAAGATAGTTGCTCGTCAGTTAAATCGCCATCTTCTTCCATGATGCCTGCAGAAACAAGCATATCTTTAAACCATTCAAGAGAACCCATTTCCGCAGTGGGTTCTTTTTTTAATGCTTCTACTTCTTCGGTTGAAATGTCTGCGTCGTGTGGCATAGAATTACTTTTTGCTTTGACTTCTGCGATTAAAGTAGCAGAGGATCTTGGCTCTCTTTCAAGCAAATAATCAACCGTTACATCAAAGTAATCAGCAAGTTTATTTAACATATCAGGTTTTGGAGTCCTTCTATTATTTTCGTAATTTGCCAATGTGCTTTGCTCGATACTCAACACATCGCATAGTTGTTGTTGATTTAGGCCCATTTTAAGTCTCAAATCTTTAATTACATCTCCCAAAGCCATAAACATTCTCCTCTAACATATTTCTATGTGAAATATATTGTATTTCATATAGAAATTAAAATCAATTTCATTTTGAAATTTTTATATAAAATATATTGACAAACATTTCGAAATGAAATATAGTTATATCACAAAATGAAATGTGAAAGAAGGGAGTAAATTTGATAAAGTCGTTGAAACAAATTCGAAAAGAAAGCTCATTATCTCAAACGAAATTAGGATCTCTGGTTGGCGTGAGTCAAGAAACAATTTCACAATATGAAAATGGAACGCGAACCCCAAATTTTAATACTGCTAAAAAAATAGCAAAAGAATTAAGAACTCCGATGGACGATATTTTTTTTGGGAATTACATTTCAAATTGAAATATTAAAACCAATTATACACTAAAAATGAAGTTAAGTGAATGAGCTGCAAGTGCAGAAATTACATAAAAAGCGAAGTAAGCGTGCAGATTTGGATATAAAAAGGGAAGTTTGACAATAAAAAAAGCCCCGAAAGGGAGCTTGGTGTTTAAATTGCTGTGTTGAAAATTGATAATGCAGAATACTAGAAATTTCGGAGGTGGTTGTATATGTAACTACACCATTTATCGCTCGAGGAAATATATTCATTAATATCATTATATTGGTAATGAAGCGTTTGCGATGTACATTGCAACACCTGCATATATGTATTTTTGCCGTGAAGCCTTATTTTTCCAACATAGCCAGAGCCATACAAAACATTAAAAGTTTTATCACTTAGCCTGTGGAATCTTATTCTTTGCCAATCGAGTTTCTTTGCTTCCAATTTTGAAATAAAGGCTTTTATAAAAATTTCTTCATTCGAAGACAACTCTTGACTAGAAGAAATATTGTAATTGAGCAACTGTAAGTATTTATCTTGAATAGTAGGTGCGGTAAGTTTTTGTGGAGTCTCAAGGGCCCTAGGAACATTCGAAAGCCCTAGTTGTATTAGATATGCAACTTCTTCATCAGCAATTTCACTACTGTCTGTTTTAAATTTCATACTACCGTCTTCAATATAACCCATCACAGGGGACGTTTTTATTCTGTTCTTTTCATGAAGCTGTGTATTTTCAGGGAAAGAGTCCAAGTTATACTGCACTATTTCTCTTATTTGTTCAATTGTGGGAGCGTTAGTCGAAGGGTCGATTTGTTGGCTTGTTACATCCTCTTGGGGTAATACATACACTACTTTTTGAAGATTAAGTTCATTTTGAAACTCATCTACTTCAGGATCCAAAGTGTCGGCTAAAGTTGATATTATGGGTTGTTTTTTTAGGTGGATCTGCTTCGCAAAGCGTTTAATAATTACATAAATAGCTGTAGTAATTCCTAAAAGAAAAGCAGTTATAAACATATGAAAAAGGATGTTAAAGATAGTATGACCTCCATTTGCACTTGAATTTAACGTGGTAATAAAAGTATGCAGAAACGTAATATCTAGGTAAGCGAAAAAACAAATAGCTAATAATTTAATTCCTTTGATGATTATCTGCATAACATAACTCCTTGCTATGTATTAATGAGCTATCTAAATAAGAACTATGGTTAAAAAGTATTAAAACATTTATATTTAGATGGAAAAATTCTACTAAAAATTGACAAAACAATCAAGAATTTTACAACGATTGCACAAGCTTTAAAACTAGCATCTTATATAAAGAAAGGATTGGTTTGAACAATAAAAAAGCCGCGAGGGGCAAGCGCCTTGTGGGGTGGCTGAATTACAAAAGATAACAAAGAAAAGAGGTATTGACACCATAGCGGTGGTTTCGACGAAATGGTCAGAAATATCTTGACCACTGTTTTTTTAGAGCTTCAATTGCTTTATCCGCTGTAAGTAAGAAGTTTCTACAGTCTTGCTATTCTAAAGTTTTTGTAAGTTTACGAGACCATTTTTTGTAATTATTTTGTACCAACTTAGCTGTCGGTGTTATCATTTTTGGCTTAACATTTGATTAAGGGTTGCATTTTTTACAGGGTATATAACCACCTTTAGTTGCGCTGTCCCTGGACGAAAGATTAACCTTATTAGAACTTTTTATTTTCTTGATTTCAGAGCAAGTTATTCTATGAAATTTCTTTGTATTGGAATTGCCGATGTAAGTAGCTTCTGCGGGAGTGCTTTTAGGCGTGTTTTTTGAAACAGTTAAAACGGTTGAATCTACGATAGTTGCACAATTAACAACTGCGTTTGGAAATGACATTTCGTAAAGTATTAAAGTGGTAAATAAAGCTAGTGCGACAAGTAATACTCTGTATGACTTTTTTTGCATAGTTAGTAACATCTCCTTAGTATTTTTATATTAAAAATTTTAATATCAAAAGTATGAATGACCAATTTGAATGTTAAAAGGTTATGTATAACAGTGATGTTGGAAATAAGAGAAGTTAACGAAAACAACATTATAGATAATACTAATGCACCGCCAAGCTACTGTCAATAATAAGACGAGAAAAATGTCAAAATATCAATAGAATAATTCAAGTATTAAAAAATGACAATAAAAAAAGCCCCCAAAAGGGAGCTAATAAAAATCTAATAAGTTTGTTTCATAATTAGTGCAAGTTCAAGAAACTTCATTTTATTGTTTTAATAAATTCATTAAGCCTAAAGAGTTGCTCAGAGGTTAAGTTCTTTGCATTATCTAGTAGTTGAGACTGATCGCTACTCAAAGATGCAAGCGTCAGACTATTAGAAAAAAAATCTGCAAGAGTTATGCCAAAGTAATCACATATTAAAGCTAAATTCTCGATAGACGGCATTTTAACTTTATTTTCAATTTGTGTTATGTATGAGTTAGATAACCCCAAATCCAGGCTTAATTTTCTACTGGATATATTTTTTGAAATTCTTAATTCTGTTATTTTTGCAGAAATGAATCCTTTGTAATCCATGGCACACCACTTTCTAACAGTTAGCATAATTAATTATATTCTAAGAATAGATGCTAAATAAAGCAATACTTTTAAAAAAATACTAACTTTAAGTTATTTTTTTCTTGACATACTAACTTAAAGTTAGTATAATTACAAATATTGAGAGGTGAAGTAATGGGATTAGCTGAAAATATTAAATTAGCACGTAGCAATAAATCAATATCTCAAAGAGAGTTAGCCGAGATAACCCGTGTAACGCCAGCGTATATTGCTCTTTTAGAAACAGGAGATAGAAGGAATCCATCACTAGAAATTCTTCAAAGGATTTCAGAAGCATTGGAGATATCAGTTAATAAATTAATCGATGAAGTCAAGTAAATGTGCACAAGTATCTGTTAACCAATTATACCCCTAAAGCAAGTGAATGTGAATGAAGCAATACTGCACAAATTATTCTTCAACCAGCAGAGGTATTTCATGGGAGTAATGAAGTTATCAAGTTATACTGTGGGTAATTATTTAAAACAAATAAATAAGGTAGGTGATAGTAATGAAAAGTGATTGTAAAAATTACTACAAGATATGTAGAATTGCGGCAAATTTAATCCAAGAGCAAGCAGTTGTTGAAATCGAGAAATACTTAACGAAACACTTTGGAATACCGCACCTCAGTGTTAGATCTTTATCAGATTATGAGAATTTTATAACAACGCCACCTGACTATGTGGTAGTTGCTATGGTTGAAGTTTATAAAAACCCACGGCTTGCATTGTGGCATATAAAAACAACAAGTCCTCTAGGCGATTATCTTCCTGAAATTCAAGAGCCACAAACAAACAGCGACATATACCTACAGGCAGATTTTGCACAAGACGAGATAGGGTTGATTAAGTCTATGCTAAAAGAATTTTTGAAAGACGGGGTTTTAACGCAAGATGAAAGTTCTGCTTATCAGAGAATGAAAGACGAAGCACGTTGGGCAGCAGGAAAATTAATATCTATTTATACATATGAACCTGTTTTTGAGGAAGTTAATAAAGGGAAGAAATAGAGAGGATGCGACAATATGTCAGAATGGGTAAGTTTATCGGAGGCAATCAAAGAACTGGGGTTGCCTAGAGAAACACTAAAATCAAAAATACACAACGGTTGTATACCTTTTCGAAAAGAAGGTACACAGTTCAAACTTAATGTAAAGCTTGCAAGAGCATTTCTTTTGAAAGAGGACATACACAACATGGAAATGGTAAAAAAAGAACTGCGGTTAAATCCGTTTTCTAATAAAAAAGTAAAGGTAAGGCAAGTTTATTGACAAGCATAGAACTTTGGATAAACGGAGGTGAGGCAAATGTCTATAAAAGAAGTAAACAAACTAAATTTTTCAGCACTAACAATAGAAGAAGTACAACATATACATAAAAGATTTGGTTACATAGCAATTCTAAGAAGTGGAACGATCATGGGATTTAAAGAAGAAGCTTAGGAGGGATTGCATTGAAATCAACTGCAATAAAAAAAGTCGCTCACGTTGGGGAACGTAATGAAGCGACTAAGAAAATATATTTAATTAGATTATAGCAAAGGAGCTGACAATATGCAAATAAATTTGAAAGAAATAGTTATTACAAATTTTAAAGGAATCAAAACCTTGACACTTGATTTAAGTAACGCGGTAACAAATATTTATGGGCAAAATGCCTCTGGCAAATCTACAATAGCTGACGCGTTTATTTGGCTTTTATTTAACAAAAATTCTTCCGATAAAACCGACTTTAGCATAAAAACACTCGATAGAAATAATAAAGCCATACCAAAAATAGACCATAGCGTACAAGCCACATTTGCAGTCGATGATATCGAAATTGAACTTATGAAGGTTTATCGAGAGAAGTGGGAGGTAAAAAACGGAGAAACAGAAGAAGTTTTTACTGGAAATGAAACGAAATGCTTCGTTGATGGAGTGCCAGTTTCTAAAGGTGAGTACGATAAGAAAGTTCAGTCTGTTATAGACCCTACAATTTTCAAATTAGTAACCAACCCATTATATTTTAATACAAATTTAAAATGGCAAGAAAGACGTAAGATACTTTCTGAGCTTTCTCCAAACATCGCAGACGCTGATATCATTGCGGAGAATCCTACAAAATTTAACCCAATGACAGAAATTTTGCAAAAATATAAAGTTGATGATTATAAGAAGAAGCTTCGGGATGGCATCAGTAAGATACAAGAGCAGCTTAATGAAATTCCAGCACGAGTTGATGAAGCGTATAGGTCAATGCCAGTGCCGGTAGACGAAAATGCTTTAAGGACCGAAATACAGTTGAAAAATAAGTTGTTAGCTGACTTGGATAAACAGATTACAGATGTTTCGCTACTTTTTACAACTTACAATAAGCAACAACAAGAAATTTTTTATTTGCAAAGTCAACAAAAAGAATTAGCCAATAAGTTTGAACTAAATTTCCAAACAAAAAAACACAAAAAACAAGCTGAAATAGAAGATTTAAAAAGAGAATTGGTAGACCTAGAAAAGAATTTCATTTCTCATCAAAATTTAGTTTCTTCTTTGCAAGAAAAAATAAGAAATCAAGAATTACATAGAAAAGAACTTTTAGAAAAATGGCATTTTGAAAACAACAAAGTATTAGAATTTAACAACCAAGATTTTGTTTGTCCTACTTGTAAAAGAGAATTAGAAATACATGACATTGGCGAACAAAAGGCACATCTAACAGAAAATTTTAAACTGAACAAATCAAAGATGTTAACGTCAATCTCCGTTGAAGGGAAAGCAATGAAAAGCGAAACTGAAAAAACACAGCACCTAATATCTTCTACGACTGAAGTAATGGCATTTGATGAGAAACAAATAAAACAAAAAACAGAATCTTTAGAGCAACAACAAGCTTTATTCAATAGTATGAAAATTCCTAATGTCGAAGATACAAAAGAGTATCAAGAACTTCAAAAGAAAATCGGAAAATTGCAAGGTGACCTAGCTCTTCCAGGCGCTAATACAAACGAAATTTCGGTAAAAAAATTAGAAATTGTTGCAGAAATTGATGTTCTAAAAAAACAATTGCTTTTCATTGAAATTATTGAAAAAACTAAGATTCGCATTAATGAGTTACAAGATCAAGAGAAAGAATTAGCATCTACAAAAGCTAAGTATCAAAAAGAACTACAGCTGTGTGATGATTTTACAAAACTAAAAATAGAAAAAATAGAACAAAATATCAATAAAATGTTTAAATATGTGACCTTCAAATTATTTAATGAACAAGTGAATGGTGGAGAAGTTGAATGCTGCGAAGTACTAATAGACGGAGTCCCATTTGTTGACGCTAACAGCGCAGCACAAATTAATGCTGGACTAGATGTAGTTAATGCAATTTCTAAGTTTTATGATGTTAAGGCCCCCATTTTTATAGATAACAGGGAAAGTATAACAGAATTGATTTCTTGTGATACACAAATAATTAACCTTTTTGTAAGTAAGGAAGATGCACAATTAAGAGTGGAGGCGGCTTAGATGGGGAATGAAGTTGAAGTTAAAGAAAAGAAAGACATTACTGACAAGGTATTGGAACGTGTAAACTTATTTAAATCGTCAGGAGAAATAAAAATACCATCAGATTACAGTCCTGAAAATGCACTTAAAAGCGCATGGCTGATTTTGCAGGAAACAAAAGATCGAGAAGGTAAGGCTTCTTTGGAAGTATGCACAAAAGAAAGTATAGCAAATTGCCTTTTTAATATGGTTACACAAGGGCTAAGTCCTGTAAAGAAACAATGTTATTTTGTGGTGTATGGTAAGACGCTTACACTAATGCGGTCTTACATGGGTTCAATCGCACTAGCTAAACGATATGGGAATGTAAGCGATGTTGCGGCAAACGTTATATACGACAAAGATGATTTTGAGTTTGAAACTGATATAAGCACTGGGAATAAAAAGATTTTACGCCATAAGCAAACCTTGGAAAGTTTAGATGGTGAAATTATTGGTGCATACGCTTTAGTAACATCCAATGATGGTGGTAAGTATCTAGAGATTATGACTATACAACAAATTAAAGCTGCATGGAACCAAGGACAAACAAAAGGTGCCTCGCCAGCTCATAAAAATTTTATGGGTGAAATGGCCAAGAAAAGCGTTATCAATAGAGCGTGCAAATTATTTATTAATACATCTTCTGATGCAGTTCTTATGGACGAGGACGACGAATTTGAGGCAAGCAACAGCATACCTAATAGAGCAAAGTATGAAATAGCTGATAACGCTAATAAAGGTAATGAAATAAGTATGGACAACCCCGTTGAGTTAACGATTATAGATGCACATAAACCAACAGTCACCAATCATGAGGATGTTTCACAAGAAGAACATGAACAAGTCTCTTTAGATCCAGGTTTTTAAAATGATACTTAAAGTATTAGGTAGCAGTTCATCAGGCAACTGCTACCTGTTGGAGAATGAAAAAGAGTGTTTGATTTTAGAAGCTGGTATTCGGTTTGAAGCTGTTCAGAAAGCTATGAATTTTGATATAAAAAAAATAGTTGGCTGTTGTATATCTCATGAACATGGAGATCACGCAAAATATATAAAAGACTATTTAAAAGCTGCTGTTAATGTATATACAAGCGCAGGAACCGTTGAAGCAGTACAAACTACAAGTCATAGATTAAGTATCATTACATCATTTCAAAAATTTTATGTTGGTGGGTTTACAATTATGGCTTTCCCTGTCAAGCATGACGCTAAAGAGCCATTAGGATTTTTGGTTCACCATCAGGAAATTGGCACTTTATTATTTGCAACAGATACATATTATTTAGAAAATAGATTTGTGGGTTTGAATCACGTATTAATCGAGTGCAATTACGATAGTGAAATCTTAGCTGAAAATGTGTTTCAAGGAAGAGTGCATAAAGTTGTTAGCGATAGAGTTATAGAGGCACATATGAGCTTAGATACTTGTATAAAATTTCTACAAGCTAATGATTTAAATTCTGTATCGGAAATTGTTTTAATTCATGCTTCTAGTCAAAACGGAAACAGGCAATTGTTTGTTGAACAGGTTAAAAAAGCTACAGGAAAACCAGTGTATTCTGCTTGTTCTGGAGTGGAGCTACAGATAAATAAAGATGCTTTTTAAAAAGTAGGTGAATGAATGGCAAGACCCATAAAGCAAGGTCTTGAATATTTCCCTCTGGATATAAACTTTTTAAGGGATATTAAAGTTAGAAAAATTATGAAGGCTTGTGGAGCAAATTCAGTTTCAATACTAATCAGCCTGCTTTCTAGTATCTACAGAGATGAAGGGTACTATGTTGCGTGGGATAGCGATATACCTTTTCTAATTGCTGACGAAGTTGGGGTTAGCGAGGGTGCAGTCATTGAAGTCGTGAATAAAGCCGTTCAAGTCAAACTATTTGATGAAACTATCTTTAATCAATATAAAATTTTGACATCTAAAGGTGTTCAAGAAAGATATATCCAAGCGGTTGAGCGGAGAAAGCAAGTTGAACTTATTGAAGAGTATTTGCTAATATCAACCGCTAAAATAGTTAATGTAAACATTAATGAAATAAATGTAGACATTAATCCCGAAAATGACTACATAAGTACACAAAGTAAAGTAAAGGAAAGTAAAGTAAATAAAATAAAAGAGAGAGAGGATGCGCTCGCTCAAGAAATTAAAAATACTTATGGCGAGTTTCAAAACGTTCGGCTATCGCCAAAAGAGTTTTCGGCCCTAGTGGAAAAGTTTGGAGCGAAAAAGGCTAATGATTGCATAACCAACTTGGACGACTATATAGCTACTCACAAAAAGGGAGAGGAATATACTAGTCATTATGCGACCATTGTGAAGTGGGAACGCCAGGACAGAGAAAGAGGTTCCGGTATAACCAGCAAAAATTCCATTACGCCGAATAACAAAAAAAGTAAATTTGTTAACTACGAGCAACGGACTGATTGGGATTTTGCAGAGCTTGAAAGACTTGAAAATGAAAAACTTGATAGAGAGTGCCAAGAACGAGAGGGTCAATATGCCTAAACTAAAAAACTAACGATTAAAGGGGAAGATATCAATGTGTCAATTGAAATCAGGAATTATATTAAAAGACAGCGTGTTTATACCAGATCACGACCATCACACACTGATGCTAGAAGAATTAGACATCGAAGACACTCAGAAGAATGCAGAAACACTTTTCGTAAGAGCGGAATTAATTCCGAAGGACGGTGATTTTTTTTCGTGTATTGATCATTGGACTTTCAATGTTGATCAAGATATTATTCCGGACTGGTTTGTGGAGGAGTACGAAAAACAAAGAATGATTGAAGCAGTCAAGGAATGGGCAAAAACACATATTTATACTGATGTAGACGGTTTAGAATTACTAGAGGGTACGTATTATTTAAAAAATTGTAACAATGTCGTTATGTATGGCAGTTCAACAGTTGAGAATATGTATGGCAGTTCAACAATTAAGCATATGCGTGACAGTTCAATGGTTAAAAATATGTATGGCAGTTCAATAGTTGAGAATATGTATGGCAGTTCAATAGTTAAGCATATGTATGGCAGTTCAATAGTTAAGAATATGTATGACAGTTCAATAGTTGAGAATATGTATGGCAGTTCAATAGTTAAGGATATGTGTGGCAGTTCAACGGTTAAGAATATGTTTGGAAATTCAATAGCTATCAACAGCCAATATAATTCAACTGGAAAAACAGAATTATTGGTATTATCAGGTAACGCAACATTTAAAGATTGTAAAACAAAGACTATTTATCAAAGTGGTAATTGGAAAATGATTTTGAATGATCAATTGTAAGAAAGTTTGTGATGATGAGTTTAGGATAATTCAGAAAAGTAGAATTTTGGCATAAAAGAGGTGAATGGCAACAAATGGAACAAGAAAATAAAGTCGTTAGATTTGATTTATTTAAAATAGATAAAGGCAGAGAAAAATTATGCAGATGTAAAGTCCCTCGCTTTGAAATAGATACAACAAATAGACTTGTAATCTGCAGAGATTGTGGGGCAGTAATCGAACCATTTGAGGCCCTTGTTACACTGTGTGAACATATGGCGAGATATGAAAAATATCAAGAAGAAGCGATTGAAAAAGCTAATACATATAGAGCTTGGGCAGAAAAAGAATGGAAAAGGCGCTTTAAAAATAAACTTTTTAAAGATATGGAAAGGCAATATTTTGAAGGATTATTTCCTGTTTGTCCTAAATGCAATGATTTAATAGATCCGTTAAAAATTTCAGGGTGGGCAAATCCTAATTATTTTATAAAGTTGGAGGCTTCCGCCTGGGAATGGAACAAGCAGGGCATAAATGTGTCGGCTACGTTGAAATAGATAAATTTGCAAGAAAAAGCTATGAAGCAATACACGACACAAAGTGAGAGTGGACAGCGCATGATATACGGAGTGTTACAGACACCCAGTGGCGACAATTTCGAGGGTCAGTTGACGTTATTTGCGGAGGATTTCCCTGTCAAGCATTCTCCATCGCAGGGCATAGACGAGGATTTGAAGAAGCTAGAGGAACTTTGTTCTTTGAGATTGCAAAAAGATTGAGGTGAAAATTTGTTAACAGAAAATACGCTATCAGGTATACGGAACAAAGTACATATATCGATAGAGAGATTAAAAGCTTTTGAGCCAGCAGAAGGATATTATCTAGCGTTTAGTGGCGGTAAAGATAGTCTTTGTATATATCATTTAGCAATTGAAGCAGGAGTTAAATTTGAGGCACATTATAATATAACAACTGTCGACCCTCCTGAATTGGTTCGATTCATACGGAGAAACTATCCAGATGTAATTTTTGATAAGCCAGTGCTTTCTATGAGGGAGCTAATTATAAATAAAGGAAGCCCTCCTTTTAGAAAAGGGCGTTATTGTTGTTCTGAATTAAAAGAGGGGAATGGACAAAACAGAATTTGTGTTACAGGTGTCCGTTGGGCAGAAAGCAATAGTAGAAAGCTAAATCATGGAATTGCTGAAACTTTTACAAGTGATAAAAATAATAGAATTCTTTTTGAAGATAATGATGAGGGACGACGTTTGTTTGAAACTTGTATGCAAAAAAGCAAACGCTTGGTAAATCCTATCGTTGACTGGTTGGATGAAGATGTCTGGGAATACATACATAGTAGAAATATTAAATACTGTTGCTTGTATGATGAAGGCTATACAAGACTTGGATGTATTGGTTGCCCTATGGCATCAGAAGCTAGTAGGTCACAACAATTTGAGAGGTGGCCACAGTATAAGAAAATGTACATAAAGGCTTTTGATGAAATGATTATAAGAAGAAAACGCAAAGGCTTAAAGGTGGGATCAAACTGGCAAACAGGTGAAATGGTATTTGACTGGTGGTTGCACGCAGAGAATAGAAAAGAGCAGAAAAACAAATTGAAAATATTGGACGGTCAAGTAAGTATGTTTGAAATTGAGGTGAACTAAAATGATTTACAATATTTTTGAGTTTTTGAAAAGTTTGATTACTGAAATAATTATCCAGGAGGTTTAATTCTACTCGGACTACTTGGGGCAGGATGTTTCTTTAATTATAAAGTGATTAGGGAGCTTCGGAGGACAAATGAGTTGTTGGAGAAGGCATTGGGAAAGAATGATCTAAATTGAGTGTTGGGGTGAGATAGGATGAATCTAAGGACAAAAGCATATTTGTATGAAGAAAACACATTGTCTTCGATAAAGAACAAATCAATAATAGTGTTGATAGCCAATTTAGAGAGATATCATTGATTATTTCAAGAAAACAAATTTTAGATTTATATGATAATACCTCTTCTTGCATAGGAAGTTGTAATTTTATAAACAAATTTCAAGAATTGAAGGTGTAGATATGGCTGAAAAACCGATTTTATTTAATACTGAAATGGTAGGGGCGATATTGGACGGTAGAAAGACTCAGACTAGACAAGTTGTGAAGCCACAGTACAGAGTAATTGAAAATGATAACGAAAATCGAATACCATTAGCGTTTTGGGCTGATAAAGATAAATGGATTAAACCGCCATATCAAGTTGGTGACACTATTTGGGTTCGGGAAACATGGTGTTATGGTGGGGATACATCAAAAATATTATTTGAACTAGAACCGAGGGCAACAGATATTTTATACAAAGCAGATTCGTCAATAGCTGATAAATACATCGTTAAATGGAGAGCGTCAATCCACATGCCACGAGAAGCTGCGAGGATATTTTTGAAAGTGAAAAATGTTCAAGTTAAACGCTTGAATGACATAACAGAAATAGATATATCAAAAGAAGGTATTGAAACATTTTGTAGCGAATGTCTTTGGCGTAATAAATGCAAAGTAAACGGGTATGATGCCTATACGTATTTATCAGAATTTTCTCATCTTTGGGATAGCGCAGTTAAAAAGAAAGATCTTGATAAATACAGTTGGGAAGCCAATCCGTGGGTATGGGTAATTGAGTTTGAAAGGGTGGGAGAATGAACTCTGAATTGGCAAAAGAACTACAAAGATATACTAAAGACGAACTCATATATTATCTAACTAAAATAGAGTGTTTCATATCCAAATACAGTAGTCCGAAAAATATTATTTTAGAAAAAAGACTTAATGATGTTCAAAGACAAGTCCATATAAACCTTTCAAAGTGTAAAAATCTTTCGAAAAACTATGAAAGTAAGACGATTAAAGATGTTGATTATCTTTTTGAGTCAATGAAACTACGTAAAGAGTGGGAAGATTTAAAGAAAAAACAAGACAAGATAGAAAAGGAATTATTTTCATCATTGGATTAAGTTGGAGTTTAAATAAAAATTAAAGGGGTGTAGATTATGAATTTAGAAAATAGTATTAAAGATGCAATTGGCAAAAAACTAGAAGATGGAACAATTGAAAATTTAGTTGCAGAACAATTAGAAAAAGGCGTTAAAAATGCTTTAGAAAATTTATTCCGGTCACATGGTGACGTAACAAAAATTATAGAAGAAAAAGTGAAGTCAGTAATGATTCCTTACCTTGAATCGTATGACTATTCAAAATACATAACTAAATTAGATAGTGTATTAGTTGAAGTACTAAAAAGTTCAGCGTTGGAAAATAAAAAAATGCTAAGTAATTTTAAACAATTAATAATTGTCGAGGAAAGAACGAATATCAAAGTTACTGAACTGTTTGAGATTTGGAAAAATTACGTAGCTAAAAATGTAAACACACATGGTTTAGAAATTAATTATGATGATTCACCTAGCTATGAATCCGTCAAAGTAACACTTGAAATAAATAAAGATGAAAGTAGAAGTTGGAGTTCATTAGAGCGCGCAACGTTGGTTTTTGAGTGTCAACACGACGAAGAGTTAAATTTCGAGATAATATTATCAAGATACACTAAATCTTCGAGAGAAGGGTGGGATATTGTCTACGACACAATCCAAAATATAAACTCTTTAAGGTACATCAATGAGTTTGAAATTTTACTTATGAAACTAAGGCAAAATTACACGAACTTGATTATTGATGTATCGTTTGATGAAGATGAAGTGTACCCGGAAAATGAACCAGAAGTTTCGTTAAGTTAAACAAACAAAAAAGCTAATGATGGGAGTCGAACCCAGGACCTGCTCATTACGAGTGAGGATTACGGAGGAGAAAATGAAGGATAGATTTTTATTTCGAGGTAAACGAATTGATAATGGAGAGTGGGTTCAAGGTTGTAATTTTTATGACAAATCTATAGACGCTTACTACATTATTGAAAATACAGAGAAAGGAACAAGAATAAGCAACATCATCCCTGAAACCGTCAGCCAATGCACAGGGCTAAAAGACAAAAATGGAAAGTTGATTTTTGAGGGTGATATTATTCAAAACTCAATTGCACAAGGCTTTGTAAAATTTGGGAACCCTGGCTTTTTGCAAGGAAGTATATACAGTATGTTTTATTGGCAGATGACAAAACAAATGAGCTACATGCACTTTTCATTTGAGGATGACGTTTTCACGGAATTTAAAGACATTGAAATTATAGGCAACCGTTGGGATAGCTCGGAGCTATTGGAAGCTAACGAATTGTAGATTTTATTGTGGGGGGGAGAAAATGAACGTATATTTAGCGGTTACAGCAGATGAATACGAACTCCCCTTATTTGTGCGAGCATAGCCGCGAAATGCAAAAGGCAGGGCAGTTTGAGAGTATATATAGCTTTTACAGTAGTGTTACAAGAAACAGTGTTAAGCGAAAAAATATGTTCGGGGAACCTTGCAGGATTTTAAAAGTTGAGATTGATGAGTGATTTTCATGAGAATTAAAGAATATTAAAAAAAGGAGCTTTCGCCCCTCAATCCTTGTAAATATTATACGTTAAAACGTGATTAATGTAAAGGGGGCGGAAGCTTTGACTGAGAATGAATTAAGCCAATTATTTTACTTAAACAAAGAAACCGAGAGACTACAAAAAGATTTACGAGAATTGGAATACTACAATGGCTATAAAGCTCCTGTGATTACCGATATACCAAAAGGCAATCAATATAAAGATAAAATTGCAGACTACGTTGCGGAAGTAACAGATTTGAGGGAGATTATTAAATTAAATTTGCAGAAGATACAGCATGAAAGAAGCAGATTAGAAAGATACATAAGTGGCATTGATAATGCGGAAATTCGTCTGATTTTTAGATTGAGGCACATAAACGGGATGAAGTGGGAGGACATAGCTACTGAGATTGGATATGTGGGACAATATTCAGAAAGCACGGTAAGGAAAAAACATTCTAGGCATTTGAGAAAAGTGTCCGACATTTCCGATTCAGTATGTGATAATATAGCATCATAAGATTTTATAGTAAATTCTTATATAGTGAGTGTCGATGAAATGACACAGTAAAAAAAGGCAGACTTCGGCTGAGGAGTTTGCCTTTTTGTTATCAAAATTAAAGGCGACTTTTGCGAGTTGTCTTTTTTTATTGTCCAAGGAGTGAAAAGATGGATGGATTTCAATTTGTTGAATTTATAAGCTGTGCACAATGTAGAGAAATTGTTGAAAAGTGTGAAAGCTCAAGTTTGAAAGTATTTTTGAAAGAGAGAGCCAAGCTTCCAAGGTGTAGGGGCTGTGCGAGGTTGGAATATAAAGGTTAGATAGTAATAAAAATACATTATAATTCTGTTTTTACAAAGAAAGGTGGGTGTCGCGCATATGGCAAAACTAACTGATAAACAAGACAGATTTGTTGAAGAATATCTAATTGACCTAAATGCTACACAAGCAGCCATACGTGCAGGATATTCACCTCAAACAGCGATGGAACAAGGTTATCAACTGCTTCGGAAAACTTCAGTTCAAGATGCTATAGCACAGTCAATGGCAGAAAGGTCAAAACGGACAGGTGTAAACCAAGATAGAGTTGTTTTAGAGTTAGCCAAGATTGCATTTGTTAAAATAACTGATGTTGTGAACGGGGAATGTGAAATCAAAGATGATGCGTCAGAGGAAGACCTTGCTTGCATTGAATCAATGAAGGTAAAGCAAGTACCAACAAAATTTGGCAACATGGGCATCGAAAGAGAAGTAAAACTTTCTCCAAAAATGAAAGCGCTTGAACTTCTTGGCAAACATCTTGGGATGTGGAAGGACAAAGTGGACATTAATTTAAATGTACCAGTTGTAATTTTTGGGGATGATGACCTCGAAGATTAACGTTAGTTCGCAACATTATTTCGATTATCAAAAAAGATTGTACTTACCACAACAAACTACTTCAAAGAATGGAAAAATGAAAGTATATCTTCCTGATGTTATTGGAAAAGGCTATGCTCATTTCTGGCATTTTAGAGGAAGGTATAGAGTTGTAAAGGGGAGCAGAGCATCCAAAAAATCAAAGACAACAGCATTATGGTACATCTCAAATATGATGAAATACCCTACTGCAAACACCTTGATTGTTAGAAAAACTTTTAGAACATTAAAAGATTCTTGTTTTACAGAATTGAAGTGGGCAATTAACAGGCTAAGCGTTCAAAAACACTGGAAAATCACTGAATCGCCACTTGAGATGACTTACATTCCTACGGGTCAAAAAATCTACTTTAGAGGACTTGACGACCCGTTAAAAGTGACGTCAATAACGGTAGATATAGGATCGCTATGTTGGATGTGGATTGAGGAAGCGTATGAAATTTTGAATGAAGATGATTTCAATATTCTTGATGAATCTATCCGCGGACAAGTAAGTGATGGATTATTCAAGCAAATTACATTAACATTTAACCCTTGGAATGAACACCATTGGATAAAGAAACGCTTTTTTGACGCTGAACCTGATGATGATAATCTTGCGCTGACAACAAATTATCTCTGCAATGAGTTTTTGGACGTTGCAGATAAAAAGGTATTCGAAACCATGAAAGAAAAGAATCCTAGAAGATACAGGGTTGCAGGTCTTGGTGATTGGGGTATCGTTGATGGCCTAGTATATGAAAATTGGGAAGAAAAAACATTTGAAATTGATGAAATTAAAAGAATAGCAGGAATAAAGTCTGCATTTGGCCTTGATTTTGGATATACCAATGACCCTTCCGCATTTCCGTGCATGATGGTTGATACAAATGCCAAAGTCATTTATGTATTTGATGAAATGTATGGGTATGGAATGTCAAATGAAACTATATATCACGCAATTAATAAATTGGGATACCGTAAAGAAAAAATTATAGCAGATTCAGCAGAGCCCAAGTCCATTGATCGTTTGCGTGATCTGGGTCTTGTTAATATAAAAGCAGCGCGAAAAGGAAAAGATTCTATTAGCAACGGAATTGACTACATACAAGGTTTTAAAATTATAATACATCCTAAATGTGTGAATTTCATGACTGAAATTAGCAACTATACTTGGGATAAAGATAAATTTGGAAAAAAAATAAATAAGCCTATTGATGATTTTAATCACATGATGGATGCAATGCGTTATGGGTTAGAGGACCTAATGGAGTCTTCTTATGCGCCTATAGGTATGGCTATGACTGTATATGAACATTTTTAAAAGTTGTTTTATGGAGGTGAGATTATGAAAATAAGTATTAGCAACTTGCGTAATAAAATTTTAGAAGTTTTTGATAGTAATAAAACAAATGCAGCAAAAGATGAAAATGCAGTTAGCTATGCTGAGAGTCCACTCACTTATGATTATGATATGTTTTCTGTTGCGACCGATAGATACAATATTATCAAAGAGGTTAACTTATTATGTGGCGAAAATGGTGACATACGCTTCCAAAGAGCTAATTACTTAATTGCTGAGGATGCGACAAAGGGTGGCTTTTCAATTGTTGTACATGGCAGTGAAAAAGATAGAAAGCAAAAAGTTAAAATGGGGAAAGGGCTCCAAAGACTTACTCCAGGAACTAATTATGCTCAAAATGTAATTGACGATTTTATTAAACGAACCAAGTTAAATGTTTTATGTAATGAACACGCAGCTGCATTACTTCGCGAAGGTGATATTTTCCTTAATGTTGTAGTAGACTTAAATGCAAAACTTGTGTTGCAGGTGAAAAGAGCCCCCGTCCTCACAATGAAACGTAATTCGGATGAGTATGGGGAATTTAAAGATATTGAAAAGGCTTTTTCTCAGATAGATCCTATTACGGATATGCACTATTTTATGAGTTCTGCACCTCCAAGAAAGAGCCGTGAGAATTTTGCACTCTATCAGATGAATCATATACGTTGGCTTTCTGATGAAACTAAGATTTACGGGAGAAGTCAATACGCTGTGGCTCGAAAAGCATATCGAAAACTTGAAGAAATGGAGAAGTCGCTTGCGTATCGCCGAATGTTTCGTAGTGTAAGTAAAAGGGCACACAAATTAGAAAACTCATCAGATCCTAAAGATATTGCAGAATATAGACGAAACAACGCAATGGTTGACATGAACAACAATCCAACAAAGAATGCGCATCTTCTCTCAGACTTTGTTGGAAATGTAGAAATAAAATCCCTTAACGATGAAGCCAATTTAGACCAGATAAAAGATGTTGAGCTGATGGAGAATGCCCTCTGGATTAATCTACTTGTCCCTAAAGCAATTCTCACTGGTGGCCAAGGCATCAACAGAGATGTTTTAAAAGTGCAGTATCCTCATTATTTACAGTCATTAAATAATATTACAGACCATCTAGAATATGGCGATAGTTTTATGTATTCCGGTTATCGGTCGATTATTGATTTACAGCTGTTGCTTGCAGGAATAAATCCTGATAGTATTCAGTACGATATGGTTTGGAGTCAAAAAACATTTGATGAACTTATTGACAAGGTGGAAGCAATACAGGGTGCGCTTGGCAAAGGCGGTGGCAAGCAAATTATAACTATTGAAAAAGCTATACAGCTTATGGCTAATGAATTTGACATAGAAGATACAAGAGAAATGTATGCAAAGCTTTTAGAAGAGAATAGTAAAGTTACCGCAGACAAAATGACTGATTTTGCAAACAAAGCGATAGATGACCAAGTAAAAAATAGCTTGTCCAACGCCATCGTTGATGAGCATAAGGCTGATGAGTCTGAAATTGACAATCTGGTTAATAGCTTTACAGACTATCTCAATAGCTTTTTTGAAGCTGTTTACAATAAAATGGCTGATTCAAGTCAAAGCTTTGCCCTTAATGATGAAAATTTAGATGGAAACAGCAAGCTTAATGATGATATTGAGGGAAAGTTTAATTTTGCTTGGAATACCTGTCTTAATCAATACATTGAAGCGTATATCAATCATTTAGCAGAGGCTGGTGTACTAGGGAAGAAGAGAGGGAAAACCTTGCTTAAGTCGGCACAAGAGTATAAGTTTGGTACTGCTGATGCCAATCTCTTAGCAAAAATTAGAATTGAAAAACCAGAAATAACAGAGGATTTGCTAAAAGCTTCAGGAACACGGATAAAAGGGATGAATAAAACTACACTCAAATCAATAAGAAGTATTTTGGATGACGGCTTTGATACAAGCATGGGTTGGCAAAGTATTATGGAGCAGATTGCTCCCATAATAAAGAACAGAAATAGAGCCGAGATGATTGCTCGTACAGAGTTAAGCTGGGCCTATAATAGAAACACATTGAAAAGCTACACCGAAGCCGAAGTATGGCACGTGATTTGGGATGCAACTTTAGACATGGGAGTGTGTAAGGGATGCACAAATCTGCATGGAAAAGTTTATTTTATTCATGACTGCCCAGAAATGCCTCATCATCCCCGCTGTAGATGTGCCTGGCTTCCATATTTGTGAAGGAGTTGAAGAATTTGAATTTATTCAAGATATTAGCATTTAAGGTAAAAGGAGATAATCATTTTTTAAATCTATTTTCGTGTAAAAATGAAGGTGAGATGAAAAGCTTTGTTGATAACTTAGGAGAATGTTCGCTTATAGAACGCTTGCTAAGGGCTCACAAAGAAAATGGATTTATTACCGAAGAGAATCAACTTGAAAAGGCTCTAAACGATGCCTTACAAGACGATTCTTTTTTTATTGAGGTTACAAATGTTGAAACGGCCACTCAGTTACTCAACATCAAGTCAAAGATTAATATTACGCCGTTAACAGCGATGGAGAGAAGCATTTATCTTCATATTATAGATATTGTTTGCGAAGATAAGTTTGGGACATGGAATTTGGAAAGAGCAATAGAAAAGGAAATGGCAACAATTTTAAACAAAAGGCGCATTGGGTTTGTTATTGACAACAATGTTGTAGCAGAAGGCATTGAAGTTACTCTCGAAACACCGCAAGTCAGTACTTCTATCACTGATGAGACTCAACTAATTAGCGGAAAAACAATATTAGAGGATGCAGTTGCTTCTGTTATTATTGGAAGTATTTCAGATGGCGTTGATGTTAAAGATGTGTGTCTCTCAAGACCGGTAGCCATACTAGATGAAGCGGGAAAAAAAAGTGGTTATTATAAGCAAATAGTGTCGAAAGTGAATTCAATCAATGACAATAAGCGGGTTTACCCTAAAGAAATCTATCAGCCAGCTCTCAATGAAATTAAAAATCAGGGTTTTCCATATCCAGGAGAACATCCACACCCACAAAGCTATACAGGCAGGGATAACCAAGTACACTTTAAAACTTCAATACCAAATTCTGCAGTAAAATTCAGAGATGCTTATATAGACGAAGGATGCAATGTTTGGGCTGAATATAAAACACTTGATACGGACATGGGTAAACAAGTTCAGTCACTTATTGATGCAGGACTACCAATTGGATTTAGCAATCGCATGGTAGGCAACACCTCAAAGCAAAATGTAAATGGTACTATTGTCGAGATAGCGAGCCAAATAAAGCTCTACGCATGGGATGTTATAACAAATCCAGCGGAGCAAGAAGCTTTTTCAAGACCAATACCAATAACAGACGAAATAAAAAAAATATTACTTGATAACAAGGAGGATTTAAACATGAATTTTTTTAAAATGTCTTTAAAAGAATTAAAAGAATGGAAGGTTGCAAACGCAGGTAATTCGGAAATGGCCATTTGCGACAATGTAATTGCGTTGAAAGAAAGGGCTGACATGGCAACTACACTAACAGATGAATTGCAGGTCATAAAAGACAAGGTAGAACTAGATAAAAAGGCACAGTTGGCGCAACAGGTACTAACTGATGAAATAAATAAATTACCTTATGAACAAAAAGTTAAAGATGCAATTAAAGAGCGTGGCAAAAGTATTATCAGTGCTGATCAGGTCGTTTCTTTTATAGATGGTGAAAAAGCGTTGGTGGACGCTGTTACAGTTCATACTAGACTTACTACATTGGGCATTCCAAATGATAACAACAGTAGTAGAGCTGTAATAACTGAAATACGCGAGCATAATCCGGGTATGGTCTTAGTGGATAACATTATGGCCGAAATGGATCGTGAACTAATGAAAAAAGATGCTAATTTTAAAATTGACAATGAGCTTCGAAAGTCTAACAGAGTATTGCTTGATGGGGTTATGGCACAACTTGAACGTGAAAATGCACCTGTATATAAAAATTTTATGAAAGCTCTGAAAGATGAAGTGACTCAGATTGAAATGACAGACGGCGTTGCTTCGGCTCCGGCCATTAGCACTACAGGGGAATTTGCTCAAGTTGCATCTGTATCGTTGGCGATACTTAGACAGACTTGGCAAGATTTGAAATTCTTGCAATTGTGCTTAACTGAGGGCTTCGAAGGAAGTACATATAAAATGCCCGTTGAGTTCCAAAGCTCTGATCTATACTCAGAAGATGAATTTGGTGTTGGCGAACTTGAAGGTATCCCAACGGAAAGTGTTCAAACGTTTATGCTTGAGTTTGGTGCAGAATGGTTGAAGCGGGGATTTGTGATTACCAAGGAAGCGGAAGAAGCTTTGAAGACAGGGCCTTTTAAATATAATTTGATTGCAGCAAATGCAGCAAATATTGCTGGACGCTTTGTACGTAACATTGACAAGAGAATCTCCACTGAAATGATTTCACGAGCAGATGAATATCAGGCTATACAAAAGCAAAATGAAACACCAGCTCCCACAGAAATAGAATTGATAGCGCCTGGAGTTAATGCTCCAACATCCACAAACGCTAAATTCAAGGTTAAATTGCTTTGCGGAAGAACATCGCCACTTAGTAGCTATGCCATACCTCCTATTGTACGCCCTCGAATAGCACAATGGCTAGACACGAATGGAAGATTACAAAAAAGTATGATAAATGAAATTATTGTGAAAAAATATAATGGAGACACTTTAAAACAAGGCATATGGAATACAACAAGAGGACAGATTGTGCCATTGCCTGGGGGAACAACGGCAGATTATGCTGTTGATTTTGAAAATGCAGCAATTTATTTTGCGGAAGGAACTATGACAGAAACAGATAAACCTACAATTAGACAATATTCTTACGCTACGAATATTGCCTTTTTTGATTTGACTGTTCCTGCAAAATTAAAAGGTTTTGAAGCTAGATACTACAATAAGTTACTTGAACTTGTGGATGTTCAGCAAGCATACATGGGAAGCTCGCCACGATACGTTACACCTGATTTTCTTCTTGGAAGCCTTCAAGCGATGGTGCCTTATAAGCAAGCTGAGCTATTTTGGAAAAATGCCTCTCCGGACGGAACTTCATTACTTGGGGGTGAAATGTATTTTGGTCGTCGAAACGGCGTAGAGCTCGCTTCTCATAATGCACCTTGGGTTGCTGGCGATAGTAGACTTTTGTTAGGTAAAAGAAATGCAACAAGAGTCGGCATGGGCTCGTCTTATTCTTTAGAAGGACCATTTCCACATTTAGATTCAAAAACTGGGCAGTATACATCTGCTAAGGTATGGAACGCAACACAACAGATTGCTGTTAATACACCTCTTGTGATCGATGCTAATGGCAATCAGTACCACCCGCCATTCCGTACCATCAAGTATTATAACAGTTAAGTAGATCTACACTAATAGGGCGGGGGAATCCCGCTCTATAAAATTATTAAGGAGGTTCTATTATGAAAGTGTCTAATGGATATTTTAAACATCCTACGACGGGAGAATTGGTTAAGCCTGGCGAGATGTACGAGGAGTTTGACAAAAGAGCAATTCAACCAAATACAAATCATCTATATCAAGCTCAAGCACTTGGCAGGGGAAATGGTGAAACAGATAATAAAATTGCTATTGAAAGTGCTGATTTACTAAAATGTAACTTATCAGAACTTAAAAAAATTGCAATAGAAAAGGCAATTGAGGGTAGTTTAAAGATGAATAAAGAGCAGCTAATCATTGCCATTAAAGAGACTGCCAATGAACATGAGAAGGTTATTTCAGACATAACTTTACCCGATAATTCTAACCTTCTGGAGAACAAGGAGACCACGGAAGAAACGGTGGACACAATAGAAGGAGAAATTGCTGGTAATGAATAGGGGATGTAATTATGAGCATGGATAATGTTATAGAAAAGATAAGGATTGCATTATGCGATAATACGGAACCATACTTGTACAGCGGAGAGGAATTATATGCAATACTCGAGCTTGCCGCTGCCAACTATTCCAAATACAAGCCAGCAAAGAAAAAAGGGACAATTTACGTTGAACTAGGGAAAAGTGAATATAGTTTACCGAATGATTTTCAAACATGGATTGGTGGCCTTGAAAATTATGATATCTTCGACGGCATAGTAGATTTGGGCTTTAGTCCTATGCAAAGCTTTGAAATAAAGTTTTCCTACTTAGCCACAAGGACACCAGAAGAAATACCTACTGTTGATTTACCATTACTTGTTGACTATACCTTTTATTTCATTATTGATGGAGCTATCAAAGAAACATCTGATATTTCAGCCTTAAAACTTGGGAAAGGGTTGCAAATCCAATTTAGCAATATTAATGAGCTTAATAAAGCTGCCGAAAGGCGTCTAAAAGGATTTAATGATAAATTGATGGGAAGTTTTGGGGGGTGGGTCTAATAACTTATGCTGAGAAGTTAGCTATTCGAGTAAAAAATGTACTTAGACGACAAGTTCAGGAAAAGGGTTACGAAGTGGATGCGATACTATTCCAAAAGGAAGGTGATGCTGACAAATTAAGCATCAGCAATACCGGAATGGATAGCAAAGTTATATTTTCTATCCCTGTTAAAATCATTGTTACTTCTCATGATATCGAGCTGTTCCCAATGGAGTTGGGCGATAATCCAGATAATACGCTAGATTTCATATGGATTGAAAATGAAAATATCCAACCTGAACAAAAAGTGAATGAAGGTATGATGCTCCGTTATTTGGATAATGAGTATACGATAACAATTGCAAGCCCTACAGGCCTGGGAAATAACCTAGTAATAAAAGAATGCCAAGCAAAGAAGGTGAGATAATGCTTGAGGACTTCAAGGAATTATATATCAAATTAAAAGAAGCGCAAAAGGCTGTAGATAAAGGAATTGAAAATGGTCTTAAAATAGCTGGCGTTAGAGTGATGGGAACAGCAAAAGCAAAACTTGGCACTTATCAGCCCTCATCAGGACCATATCCTGCATGGCCCAAGCTTAAAGATGAACCAGTGAGGCGTAAGTTTATTTCCAAGACAAAGGCATTTAACATTAACGGAAATGGGCAGGTTCGTATCAATGTTACGAGAGCAGGAAAGGCTTACCTCAAGAAACATGGAGCTAATGCAAAAATATTTCGGGATGATAAAAAATTTGTTGCTAGTGGTACAAGTGATGATGCGCCACTTGTTGATACTGGGCATTTAAAACAGGCAATTTCCATTGATGCGAAAGACGTTGATAAAGGCGTTATTTATGTAGGGGTCGCCAGTGGACAGAAAGATGCAAAAGGGAATTCGCCAGGGGATTATGCGTCCGCTCATGAGTTTGGGTACGCCCCTAAAAATATTCCTGCCAGACCCTTTATCCGTCCATCGGCTTATGAAAACCGGTCTGAAATCAAAGGAGATATATCGGAAGCGATAAAAGAGGAGTTAGAGCGTATATGGCAGAACAATTAAGGGATCCTCTTGTGTTGACTTATGAAGCACTAAAACACGCCATACGGCAAGTGCATGGTGAAAAATTTCTTGTGTATGATGATATTCCTGTTGCAACAGAGCTAAAAAAACAGCTTCCGGCAGCAAACTTAAGCTATGTATCTGGAGTAGGCGAAAAAGCATTTATGCGGGAATTTGACCCTCATACTCTAAAGGATAATGAGAACGGAACATTTACTGTTGTAACAGAGACATTGAGATTTGATTATTACATTCAAGTCTCTTTTTTTGCTACAAAAAAAGGATTAGCACAAATGCTCTCAAATAAATTCATGGCAATAATTGAACTTGAAAATGAAATTCTAATCCCAAATGATCCTTGGGGAGAAACCATGCAAATTATGCTTGAAAGCCCGCCACTGCCACCGCGAGGTGAGCCTGATCTTTATCAATGCGAGCAGACTTGGCTATGCAGAGGCAAATTACTAACAACAGAAGTTGTAAATGCTGTTGATATAACGAATTTAAGAATAAGAACAAAAAATGTATAAGGAGGCTAAATTTATGTCTGTAGTAAGAGGGTTCATTGGGGATGTTCGGTCAATGCCACCAGATATTTATGTAAATGAAATGCCAGTCCCACAGGAAGATAAGTTTATTATGCCAGATTTTGTGTTAGGATTTGTTGGAGAGTTCGACAGAGGACCTGTGAATGAGTACATCTATGCTAGCGAAACACCAACTAAGCGTTTGAGAGAAATTATTACACCTGTTTTTGGGGTGGCTTCGGATAGTGGAAGGTTGGGAAACCAGTTGCTTGTTCATTTAAATCAAGCAAAAGCAAAAAAAGCTGTATTTGTACGAATTTTAGGTGATGGCTATAGTACGGCAAGTATAACTTTAAATGACAGACAGGGAACACCACGGCCAATTTTGAAAATATCGGCCAAATATCCAGGGCAATATGCAAACATCTTTACCGCCGAAGTAAAAGACGGAACTATACCTGGCACATTCAAACTGATACTTGTTTCCGATTTGGATGGAAGAGAAACATATGACAACTTGAATTTTAATCCTAAAAGCAAATATTTTGTTGGCACCGCTATTGGAAAAAGCTATCACTTTGAAGTGGAAATACTTCAAGAAGAAATTGATTTTGACAATGATAAAAGCATACCAGCGTTATTGGAACAAACACAGCTTGCAGGTGGCAAAGATGGTGCAGTTCTTTCTGAAAAAGATTACATAGGAACGTATGACATAGGTACTAAGAGTAGAACTGGTCTTAAATTATTAGAACTGGCAGGAAACAGAGTAACTGACTTTGCTTATGTAGGTTTTAGCTCTCCGGAGGCAGACAAAGCGTTGTATGCTATGGCCGAAAAGTACAATATTATTAGCTATTGTGGTACTTCCGCAGCATCTACTCTTGACGATGTAGTAAGTTATCGCGAGACCTATGATACAGATTTCATGCAAATGGTAAACGGAGATTACTATGCAAATACAGGAGCTAAAATAAATGGCGCTTGCTTAAGTGCTATTGCGCATACAACAGGTGCTGTTCAAGATAGCGGACTTGCTAAGGAGTGTATATGGATTTCCAAGGCAGAAGATGAACTTGATTTTGATCAACTTACTACTTTATATATGAATCAAGTAGCGTGCTTTACGCTAAAGCCATCTGAGACAAAAAGTGGCGAAATGGGATGGCGTATGGGCAATGACTATACATTAGCCAGAACTGATGTAGTAGGTGACATTATTACAGATGATGAAAACCGAAAGGTAAACAAAAGGCGTATTAACAGTTGGATTGAAAATAGCTTGTTTTTTGTAGCTGCTAAATGGCAAGGCAAGGCATTAACCAAGAAAATGAAGATGCAAGCCGAAATCAGAATGAGAACTTTTCTTGATAATCTCAAGTTGCCACCTGACAGATTGGATGATCCTAAAATTGAAAATTATCAAATTGAATTTGACGATGAGGCTGTGCAGATTGACGCTTTTGTCCAGTATCTTAAAGTTAAACATTTCAACACTGCTGAATGGATACTCCTTAATTATCAAGGCAGCACTAATGTAGAAATAAGTGAGGAGATGAATAAATAATGGCACAAGACGGATTATTAGGTAAAAAGCTAATTATTGCAATTACTGACAATAAAGGGAATGCAATTGAAGAATTTCCAGAACTTTTAAAATGGTCTGTGGAGGAAATTACAGAAGATAGCAAAAAATATCCGCTTAATGAAGAGGATGAGCATCTAACAGTACATCAGCAAGGATTTAAAGGCTCTGTTGAGGGCGAGGAAATCAACCAAGCGTATGATAAGATTGTTGATTCAAAAATAAAGTATCAAGAGGAAACTGGTGGTACGCTTAAGTTTGCTATATTCACTACAAAAACATATAAAGATGGCACAGTACAAAAGTATAAATATCCCGACGTTATCTTTACAGGGTTCAGTCAATCAGCTGATGGCAATAACAAATCACTTACAAATAAAATGAACTGGCAAAGTAAAAATAGACAAAGAATATCCTAAAATGGAGGTATGAAAAATGAAAGCTTATGATGAGTACGATGATATATCTGAAACCAAGGAGTTAGCAACTAAGAAACAAGAGAATTTTACAATTACTGAAAATGGTGAAATTCTTTTGAGAACAGGTAAAAAAATTACATTGAGAAAAAAGACTGGTGCACACCATATGGTCGAAAACAGACTTCTTGCAATGTGCGTTCCTCGTGGGAGCCAACAAGACGAAATGGGAATCAACATTGGTGATATGGTGGCCATGGGTGATATTAGGGCGGTAGTATCCATTGAAGCTATTGACGGTAGGCAGAAAAAAGTACCGAAGAATTTGGCCGAAGTTTTTGAATTAATGGCCGAGTTTAGCTATGACGATGAAGTAGATGAATGGTCAGACTTTAAGTTGGCAGTTTCTCCTAACAAAGACAAGGTAGAAGAAATGGCAAAAAACTTGCAGGGCAAAGCTGGTTCAGAAACAGAGTCAGCGTTGCCTATCGGAGCGGGGCTGGAATAACCTGGTCTGAAACTCTTAAAATGGAAGAGTTTGAAGTTTTTGCAGTAGTGCAAGTGATAAATGACCTCGTGGCAGAGGAAAATAATAAAAGCCAAGCTAATGACGAATAAGAATCATGTGGATATTTGCAAATCTTCCAATTACTTTGTATAATTAATAAAATAATTTTATATTAAATTGGGGGGGATTTGTTTTGAAGGAAAGTAAAACCACAGCACCAAATACAAATAATAAAATGTATATGATTATTGGTGCATTATTTTGGATTGCAATTTTTCTATTTATTTTTCGCTCATGTTCTGCAAAGAAGGAAGTTGTTGATGTTGATATCAGCAAAAATATTACAAATGCAAAGGATGTTGCCACTAAGCCAACAGAAGAAGCTAGTGAGGATAAGCCCTTGCAAGCTTTAACTAATGATGAGAAGACCTATATTGATAATGTACGGATGGTGGTTTTAAAGTATCAAGAAGGATTTTTAAGTTTTTCAGCGTGTAATAAAAAAGCGGAAAGAGATGGAAGTCTTATTAATGATAAAGAATGGCAACGTGATCTAGTTAAATCAATTGTCATTATCAAATCTTGTTCAGAAGAAGTTTCCAGAGTGTCAGCACCTGCTAAATTCAAAGATATACATAAAAAACTAACAAGCGCAGCTCAGAAATACGCTGAATCTATGGGTGTTTACACAAAAGCTATCGACGGATTGAATCTAGATATGTTAAATCAATCAACTAAAATTATGGCTGATGGAAATGAACATATGAAGGATGTTTTAAATTGGTTGGATGCACAATCAAGTACTGATGAGAAAACAATAACAGAAGATACTTTAAATTTAATAAAAGAAAAGAACAATATAGAAAATGAACAAAAAAATGGTATAGAAAAAACAGAATATCTTGATAAAATAAATGAAATTGTTGATAGGTATAAAATTAATTATCAACAATTTATTGAGCTGACGGGCAAAGTTGCAAAAGATTCATCTATAATAAGAAATAAAACATGGAGAGAAGAATGTGCTAATGCCATAGTCCAAATTAAAAAATGCAATATTTTAGCAAATGAACTAAACGCTCCTGATTCTCTTAAAGAACTAGACATTAATCTAAAATTAGGGGCTAAGCACTATGAAACAGCCATGGACTTATATGCAAAAGGTATTGACGAGTTTGATTCATCAATGATAATTTCCTGTGGTAAAGAGCTTGATGATGGAAATCGGTATATGAGTTTTGTATTGGAGAATTTAGAGAGTTATAATTAATCGCGTAGAGAAAGCCGACTCTTCTGCCAAAAATGTTGCATAGATCGTATTTTTTAAGTATAATCAACTTCAAAATACATAATAATTAGGAGTTGGTTTTATGGTTATTCTTATTGGTAGAGTTTGTTTTGTTGCATTCTTAATTTTTGCAGTTTGCTTAGTCGTCGCATTTATACGAAAAAAACCAAAACGGATTTTTGGAATTGGCTTGTGTGTATCGTTTATTATTTTTGCTATTAGTTTTGCAACTTATAATCCATCACCTGGTACGGACAATAATCCTACCATTACAAAGGCGGAGTACGATAAGATTGAAAATGGTATGACTTATGAAGAAGTGGTTGGAATCATTGGTGGCAAAGGTGAAGCATTATCCGAAGTGGGGGAAAAGGGTACTGCTTTCTATACAGTCGTTTATATGTTTAATGGAGAAGGTATGTTGGGTGCCAATGCTAATTTTACATTTCAAAATGGAAAACTAATGATGAAAGCTCAAGCTGGATTGGAATAGTTAAGTGACTAAGGTTGGTATGAGTAGAGCTTAAAAAGGCAGATATTGAAATAAAGCTTCGTATCGTTAAAACACCCGACTAAACAAAGCAAGATAACAATAATATACCCTAGAAAAGATATTACACTGATAACTCAGAAGAGTATTGAAAAACAGGCAGACGTTAAATTTCAATAGCGACTGCCTTAAAGATATTTATCCCTTTTATGTGTTCGCTGAGGATTGAAAATGAAGAAAGATACTTATTCTTATATTGCCGTGGTTAGCTTTGACGATGATGGAATTTCAATAGACTTTCCAGATTTAGAAGGATGCTTTACGTGTGCTGAAAATGAGAAAGAAGTTTTAAAAATGGCTCAAGAAGTTTTGGGGCTTCATATATGGGGTATTGAAAAGGATGGGGAAGACATTCCAGAACCTTCATCAATTAAAGCGATTAAAGTTGAAGAAAATGAAACTACTATGCTTGTAGAAGTCTTTATGCCACCTGTCAGAGATAGAATCAACACTAAAAGCATTGAACATCCCGCAGTGGCTAAACGTAGAAGCAGAGAATCATAATGTTAATTTTTCGTAAATTCTTCAAAGTGCTTTAAAAGAATATTTGCACATTGAGGCTTAAAAAAATGCTTTATGCTACTTAAACTATTGTGCAAAATGCTATACAATATAAGTAAGAAGGTGTTAACCATGATTGCAGTTAATTGTTCAACAGCAAGGGATGACTTCGAAAAATATTGCGATATTGCAACTAAAGATTTTGAAACAATTATTGTTACAAGGAAACAAGGCGAAAATATTGTTATGATGTCAGAAGCGGAATATAACAATTTAATGGAAAACTTATATATCAGAAGCAACAAAGATGATTATGCTAGAACCATAGAAGCTGTAGAGCAACTTAAACGAGGTAAAGGTACTAAGAGGGAGTTAGTCGAAAATGAATAAGGCTTTCTCTGATAGAGAACGGGAAGATTATTTGTATTGGCAAGAAAATTAAAGATGTAGAAAGAAATGGAAATGAAAGAGTTGGAAAGCCAGAACCATTAAAATATGATTTGGACGGATTTTGGAGCAGACGCATTACAGATGAACACAGGCTTATTTATAGCATTGAAAAAGATGATATTTATATTGCTAGGTGCAGACGACACTATGAATAAATTAAAAACCAACCTAATGAAGGTTGGTTTTTTGTTGGATAAATATTTAAAAAATTCTGTGCACACCTATAATTTTGCCGAGAATAGTCAAGTTATTTTGTATTTCTTCAGGTGTAAATAAGGAATGACTGTGATAGTTAAGCATTTGAGAAAGATAAACATCTCTTTCTGATTCTTTTACTTGTAAAATAAGGTTATGACCAAGGGAATCTAGAGCTAAATAATATTTATCAAGGTAATATGTAAAATTCTGCAATTCTACAATTAAGGTATCCCTAGGATAGAAGAAAGGTATATACTCGCAATTATCTATCGAAAAAGCAATTAATTTGTCTGGTGCCAATATAAAATCGTATTCACTTGAGGAAATTGAAAAAGATTCAATTGCTACACTCTCTTTTATTGAAATAAATTCATCGTAGACTGGAAGAGTCAAAGTTTCGCTATCAATAGATTTTATGTTTGGGACAGAGGATTGTCCTAATAAAAAGTCGGTAGATACATCGAATATACGAGACAATGATTTTAATATCGGTGAGGTTGGTTGGTTTTTGCCAGATTCATAAAGTGCTATGGAGCTTTGAGTAACTCCTAAAAGATCTGCTAATTTAGATTGAGTAATGCTATATTTATTTCTTAGTTCTTTCAAAGTTTCAGGAAATGCCATACAAAAAACCTCCTTTATAATTATAAATCATAAAAAACAATAAAATATTATTGACAATCATAAAAAGATATACTATTATGAGTCTATGATACTTATCATAGTGAGTCGAGGTGATGTCAATGAAATTCTCAAGTACAAAATTAAATCAATATCGTATGGCTTCAGCGGTATCTGTGTGTGAGCTAGCCAAAAGTGCTGGTGTCACAAGTTCAACTATTTATCAGGTTGAGGCAGGAGCTAAACCAAGAATGTCAACAATAAGAAAGCTAGCTAAAGCTCTAGAAAGACCAATTGAGGATTTTCTTGTAAATGAAAACGAACAGTCTGCTCTTTAATCTTGGCGGATTAACAGACTGTTCAAACTGAGGAAACCTCTCTTTAATATATTATCATAGAAAGAGGTCTCCTTACAATACCTAAAAATTGAGAGGAGATTTTTTTATGCAAAAAAACAATATGATGCTAGATTTAGAAAATAAAACAATTGATGAATTAAAAAATATTTTATTGGAATTGGCAAATGATTTTACCCATGCGGAATACTTCGAACTTATTGCATTTATTGAAGAGATGAAGAAACAGCGAAAGGATGAATATAAATGAATGAAATGCAAGTTATTGAGCAAAGAGAATTATTTGGTAAAGATTTTAAAATTTATGGTGATTTTGAAAATCCATTGTTTTTAGCAAGAGATGTAGCAGAATGGATTGATTATGCAAAAAGAGAAGATGGAAGTTATCAAGTTGGGCAAATGCTAAGAACTATTGATGATACAGAAAAAATTTCTACCGTTAATAGTCTTAACGGTAAGGAATCTTGGTTCCTCACCGAAGAAGGACTGTACGAAGTCCTCTTGCAAAGTCGCAAACCGATAGCAAAGCAGTTCAAAATTAAAGTAAAAGAAATTTTAAAAGACATTCGCAAACATGGTCTATATGCAACAACTGAAACGATTGAGAATTTACTTAACAACCCCGAAACAATGATAGTTGTTTTGACAAAATACAAAGAAGAAAGAGAAAAAAGAGAACAACTTGAAAAACAAGTAGAAGAGCAAAGACCAAAAGTAGTATTTGCTGACGCTGTTTCAACTTCTAAAACGTCAATACTTGTAGGTGAATTAGCAAAAATACTCAAACAAAATAGTATTGATATAGGACAAAATAGAATGTTTGAGTGGTTGAGAGTAAAAGGATATCTCATCAATCGAAAAGGTACTGACTATAATATGCCAACACAATACAGTATGAAGCTAGAGCTTTTTGAAATTAAGGAAACTTGTGTAGCACATTCAGATGGGCATACAACAATCAAGAAAACCCCTAAAGTTACAGGCAAAGGTCAAGTTTACTTTGTGAATAAGTTTAAAAGTCAATTGGAAATCGACAAACCCAATAACGACATAGAAACTGGTAGGGCTTATTAAAGACAAAGAGGACAGTAGGGATAGTAATACATGATAATAGAATAAGCTTAAATTAGCATAAAAAACAGTCCAACAGGGCTGTTTTTGCATTGGTAAGGGGGTGATAAACAATGAGTACAATATTAGATATGGCTATTGCCTTAACACTAAAGGATATGGTAACGGGTAGTATTAGTCATATTATTGATGAATTTAAAAACCTTGAAGGTGTAACGGATCAGGTAAAGACAAAATTAAATGACTTTAAGAATATTGGTATAGCTGGCGGTACATTATTTGGAGCTGGCGCAATTGGGCTTGATAAAACGCTCGATTTATTGGATGAAGCTACAATACAAGCTGCTACTTTTGAAGATTCTATGACCGTTCTTATGAACAAATCTTTTGGAAAAAACCTTATAGACCCCGCATATAAAGATTCAGTTGAGGAGGTAAAGGGGTATTTTGCTGATTTGGCTATGGATATAGGTACAAACACTACATTTGATTCTACTGATATTTTAGATAGCATGACTGAGCTAGTAAAAGGCGGATTAGAAGTCCAAGATGTATTAAATGGAGCAGCAAAAGCTAACGCATACTTCGCACAAGTTAACAGGGTGTCCGCTACAGACACAGCCGAAGGTACGATTGGCATGAAGACAGGATTTAGACTTGTTGGAGACGAAATTATGAAGGCAATGGAGCTTGTAAATCAGTATGCAGACGCAACTACTGCCGATTCACTTGCCATACAGAATTCTTTAGGTAATGTTGCAGGTATGGCATCCACGCTTTGGGAAGGGCGTAGTCATTTGGACATCGCGAAGGACACTGTTCAATTAGTAGCAATGACCACTCAAGCCGGAAACAGCGAAGATGAATCTGCGACATATTCAAGAAACTTTTTAACAAGAGCTGCAGGGACTGCTGGGCCAATTTCTAAAACAGAAAGAAGTGCAATGAAATCTGCGGGGTGGCTTGATAGTGCAGGGCATAGTATTTTTATAGATTACAAAAAAGGTGTACTAAAGGATGCCTCGGAATTAGAAAGAATTTTAGAAGACACGAAAAAGACAATGAGCGCAGTTGATTTTGGAAACCTTGTTAAACAAGTATTTCAAGAACAAGGTGCTCGAACTGCTGTAGCGTTAGCTGATTCGGATATGAATCTCGGACAGTTGGACGTTAAAGCAAAAATGGCTCTTAGTATTGACGATCAGGTGGAAATTGAAATGGGTAGGTTAAACGCTATCAAAGATACATTTCAAGAAAATATTTCTAATCTTTTTAAGATTACAGGAGAGCCATTCCTTGAGCCAACAAAAAAAGTATTTAAAGGATTGTCAGAAGCGGTAGGCAATACCACGGAATATTTTAAACAGCACCCAGAGGTAACCAAATATGTCTTTGCTTTAGCTGGAGGTATTTCAATATTCTTAATGGTTGTTGGTACGATTATGGGGATAGTAGCCGCAGTCGGATCGTTAAAGCTTATTTTCAATCTTGCAGGACCACATATTGTAGGGGCTATAAAGCCAGTATTGGCTGTTATGGGCCCAGTAATGATTGCGGTATTGGCTTTAGCTGGAGTGGCATATATTTTATATAAAAATTGGGATAAGATTGGGCCACACTTTCAAAATATTTTTAGCAAAATTCAAATCATCTTAAGTGCAGGAAGACAGTATTTTGATAAATTTGTTTCATCGGTTTCTCCATTAATAGGGAGCTTGTTAAAGGTAATTGAAAAAGGTGTCGTGTGGATTGCAATCAGAGTTTTGCCTATGATAAATAAGGGTCTTGATGTTGTTATTAAATTACTTCGAGGTGATTTCAAGGGTGCATGGGAGTCTTTATCACCAGTTGCAAGAACTTTTTTGACTGTGTTTGCTCCAGTTATTGCAACAGTTATTATATTTTTAGCATTTCTTGCTACTCAAACGACCATAAATGTAGTCAAATTAATGGCGCTCGCTATAGCTCATGCAGTTGTATCCGGTGCCATGCTTGTATGGCGTGGGATTTTACTTGTTGGCACAGCCGTGCAATGGCTTTGGAATATTGCAATGGGTGCCGGAACAACTCAAACACTGTTGCAAAAAGCGGCTATTCTTGGATTTCTTCCCATTATTGCAGCGATTAGAACTGCTAAACTAATCTGGACAGGCGTGCAGTGGGCGTTAAATGTAGCCATGACAGCCAATCCTATAGGTGCTGTTATCATGTTAATAGTTGGACTGATAGCTGTCATAGCGCTTATTGTGATTCATTTTAAAGATATTGTTGAGTGGGTGGGCAAGGCATGGGATAAGCTGAAAGGGTTTAAATCAGAATCAAAGGAAGCGCTAGAAGCGCCTATTGATATGACTATTACGACTAGCGAGAAAAAAGTGGAGAGTGTTTCTGTTGTTCCAAAAGTAGAAAATGCAAATCTAAGTCAAAATAGTATTCTTGCAAGTCTTGGTCTGGACAATGGGAAAGTAGGAATACCAGTGGGTGTTGATATGTCTAGCATAGATTCGGAATGGATGAACAAAATCCCCGGAATGAAGGATGCCAAGGATTTAGGAGTTTCTATACCCACAAATATTGATACATCTATGATTGCTAAACAAATGAGCGGTATTACAACTGATATCGGAACTACTGGGGCAGATGCAGGGATGGCTTTTGCATTAGGACTGCAAGATCCACAAGTTGTAGCAAATACAAAAGCAGCAGTGGAAGCCATAAATAACGCTATAACTAGCAACTTAATTACAGATGAATCAATGACTTCTTGGGGCAGTAATTTGATACAAAGTTTTATTAATGGCATGAGGTCAAAGTTTGTGGCACTAGAGGAAACAACGAAGACGGCATCTAAGATTGTAGGAGATTATATGAAAGTTCAATCACCCACTAGAAAGGGTGATATGAATACAAACCATTTATGGGGTGGCAACTTAATCAAATCTTTCGCTGATGGTATGATTGGTAGTATGGATCTTCTGCAAAATGCTTCTTTGGCGGCTTCTAGTAACATTGCTTTAAATGGGTCAGCTGCGTTAGATTTTAGGGCTATGAACACTGGGGAAGCAAATTTAAAAATGTTTAATGATATCCCGCCAATAAAGCTCACCACTAAAGACGATATGGATGCCCAGTTTAAATTTACGCGTCCGCATGAGAAAAGCAGAGATGAAGATAAAGGGCAAATTTTCTTGTACGTGTATGGAGCGAAGGGGCAGTCAGAAGCGGAAATCGCTGACATCGTTATCAAAAAGCTTGAGAAAAAGAATAGAGGAAAAACACAAACCTCTAAATCGTCTTTAGTAATGAGCCCTAATGGTTTTAAAGGGGGGTATTAGTAATTGCAGGTGTTTCTAGGCGATATGGAACTGAATACAAGTGAAAAGCCAGATTATGTACAGCATGGAGGCGGACAGCATCTGGCAATAAATGAGTTTCCAGGGGGAAATGTTTCTGTACAATTTTTTGGTTCTAAGTACAGAGAGATTGCATGGTCGGGCTGGATTGAAGGTGAAGATGCTTATGACAGAATGATACAAATTGGAAAGATGCGACAAAAAGGAGAACCTATTGTCTTTAAAACAGAGAAGTATTCGTGCAATGTTGTAATAAAAGAATATCTTCCTGATCATAGGACTAATAATTTTATTCCATTTTCTATCACATTGCAAAAGCTTATAGGACCTTCTAAAAAAAGAGAAGAGTTTGATATGGTAGAAAAAATATCGGAAAGATTACTGGAAGTTGCAAAGACGGATGGGGATAAAGAACAAAAAAATAAGGGGTACACTATACAACATGGGGATACGCTTTCTAAAATTGCTCTCAAGTTTTATGGAAATGCAAATGCGTATGATAAATTATATCAAGATAATAGAGATGTACTTAAAAAAGGACCACACATGATTGATCCAGGTCAAAGGTTGGTGATAAGAATATGAAGTATGAATTACTTCCAGAGCCAATTTTATTTAGTTTTAATGGGAAAAGCTATACGCTTTTCAAAATTAAAGCAGTTGAGAATTTTGGAGATGTAAAAATTAATGATATAGGTGGTCTGGTTGAGCATAATGGGAATTTAAGCGGTACTGGAAGTTGCTGGTTATACGATAATGCAAAGTCATTTGGTTCCGCATTAGTTTCTGATAATGCTCGCCTATACGATAATTCTCTTGCAGGAGAAAATGCGTGGGTATTTGATAATGCAAAGATGAGCAAAAATGCACAGGCATATGGTCATGCAAAAATTTTTGATATGGCAAAGATTTCAGATAATGCTAAGGTATTTGATGAGGCACGGGTTTATGATATAGCGAGGGTATTAAACAATGGAGTAGTATATGGACGCGCTAAAATAAGAGGGAATCTGCGTGTGTATGGGGAAAATAAAGCATATGACAACATATGGGAGGGATAAGAAATGTTCCCAAACATGAATAAGGGTGATTTTAGAATCTTTGGGAAACCAATTGTGATTATCAAAATTAACGGACAAAAAGTTGCTAATTGGAAAGATTTTAAAGTAGATATTAACGGATTAGGCGATGTAGATAGTTTTAACATAAAGTTACCGTGGGATGTATCAGATAAGCCACATGATGAGCTATTATATTCTGGCTCAAAATCATCCTCAATTATTGTAAATGGCGGTGCTGAAATCACCATTGAAGCAGGTTTTGAAGGTGAGAATGTTAAATTACTCATTGATGGCAAGATGGATAATGCTCATTGGAATTTTGATAGTGATGATGGTGAAAGTGTTGAGATTAAGGGGCGTTCGTTGGCGGCTGCCCCTTATGATTTTAAAGAAACGGTAAAATATCAGAATCTAACAGCTACCGATGCTCATGCACAAATAGCAGTAAAACACGGGCTAAACCCCGTAGCACCCATTCGGACCAGCGCCATGATTGGTGAGTATATTAATGATGATCACGCAACAGTTACAAGAGAAACAAGTCATTGGGATTTCGTTTTGTATTTAGCGGAGAACGAAGGTTTCGTCAGTAGGGTTAGGGGCAAGGAATGGTATTTTGGACCAGTAGAAATGTTGCCAGGTTTTTCTGAGGCGCCATTATCATTTTCATGGGGTCATAATATTTTAAGCCCGCTTGAATTTGAACGTGCGCCAAATGCTGCAAGAAATTTGATAGTTGAGGTTATTAGCTGGCAACCTGGGAAAAAGAAAGGAAAAGGCACTCGTATAGTAGAGAAAGCTTCTTTTACGACTTCATCTAGTGGGCATAAATATACAATTCGAGAGTATAGGCCAAATATTACGCGTGATCAAGCGCAAAGACTTGCTCAGAATTTTCTTCTGCAAATGTCAAAAGAACAAATAACAGGGTCGTTTTCTTGTGATTTTTTTACGGAATTGGACAATGACAGGCGAATTGCACTACATGGTGTTGGAGCTGGGCTTTCTCAAATTTACTTTATATCACGTCTTGAATTAAGCGGAGATAAGGAACAGGGACTGCAAGCTGCGCTAGAATTTTCAAATTTACCATTGAGTGAATCAGGTAGTTTTAAATAAGAAGGGTGTGGTGATTTGAGCGGATTATCTAGAGAACAGTTTGAAGAAACCGTAAAGCTTATTAATCGACTGATGCCGTTAAGTCCATTTATATTTGCAACAGTAGAAGCTTTTAATAATGAAAATCGTACCATGAAGGTAATATTGGAGCCTTCGGGTATTGAAACAGGATGGTGTAAAGTAGCTCAAGGTGCCTTTTGTGACAAAATTGGTATGGAGGTTCTTGTTGCGGCTGTAAGAGGCAATAACGCAGAAGAGTTCGTTGTTATTCAGATTATCGAATAATAAGGAGGGGTGCTTGATGGCTGATATTTTAGTAGTAAATGGGGATGTGATTTGGGATAATGGCGACATTGCTTTTGTTACAGGGGAAGAAGATATTAAGCAACAGGCATATTTGCGGAGTATTGCCGATGAAGGTGAAAGCGTGTTCTACCCATCATATGGCTCGAAGATATTTATGTACTTGGGGCGTTCAGAGAGCAAGGCAGTTAAATCATACATTGAGTCTGCCGCGAGAGAGGCGTTGTTAAAAGTTGTAGGCATATCAGAAGTATTAAATGTAGAACTAAGGGAAATTTGCAAAGACGGCGAGCCTATTAACTACTATGTTCTTGCAAAATTTAAAACTGAAAATGGCCAGACTTTAGATGGAGAATATATCTTCAATATCTAGTATTAAGCCGTTTTTAAGGAGGTGATATTGTTGTGGCCAAGTAAAGAAGAAATGACCCAGGTGTTGATCGAAAATATTGTAGGTAAAGGAAAGAAGTTTGACGACTTGCAGGATAGTTGGTTTACAAAGCATTTGATTATTGCGCTACGTGAATCAATATGGGCATTGTTGCTTGTTGTGAGAATGGTATATGAAAATATTACAGTAAAAGGCTCTAGTGGAAGTGATTTAGATGATAAGGGATATGATTTGGGAGTTGATAGAAATCAGGCTACAAAGGCACAGCATATTGTCAGTTTGAGAAAATCAGCACCTGTAAAACATAACACTTTTGTTCCTGATAACTTTCTTTTAACAACTACACCAATTAAAAATAATGCACCTATAAAATTTATCGTAATGCCGGAGCAAAATAAGTATATTCCATCAGGCGAACAACAAGTAGATGTCATTGTTGAATGTATAGAAAGTGGCGAGATAGGCAATGTATCGGAAGGAGCCATTAATCTTGTTGCACAAGCTGGATTTGATAGCATAGGAAATTCTATATTACATAAGTGTGCTGTTGAAAAAGAAAAAGATGAGTCATATCGGGATAGAATACTAGCGAGAAAAAGAAATCCTATCCGTGGGGGCGTGCCTGACGATTGGGAACGTTGGGCAAAAGAAGTATCAGGAGTAAGTATGGCTAGAATTTTTCGAGTGGCAAGGGGACCAGGAACAGTTGATATCGTTATTTGGGGATCAGACGGAAGCTTTCCTAGTCAAGGTCTCATAGATGATTGCCAAACATACTTGGATGCCGTTACTCCAGCAGACATTGCAGATGGAGGGATATTGGTGGTGGCTCCTGAACCAATTCCGATAGACATTGTTCTTTCTAACGTAAGTTTGAAGATGGGCTATGAAAAAAGCGAGGTAATCAGTATACTTGAACAAGCCTTTACGTCATATTTTCAGAGTGAAAAGGCGGCTAATGGGATAACAAAAGTTGATTGTATAGTAACCGCAAGGTTTGCTTGTGATCCAAAAGATAGTGATATGGCGCCAATTATTAAAAACTTCATTCTCGATAAGCCGGAAGATATATCTTTAAATGGTCGTCAGTTCCCTGTTTTAAGTAGTATAACAATTTTGTAAAGAGGGTGTTTTTGATGGCTTTTAAAGAATTTATTTTTAGCCATTTTCCACATAGATGGCTAAACAAGAAAGCAGAAGGCACCAAAAAGCTTTTTACTGGATTAGGGAAAATTTTGGACTGGGTACAAGAATATGCAAACATTGTTATTAGGAATAACTCGACAAGAACATCTGTTGAAATATTGCAAGAAATGGAAAATGAATATGGTATTGTTATAAATCCATCAGCTGACATAAAACTTAGACGGGCAAGGATAATTGCAAAAAAAAGAATGGTAGATAGCCCTATTACAAAGATAGGCTTGGTTAGCATTTTTGAGGCCCTTGGGATTCAAATAGAAATAAAAAGTTATTTTAATGAATCTATTATGCTTTTCATTATTAAAACCAACATACTCTCTATTTCGTTTAGCGAGATGATAGACGTATTGCATAAAAATATAAGAGCGCACGTCGGACTTGTTTTGGAGGCACCTGAAAATATTGATATTGGTGTATCTACAGGGGCGATTATTGATATAGAAATAGCATATAATATTGTTTTTAATACGTATCACAAAGAGCTTGAATTCGTTAACGAGGTAAACACAGGCATACTTACCATTTTTGAAAATGAATACAATATTAGTTGGAAGGGGTGATAACTAATGGCAAAGTGGAAAGAAACAGTTGTAACCAGTATGGGACACAGCTTAATTGCAAAAATGCAGGCAGGTGTTCATGTTCAATTCAAAAAGGTCATAATAGGTGATGGAAATCATTTCATAAATGGAGAAGTGCGGAGTCTTGATAGAATCTTAAATCCAGTACAGAGCGCTGATATAAAAGAAGTGCTTGCAGTAGGCGACAAAACAGTCAACATAAAGTCAATCTTAAGTAATAAAAATCTTACTAAAGGATATTTTATAAGGGAAATTGGTATCTTTGCTGTTGCAGAAGACCAACCAAATATAGAAGTTTTGTACTGCATTGCAGTAGCCGACGAAGACAAATGTGACTATTGGCCAGAGTATGAGCAGTCCGAACTTCGAATTCCAATTAACATGAGTGTTGCAACTGGCACTTCATCTGCTATTTCAGTTGAAATTGTTAATACGTTTGGAGCTTTCGAAATTGGTTACGAAAATAGTAAATCAGGGCTTGAAGCCACAAATCTGCAAGTTGCACTAGATGAAGTAGTCAGTAAACATAATCTTGACTTGACTATCCCTCACAACCTCGACACCTACCCTGATGTGTTAGCTATCGTATCCGACTACGGCTATGGAATGGGACCTTATGGCGAAACCCCCTACGGTGGTTCAAGTGGGAAAAAGTTAGAGACTAATGTGGAGTATTTGGACACTAACAGCATTAAGATTGCGGTGTCAAAAAAATTCAACCCAATAAAAAATATAGAAAAAATAAATTTAAAAGAGTACATTGTCACATTTGTAGACAGTACTCTTTCTTTATTGCTCATTTTACTTACAAACAGCGTAGTTGTGGGGAATCAAAACCAACCAGGGGTTAGCTCGTTTAATGGGCGTATTGGGGATGTTGTACTGCGTGAAGCAGATATACCCCAAACGATTGTTAGAAAAAATGAAATGGAAACATCAATGAATCAGTTACAAAGTGCTATAGGAAAACAAAATGCAGATGATGGGGAAATATAAAACAGCAGGAGGGGTTTGAAATGCAATTTTTAAGAGGAACGGCATCAAAATTAAAAGCCACAAATCCAATTCTTTTGTATGGGCAACCTTGTTTTGAAAAAGAGACGGGGCGTTTTAAAATTGGGAATGGGGTGACGGCTTGGAATAGCTTGGCATTTGCTAATGCACCACTTGCGAAATATTCTCGTGACCCACTAACAACGGATGATATGTATGAAGTAGGTCAAATGTGGCAAAACACAACCACAAAAAAATTCTACTTATTAGAGTCAGTTTCTACAGGCAATGCTAGTTGGAAAAAGAATATAACAGCAGATGATTTAATAGCACTTGGTACTGGTGATAT
>JAVBJQ010000042.1:0-5950 GCA_031546905.1 Eubacteriales bacterium | reverse complement strand
ATGTAAATGCGTAAATTTATTTTGGCCCATTTTTCCACCTCCAGTGTATTAAAAAGGCTGGAGCAAATTGCCGCCACCAGCCTAAATTAACTATTTATTTCTTTTGCTCTCTAAGATTCTTGGAAAATGTATCGGAGGCATATCGTCACCTAAAGATTCAATTGGAGAAAGTTCTCTACGATCTATTTTCTCAACATTGGATTTATCTCTTGAAAATATACTTTTACCAACTGGTTCTTCAACTTCTTTTATATCATTTACAACAACTTTTGTAACAGCCACTTCTTCCTCTTCAATACCAGTTGCAATGACTGTAACAATAACTTCATCTTCAAGTTCGTAGTTAATAGAAGTTCCAAAAATAATTTCAGCTTCTGTATCAACTGCTTCACGTATGTAATTTGCAGCGGCATCCACTTCCATAAGTCCCAAGTTTTCATCGCCACAGAAATTAATTAAAACATATTTTGCTCCGTCTACTGTTGTTTCAAGTAAAGGACTTTGAATAGCCATTTTAGCAGCAACTTCACATTTATTTTCGCCCTTCGCACGGCCGATTCCCATATGAGCAATGCCTTTGTTAGACATAATGGTGCAAACATCAGCAAAGTCAAGATTAATAACGCCGGGAACTAAAATAAGGTCAGAAATACCTTGAACCCCTTGTCTTAAAATCTCATCTGCTTTTCTAAAAGAATCAACCATAGTTGTTTTTTTATCTACAATTGACAAAAGTTTTTGATTCGGAATAATAATAAGAGTATCTACATTTTCTTTCAACTCTTGTATCCCTTTTTCAGCATTAAACATACGTTTTTTGCCTTCTAACATAAAAGGCTTTGTAACAACTCCAACTGTTAAAATCCCAGCTTCTTTAGCAATTCCAGCAATAACAGGTGCAGCACCAGTTCCAGTTCCGCCACCCATACCAGCTGTAACAAAAACCATGTTAGAGCCTTTAATCGCCTCGATTATTTCATCTCTTGATTCCATTGCTGCTTTCATACCAATTTCTGGATTTCCACCGGCACCAAGACCTTTTGTAAGCTTGTCCCCCAATTGAATTTTAATTGGCGATTTAGAGCGTGCCAAAACTTGACGGTCTGTATTAACAGTAATAAATTCAACACCCTTAACATTATCATCTATCATTCTATCAACCGCATTATTACCGCCACCACCAACTCCAATTACTTTTAATTGGGCTATAGCGCTTTGCGTAGTATCGAATTCGAGCAAAATTATCCCTCCTAAACTTCTTATCAATAAATTATACATTAAACAGAAAAAAATTTCCATAGATAATTATGGGAATTATTATATTTTTTTGTATTTTATTCATATTTTTTTAAAATTATGTAAGAAACGTAAAAATATATGGCTTATTAATATCCTTTATATCTAAAAAACCTTTGTCTTCTTTGGGTATATTTTTTATTATTTCGACTAATCGCCTTATTTTCTCATCACCGTCTGAAAAATCACCAATCATAACATCTACACTATTAATATGTAAATGTATGTCTGTGTCATTTTTAACATCAACCTTTACAACATCTTTTAGTAATTCGTATTTTAACATGAGTTGTGCCAATTTAACAACTACTTCAAAAGACTTTGGATTATTCACTTCTAGTAATTCTCCAAGCTTAAATTTATTAAATTCAAGCCCTTCCACAACAGGAAGCATCTCTACAAAGTAATCTTGCACATCTAGAACTCGTCCTTCTTCGTCTATAAAAAGATATGTTCCCATATAAGGAACATACCCTCTTACTTTTCTTTCTTTTACCTTAATGATTATCGTATCAGGAAGCTTTCGTTTGATATCAACATTTTTTATATAGGGATCAGCCATCAATAACTTTTTGGCATAAGACTTATTCAATTGAAATAAGTTCTCTGACTTTTTTAAATTTATTTTACTGCATACTTCGTCTTTTGTATATTTCTCATTGCCGCTCACGACAACATTGGTAATTAAAAATATTGGCGAATAAAAAAATAATAAAAACAAAATACAACAAACAAATGCTAACGTAAAAATCTTAAAAAATAAACTCCCACGTTTTTTATTTTTTTTCATTATTTTAACCTCAGCCATATCCTCACCTTACCATCATCATCATCCATTAAACAAAACTAATATCTGCACCTAAGCTTGCTAGTGTTAATTCAATTTGTTCATAGCCTCTTTCCACAAATTGAGAGCCTGTAACAATGGTTTTTCCCTCTGCGGCAAGCCCAGCAATAATAAGCGCCGCTCCACCTCTTAAATCATTAGATGAAACAGTTGTACCTTTAAGCCCATTTACACCTCTAATAATTGAAGTTCTATCTTGTTGGGAAATAGATGCTCCCATTCTCAAAAGTTCAGAAGCGTGTTTAAACCTTGAATCAAATATCGTCTCAACTATAATACTTGTTCCTTTGGCTATTGTCAATAATGACATCAATTGTGGTTGCATATCGGTTGGAAATCCTAATTTTTATAAAGTACGTTAATTAAACAACAATTGATAAAAATTCCCTACAAAGTAAGCGTCAAACTTAAGACAGCTGTGATAAAAGAAAAAAGAGAAAGTATTATTAACGAAATGTAACCAAGCGACTAGCTGCAGAAGAGTAAGCGTAAAATATCCCACATCTTTTTCATAGGTGTGGGATATTTTACGCTTACTCTTAAGTATGGTGATTCCTACACTTCCGCAAAGAGTCCACTTTGCAGAAGTACTTGAATAGATTCATTACAAATGCTTTAGTAGCCAACATACATATAGTAATCATGTCCAAAATGAATACACAATTTATTGTTATACTCCAGCTTACACCATAAATTGTCTCTTAAAATTAATCGAACCAGGTTTCCAATTTCTTCTATATCTATTAAATCATTTTCAAGCACTTTCGTATAAAGATCATGGATTTTATTTGTATAAAGTTGAAAATTATTGCTTTTAGCAAGAAAATAGAAATTCTTTTCTAGCCCCTTGACTGCTAATGTGTGAACACCTTGTTCTCTCATAATAGTAAGAAGTACCCTGACATAAGCATCTTCAATACTCAAATAATCTTCATTGTTTTTAAAGGTTTTTCCGACATCATAGTATGATATCCATTCATCAAATGGATATCTCCCATCTTCAGCCCTACATCTTGGGTCATATTTTGTAATTCTCCAGCATTTGATGGTATTTAGTCTCCTATCCTATTCAAACTTGCATCTATAGTAAACTAAACTTCTTGGTATTTTTAAAAATCTGCACATTGCGCTGATACTGTATTTTTTCTTGTTCGACAGTATGATGACTATTTTCGTGCCATTATCAGCACTGTTTGCTTTAAAATATTATTTTCCACCAATAATTGTTTGTTTTCCTTGCGAACTTAATTAGTTCATTTTCTTCCTCATTGCGGTTATCTTTTGCTTTAAAAGAGCCACTATTTTCATAATCAGTTACCCACTTATTAACGGTATATTTTGCTAAACCGTACTCTTTTGTAATTTTTACTAGCGTTTTTCATGTCTTTCTTAGTGTTACTATTTGTTTCTTAAAATCATCCGTGTAATTTTTGGTTTTGCCAGCCATGTTTTTTCCCCATTCTTATTTTTTCTATTTTAACATGACTGAATGTTTTTTGCCTAATTTAGTATAGCCTATCCACCACCCCATGATATGATTGAAATTTCAAACTCAATATTCATCTTTGCAAGACTTGTTAGCACAGAAGGAAAAAGAATAAAATTAACTTGTGCAAAATCAGATTAAACATAACATTTAACCCTTAAATCTACTATTAATGATAGTTTTTCAAGATATTCTCCTGACAAATCCAATAACGCAATTAGTTTGTCTAAAGCCTCATTAGGAGCAGTACTTTCATTAATTTTTTCTTCAATAATAAAAATATCAAATTGGTTTTCTCCAATAACTTTGTTTACAAGTTTTCCTCTATGATATTTTTTTGAAGGCTTTATCATAAGATTATTTTCAATTTCAATAAAATCAAGGTTAAGTACCTTCAATAATAAAACTTATAAATTGCAATATTAAATGCACGGTAATCACGTAAAAAATTAAGCAACGCCGATTAGCTGATAAATCTCGTTAGCAGACTTAAAATTGAATTGTTTACGAGGGTAATTGTTAATCCAAGACTCAATGCGAGCGACCTCTCCTGAAGACAGACCTTTAAAGCTTTTACCTTTTGGTAAAAATCGTCGAATCATTTTATTTATGTTTTATTTGTGCCTCGTTCCCAAGTGAGGTTAGTCACAATAATCAATCAAATATAAATTGAAAGGCCTTGGAATGCCATTTCCGTTGTTTGTACACCGAATTACAGCTTCCTCCCAATAAGGTAAAATTGTATCAGCAAAGCTTCTTATTATCTGCTCCTTTCTTTTATAGTCATTGCACATAAAGGCTTCATAATCATAAATGAACAATGCAAATCCTAAATAATTATCTTTATGGATAAACCAACCTAAATCTCTAATCCAATCAAGATACGCATCCATGTTGCGATACTTGTTAAATAAGTCTGGAAATTTGAATTTCTTTGATATATTACTAAAAAAGTCTTCAAGCTCACCAATCTCTTTCCCAAATAGCTCTGCAATAAATATATTTTTATTTGTGCAGTCATCAATAATGTTTTGTGCTTCATTTTTTGTAATAGTATATATTTTATTTCTCATAATTACCTCCTGGAAGTCATTTATATATATAGGAAATGGGTAAGGCGCAAATTACGTTGTACCTTACCCTGCTTTTTAATAATGCTGAAATGGAACGACAATGATTAAAGATAGGTATTTATGGAATTTTTGTAAAAGTTGTATAATGATCTGAGGTGTAATACAACGAGCCATCAGACCCTCTCACAAATCTTTCTGCGTCCCTACCAGTACCAATTGGTGATATGTTAACATCAAACTCTTTATAAGTAACACCTGTCGGAAGTTTACCATCTGTATTTTTGTATATACCTCCAGCGTTAGCTTCATTTACCCCTTGTTGTATCTGTCCTTTGTAATTCCCGCTCCATCCATTTCCTGAATATCCTTTATATGCTTTTTGAACATTTTGAGGTAAATCACTAATACTTTTAGAAGATATACCACCGCCCTTATTAGTAAGTGATGATATTTTAGACAAAATACTTACGGGAACTCTACCAAGGGAAGAAGCACCACCATACGCTAGTGCTTCTTCTATCACTGCCCATACTAACGCTCCTGTCATAACATATCCAGCTACGTCACTTACAAATTGATCCATTGTGTATGATTGGTATAATCCTCCTTGGATTTTTGTACTTACACTTTCTAGGCACAATGCCAATAGGGTATCTTCCTCACTCATATACATATCGTCAGAGCCATACTTACCGCTTAAACCTATTTTATCAGCAAAAACAGAGGACTCCATGATCAGTTCGCCTGACATTTCGTATATAAAAGCAGCTGAGCCAAAGTTTATCGAACCATAGGATGCCGTATTTGTTTTTTCATCCCATACCAAACCTTCTGATGAACCAAATGTTGCCGCAATAAGATCACTTAGTTCTTCCCAGCGCAAACCACTTGGATCAGAAAATCTACTTGGATTATTTCCACAATACGTATACCAATTCAATCCATCTTGTGCAGGATCTTCTGTAATCATTCTTCCAATCGTTGGGTCATAGTACCTCGCTCTTAAATAAATCGTCCCCGTTTCCTTGTCAAAATATTCTCCGCAGTATCTAAATACATTGGTGTCATTGACATCTGGGTTCACTTCATTGCCAAAAGCGTCGTAGTTAACGTGAGTTCGACGAAAATAAACAAAAAAATAAAATCCGACCAAAATCTGCTAAAATAAGTTTGAGACCAAAAAAGCAGAGGATGGTGGATTTTATATGCAAGAAGAATTACTAATAAAGATATTTTGTGACGTAGACG
>JAVBJQ010000040.1:0-42598 GCA_031546905.1 Eubacteriales bacterium | reverse complement strand
CAAATTATGTTGTTGAATACATACCAGCAACTGGCGGAACTAAACAAACAGTAAATGTTACAACAAATTCAGCAAAGCTTACAGGTCTTACAACAGAAACAAAGTATACGATTAGTGTATATGCGGTTGCAAAATCAAATGTTGGAAACCCTGATGTAACTGGACAACCAGTAACAATCGACTCAACAACATCAAAAGAGGCTAAAAATCCAGAAACTCCTGGAGGTTGGAATACATCTATATTTGGTTCTTCCATAACAACAACAGACAACACAATTAAAGAAGTTATTGATGACACAAACAAGGTTAGCACTGTTACTATGAAGAGTACAAATTCAAAAGGTAAAATTGCATCTGGTGCTGATGGTATGGCATTCTACTATAAAGAAATGCAAAAAAGCCAAAGTTTTGAATTAAAAGCAAAAATGAAACTAGTTGGTTTGGTTAGCAATAACCAAAGTGGGGCAGGCTTAATGATAAAAGCTGCAGTTGACTCAAATGGTACAGCATCAAGTGCATCAGATACACTAGCAACTGCGCCTGGTGCTTTTGGGAACCATGTAGGTGTAGCAGCTATTGGTACAGACAGTGTTAGACCTATTACTAAAAATAATGCAAATGCTACTAATTATGTAAGAACTGCGCTATCTTTCCAAATACCTGTTGCAAATACAATTGGTGGAACTTATGATCTTTCTATTAAAAAATCAGGCAATCTGTATACATTAAGATGTGGTGACCAAACAAGTGTAGTTGATGGAAGCACACTATTTGGAGACACGCTTTATGTAGGTCTTTTCACAGCGAGAGATGCAGAAGTTGTATTTAGTGATATATCGATTACGGAGTTGAAAGAAGTAAGAGCAATTACAGTAATACCTCCTACAAAAACAAAGTATTTAGTTGGAGATACTGCTCTTGATTCAGAAGGGATGAAAGTTGATATTGAATATACAGATGGGGAAGTTATTGTAGGTGCTTCGGCAGATAAGTATACAGTAACAGGATTTGATAGCTCTGTAGTGAACCCATCACTTCCAATTACCGTGAGTGCAGGTTCAGTTTCTACTACCTTTAATGTTGCAATTCAACCATTAACTTGCACAGACTTTAAATTAACTGGAACTCCAACAAAATTAACATATCATACTGGTGATATAGCACTCGACTTAACAGGTTTAGAAGTTACTGCACAGTATGATAATGGAAAGACAAGAATATTAGATAAATTATCAGATACTATTATTGATGGCTACAGTATTTCATCAGTTGACTTTACAAAAACTGGTCAACAAACAGTAACTGTTTCTTACAAATCGATGGCTACAGATAAGGTTACACCAGTAACAAAAACGGCAACATTTAATGTAACGGTTAGTGGTGCTACACTTGCTGGACTAACTATCACAAGGATGCCAACCAAACAAACATATTATACTGGTGATACATTCAACAATGATTTTGATACAGCAGGTTTAATCCTAACAGCAGGATATGCAGATGGAACAACAGATATTGCTAGCGTTGATGAATGTACATTTACTGGATTTGATGCTTCAAAAGTTGGTGTAAACACAGTAGTTATTTCATACAGAGGGAAAACAATTAATTTGCTTCTTTCGATTGTGCAATCACAAGCTACAGGATTGAAGATTTCTCAATATCCAAAAACAACTTACAATGTTGGTGAAGCTCTTGATCTATCAGCACTTAAAGTTTCAACTATTTATAATAGTTTAAAAGAAACTCCAGCTACAACAGCCGATTATACTATTGATACATCTACTTTTAATAGTGCAACTGTTGGTGTATATGAAGCTTCTATTACTCCTACTAATCCAGCGTTTGAGCCTATCATATTTAATTTTGAAGTAAGAGATGCTAAGACTTATACGTGGAATTTTATTCAATTTGGTGAATCTACTAGTTCAGAAAAAAATAAGATTACCTATTTGAATGGCGCAGAAAAAGGGAAAGTAACAGGAACGTTTGAACTTCTTGCTGATGATGGAGGCGGAAAAATCAGTGGTTCTCAAGATGGTCAAAGCTTGTATTACACAACAATTGACGGAACAACAGATAACTTCGAATTATCAGCTGATGTAAAAGTTCTTCAATATGCAAAATCAGGTAGCTTTGATGGACAAGAAGCATTTGGTTTAATTGCGAGAGATGCAATTGCTAAAGAAGCAACTACGTCTAAAGGCATAACTTTCTATTCTAATATTGCAGCAGTTGGTGGTTATAGCGGAAGTTCTTATAAAGAAGATCCAGCAACAGGCTTACCAACAAAACCAATTGGTATTCAAGCTATTATGAGAACAGGAATTTTGTCACAAGACTTAACAACTGGTGCAGTTATGTCTAACAAAATGCTTATAGACAAAACAAGTGCTTACATGGCAAATAATAAAGATTTTCCACAAGAAACATATAAACTTAAGCTTTCAAAAACAAATACTGGCTACACCATGCAAGTGAATGACCAAGCGCCAGTAACCTTTACAAAACCTGATGATTTAAGTGTTCAATCACCAGAAGTTTATGTTGGGTTCTTTGCTGCTAGGTACGCTAAAATTGATATTAGTAATGTAAACTTTAAAGTTACATCAAAAATAGCAGATCCTCCAGCAGCCCCACCGGAAAAAGAAATAGTTGCACCATCATTTGCTATTGGTTCATTAGATAATTCACAAACGGATTTATATACTTTAAAACTTTCAGCAAATGCTAAAGGTCTTGTTAGTATTACAAGAGATGGTGTTCTTCTTATAAAAGATGCCATAATAAATGCGAATCAAAGCTTTTCTAGACAAATTATTGTTCAAGAAGGCGCACCAAATGCAATTGTTGCAACATATTATCCTGACAAGTCAGAAAATCTTACATCTTTTGACCCAATCATAAAGAAAATTAATGTATCTTACAGAACAAAGTATGTAACACCAGATAATATTATTTATGCTTCTCCAACTGGCACACAAGGTGCAAAGGGAACAATTGATTCACCAACAGATATTGAAAGTGCTATTAATTTCTCTTTACCAAACCAAAAAATATATTTAAGGGGCGGGGTTTATAAACTTACAAAGACGTTAGCAATTCAACCAGAAAACTCTGGAACATCTGAATTGAAAAAAGTTCTTAAACCTTATGGAGACACTGAGCCTGTTGTGTTAGATTTCAATAAGTTGGGTGACGGAGTGGTACTTAGTGGAAGTCATTGGAATATTACTGGAATTAATATTACAAAATCAAATAGTAATGGTATGAGAGTAGGCGGAAACTTTAATAAAATTGAACTTTGTAAAGTTTATGCAAATGGAGATACAGGTTTACAAATAGCTCGTACTAACACCGGTGCAACGATTGATACTTGGCCTTCTTACAACTTAATTTTAAATTGTGATTCTTATGACAACAGAGACCCTTCTGATAACAATGCAGATGGTTTTGCAGCTAAGTTGACAGCTGGTTATGGAAACACATTTAGAGGTTGTATTTCAAGAAATAATATTGATGACGGCTGGGATTTATTTACAAAAGGTGAAACTGGTCCAATTGGCCCAATTCTGATTGATGGTTGTGTTACTTATAGTAATGGAACATTATCAAATGGTATTGTAGGTAAAGGCGATAAAAACGGATTTAAACTTGGTGGAGAAGGTATTCCTGTTCCACATATTCTTAGAAACAGTGTTACTTTTGAGAATGGCGCTCAAGGAATTACAACAAATAGTAATCCAAATGCAAATATCATTAACTGTTTAACCTATAATAATGCAGGTAAAAACTTTACGCTTTATGGAAAAGGTAGAACACCGATCTTTAATGCTGATGGGCTAATATCATACAAGAAGGTATCGGGTTCAAGTGATGATATGGAAGCTGGTCAAAACAATGTTTCTTCCGATTATAATTTCTACTTTAACGGAACAAAGTCAGTAAATAAATCTGGTAAAGAATTTACAGCTGATGATTTTACTGCATTAAATGCGTTTACAGCTACTACTGTTAATCGTGATTCTGATGGTAACATCATTTGGGGAGATTTATGGACAAATTATGCAAAATATGTTCCAGTTCATACAACGTTTATTCAAATTCCGGAAGAATTTAGCAGAACAACAACTGGGGTAGAAATACCAGTTACACCTGTTAATCCAGTTACACCTGTTAACCCAACAAGTACATCAAATAGCGATAAAGGTGAAATGAAGGATTCAGGTACTAATTATCCGGTTGGTGGTTCAAACAATGCAGTAACACCAGTAACCACGACTGGAACTGAAAAAGGAACTACAACAGAGACCACAAAACCAGTTGTAAAAGAAGAAGTAGTTGTAACAACAGCACCTCAAGTGACAAAAACAACTGAAGGTGATAAAATAGTTGCTAATCTAGTAGTTGACAAAGTTGAACTTACAAGCTTGGCTGACAATGGTGCAGATAGAATCGTAGTTCAAGGTTCAAACACTGATAATGCTAATGTAATTAACACTTCTCTAACTGGTGATATTGTTAAGACATTAGGTGACAAAAATGTGAAAGTGGAAGTTGACACTGCATTAGGAAACTATGTTGTAGAAGGCTCTAAAATTAACTTACCAGCTATTACAGCTTTATTAGGTGAAACATCACTAGCTAATGTGAAAGTTGATATTAAAGTAGCTGTAACTGGAGCTGAAATGGCTAAAGTTGCAGACCAAGCGATTCAACAAAATGGAGTTACTTTAGTTGCAAGCCCGGTTGATTTTACAATGACATTCTCTTCAAGTAATGGTAAATCAATTGAGTTAAAGAATTTCATTGCTTTTGTTGAAAGATTTATCCCTCTTCCTGCGGGAGCAGAGGCTAATTCTATTACAACTGCTGTTGTTGTGGAGCCAAATGGTTCTTTAAGACCAGTTCCAACAAAGATAGTAGAAGTAAATGGAAAAATGGTTGCAAAAGTAAGCAGTGTTACAAATAGTACCTATGCTTTGATTTACAACAAAAAGGAATTTGCTGATATGAATGGTAATTGGGCCAAAGAGTTTGCCAACACTTTAGGTTCAAAACTTATCGTAAAAGGAAATGAAAAAGGTGACTTTGAGCCAAATAAAGCAGCTACAAGAGCGGAGTTTGTTTCTATGGTTGCAAAAGCATATGGTTTAAGCGGTGATACAAGCAATTCATTTAAAGATGTAAGCACTGACAAGTGGTTTGCAAAAGATGTGGATGCTGCTTTCCAATATGGTTTAATTACTGGCGATGAAAAAGGCAACTTTAACCCTAACAAAACAATTTCAAGACAAGAAGCTATGGTTATTATTAGCCGTGCTATGAAACTTGCTGCTGTTGATACTTCTCTTAGTTCTTCTGATGTTAAAGAGTTACTTGGAAAGTTCAGTGATAGTTCAAAAATTTCTAGCTGGGCGAAAAATGATTTAGCGGCTTGTGTGAAACTTGGGCTAATTGGTGGAGATACAAAAGGAAATGTAAATGCTCAAAACAATATTACAAGAGCTGAAATTTCTAAGATTATCTATAATTTACTTGTGAATACTGATTTAATGTAATCATTACAAAACAAAAAACGCTGACTGTTCAGCGTTTTTTGTTTTGTAAAACCTTTGCTATGTTACAATATTTTTACAAGTTTCAACAGTATATTGAAAAAAATACAGATTGGTAATATAATGACATCACTGGCAAATAAATCAGTTGATTCTAAAACTTTACAATGTTTGTTACATTAATATTACATATCAAGCGATAGTGTTGACTGGAATATTTTACAGTGTTATAATTATTTTTGTAATTGAGGTAAAAAGTGCTAATACCTCTACACAAAAAACAATAAAAACCTTAAGGAGGAAAAAAAATGAAAAAGAAACTATCTATTTTAGTGGCATTAGCTATGGCTGTAACAACGATGCTACCAGTAGGCGTTTTTGCTAGAACTGAGAATTCGATTGATAGAATCCCTGTTGTTACTAGCGATGACTACACTTTGCCAGACCAAGTTCCAATGTTAACAATGGAATTAAAAGATGATTTAAAAACAACAAGTGGTGTTTATGCTGAATTCAGAGTTACATCTAATAATGCTGAATTTGTATTTAATGCTAGTGGTGCTACTGATGTAGTTCCTGCAACTAATACAGCAGGTAAGTTTTCAGAAAAATTTGCTATGGGTAGATACTTTGATGCAAAAACAGGTGTTTTACAACCAGCAGGAGCTCTTCCAACAGCTGCTAATCCATTAATGGATGTTAGAAAAATTACTTCAAAAATTATTGAAGTAAGAATTTTTAGCACTGCTGCAGGTACATTATTAAACGGAAATACTACACCAGCTACTAAAGTTATGATTCCTATGAATCTTAAAGCTAAAACAGCTGGCGACATTACAGTAGCTGTTGATCCACTTGACACTACACTCACTGGTGGAACTTATACAGCAGCAGTTGCTGGTACTGGTTCAACTAAAACAACTTCAACAACAACAACAGATTTTTCAAGCTATGTAAATGTAAATCCAATCCTTGTAGATGAATTAAGAGCTAATTTCCTTACAAATGGAACAACAATTACTTTACAAGCTCCTACAGATTTCGTTTGGTCTACAACAACTAACACTGCAACTAATTCAGCTAATCCAGTTGTAGTTGAAGGTTTAGGATCTTTAGCTACTTATTCAGCTTCAATGTTAGAAGCTACAAGTAGCGCAACTCCTGCTACTGGTGCTGGTGTATGGCAAACATCAACAAATGATTCTGCAACAGTTACTCTTTATCTTCCAACTTTATCAAGTAATAGAGCTTCAAGAGGTTCTTTATTAATCAGTAATCTTAAACTTACAACTAAAAATGGCGTTGCAGCTTACAACGACAATGTAAATGTTAAAATTTCTGGTATAACAGGGGTTACAGGAACAAATTCTGGAACATCTCTTACAGAAGACACATTTTCAGTTGGTAAATTCGTAGATTATGGCGTTAAATTAACAGGTGGAGATGTTACTATAGTAGGAGCTACACTTGAAAACAATGCTAAATCAACTTTAGTTGACAAAAACAAAACAGTTAAAGCTATATTTGAAGAAACGCTTGCTGGTTCTTGGATTTCTACAAGAAAAACAACTTTTACTATGCCAGATGGTGTTAAAATTTTAGGTGTTAAAATTAAATCATCAAACGTTACAGGTGGTCCTGGAACTGAAACAACATACAATGCAACTACTAAAGATACATGGGGATTTGCTGGTGGTCAATTATCATTTGATGGTAATACAATGATGTTAACTGGTCAAATTCAAACATCTTACATGGTTGGTACTTCTAACTTATCTTTATCAGGTTCAAAAGCTAAATTAGAAATGACATTCTATGTTTCTTCTGAAGCAGACTTTGTTGGCCCAGTTAACTTAACAGTTGCTGGTGGTGGAATTGGTTCTGATGTAGTAGCTAAAGTTGCTACAGTTATCAACCCAGTTACTATCAAAACAACAACAAAAGATTTACAAATTGGTTACCAAAATCTTGAAGTAAATGACATTTCTATCATGGAAAACGTTGCTGGTGCAATCAAAAGAACAGTAAATGCTAATTCTACAGATATGTATGGAAATACAAGCACATTTGGTTCTGGAAATGGTGGCAGAATTAAAGTTTGGGTAGGTGACTCACTTACTAACACTTCAAGAAACAGTTCTGGTTTTGCTTTTGAAAAAGGTTTAACAGTTTCTGTTGCTGATGGTGGCGACTTATTAATCGATAGCTACAAAATCGAAGATGGTATTCTTATTATTGATATCAAACGTGAAAGTACTAAACCAAGTACAATCCTTATTTCTGGCGCTAAAATTAGATTAGACCGTACAATTCCTGAAGGTTTCTACCCACTTAATGTTGGTGGTTCAGCAGTTGTTCAAAACTTCCAATCAGGTCAAACTGATACAGTAGGTTTATTCAAAGGTGCAGACTCTAACAGATTCCAAGTAACTGATTACATTAAAGTTGTTACTCCAGGTTCTGGTAAAGACGGAAAATCTACAAAACAAGTTGTAATTACAATTGGCGAAACTTCTATGACAGTTGGTCAAGATGAAATGACAATGGATGTAGCTCCATATATCCAAGACAACAGAACAATGCTTCCTGTAAAATATGTTTCAAATGCTATTGGTATCTCTGATCAAAACATCATCTGGGATGCAAATAACAAAACTGTAACAGTAATTTACGGATCAAGAACAGTTCAAATTGCTATTGGTAGCAAAGTGTTAACAGTGAACGGTACTCCAATTAACATGGATACAGCAGCTGTTATCAAAGATGGTCGTACATTTATTCCTGTAGCTTGGTTAGCAACAGCTCTTGACGTTCCATTCTCTTGGGATGGCGATGCAAAAACTGTTACTTTCAATCCTGCAGATGCTCAATAATAACTAAATATAACAAAAAAACCCCGTTTGGGGTTTTTTTGTTATAAAATAAAGGAGGGTGTCATAATGAAAAATTTAAAAACACTGATGATTGGCTTTATCGTGGGATCAATGTGTACTATTGCAACAACCGCATTTGCAGAATCAGAAGCCATAAAATTCTCAATTGCTACAAATGTGAAAGTTACATTAGATTCTGTTTTAAAAAAGATGCCAACAGGTAGATCACCAATCATATATAATGATGATGTCTATCTTCCAATTGGGTTTATTTCAGGAACATTAGGATATTTAGTTGATTGGAATGGTGTAAGTGGTACGGTAAATATAAAAACACCTAAATCAAAAGTTAGCACTACAACAACAAGTGGTGCAACAAATAATACAACCACAAGTAAAACAACAACGAATAATGTAGTCACAAATAATACAACCACAAGTAAAACAACGACGAATAATGTAGTGACAAATAATACAACCACAAATAACACAGCAACAAATAATACAACTACAAATAACACCACCACCACTGATACAAGGGTATATAATCAAATGCCTATAATGAAGACCAATGGACCTTTATCGGTTCAAGTCACTTCCGTTTCAAAAGATCCTGATTACACTAGAGTCAATCTCTGGGTACAAAACGAACCTTCTGGAAATGCCTATAATTATCAATTGGAACAATCATCAGCAGTAATTGTAGTAGATGGTACGGAATATCCATTTTCTTATACGAGAGATGTAGACAATAAGTGGTATAATGATATTAAAAAAGGTGATGAACTTAGAGGGTATATTATTTTCCCAGCTATACCCGAGGACTCCAAAAAGATGCACTTTGAAATAAAAGCTAGAAATAATAGTAGTATTTCGGAACAAGAAAAAATATTATTTGATTTTGATATAAAACTTAACTAAGCCTGTTAGTAATCAATTCGATTACAGCTTATAATATGAAGGTGAAAATATGAAAAAACGATTAAACGCCAAAAAGTTTTTATTAGTTGTTGCAATTATGGCTACAACTTCTACAAGCGTTTTTGCTGCGGGAAATAACTATATGAAAGTAGACGGAGTTATTACAATTTTAGATAATGCTCCTGTAATTGAGAATGGAACAACACTTATCGGTATAGATGACTTAGCTAAAATCTTAGGTGCTACCATTGATAAAAAAGATACATCCAGTGTTATTACCATTACAAAAGGTTCCGAGAAAGTTAATTTAGCAGTAGGCTCCAATTTAGCAACAGCTAAGGGGAAGACAACAAGCTTATCAGTTGCTCCCAAAGTAGTTAATGATAAAGTAGTAGTGCCTCTAAAAGTGGTGAGTGAACTTTTAGGTGCTAAAGTTGCTTGGGATGGTACGGCTAAAATATCTGAAATAACCACAGGACAAGATAATAGTTCAGTGTTAGTACTTGAAAAGTCTAATTATGGAAAATCGTTGAACTATGACGAAGCATTTAATAAGGCGCTAGAAATAAATTCAAGTATGCAAACATTACAGGCTAATTTAGATCTTTTAGAAAAACAAAGAGAAAATGTAATGCAAACAGTGATTGCAACCATGCCTGCAGATCCAACAATGCCTTTTGTAACGGATGCCGCTAATTTGTCAGCGCTTTCTGCCACAAATTCCATTGACACCCAACTAGCTGGAAAAAATTATAATCAAGAAATTATTCGTGGTGGAATTGAAGCAGCTATTAGAGGTTCTTTTACAAATATCAAAAATTATGAAGTGGATATGTCTTTGTTAAAACAATCAATTGCAACTTCAAAACAAAATCTAGATAATTTAAAGTTAAAATTAGATTTAGGACTTGAAAGTAAATATAATGTTGATAAAGCAACGTTAGATTATGAACAAATCCTTAAAAATTTAGATTTACTGAAGTTGGCTATAAATGGGGAGTATATTGGTCTTAACAATTTGCTTGGTTTTAAAGCAGATGAAAGATACAATGTTGATTACGATGTTAAGTTCTCCAATGTAAAGGCAATGGATATTGACGCTTTTGCTAGTCGCCTTATTAGTAGTGATCCGACTATAAAGCTAAAAGAATTAGCCATTAAGGATGCTGAATTTGGTGTTAATGCTTATAGCTACACTGGAACTGGCGATTCATATGATTCTAAAGTGAATAAAGTAGATCAAGCTACAAGAAATTTAAGTGATGCGAAGCTTTCTATGGATAAGTCCCTACGTTCTACTTACAATCAGATTAAACAGCTAGAAGAACAAAATAAAAATGTTAACATTGATTTACAAAAAGCAAGAGAAGATTATAACACTGTTTTAATACAGTTTAAAGCTGGATTAACTACTGCCTATAATGTAGAACTTACAAAACTTGCTATTGCTAAAAATGAAGCAGCTATTCAAAAAAATATCAATCAACATGAACAATTAGTTTTTTTGTTTAATCATCCATTTTTACTTTCCAGTAAATAAAAATCTCCCCTTTGAAGAAATTTCAAAGGGGAGATTTTTCATGTTTTTTCCTTTGAGTCAAAAACAAGGCAAGTACACAAGGCAAAAAGAATGGCAGCAGTTATACCTGCGGCGGTGGCTTTTAGGCCTCCAGAGAAAGCACCATAAATTCCGATCTCGTCCACCTCTCTCATAACACCTTTTGCAAGGGCATATCCAAAGCCAGGAAGGGGAACGGTTGCTCCAGCTCCAGCAAACTTTACAAGTGGTTCGTAAAGCCCAAGACCACCTAAGATACAGCCAGATACAACAAATAGAACAAGTATCCTTCCGGGCATCAACTTTGTCTTATCAATTAAAATTTGACCTATTACGCATATCAGTCCACCAACAATAAATGCTTTTATATAATCCATAGTAATTTCCTTTCTAAAAAAATGATTCTATTACGACAGCTTGTGCAATGGCTGGAATAGATTGTTTTTGTTTTGTGGAGGTTGGGCTCATTAAAGCTCCTGTAGGAATAAATAAAATTTTATTTAGTTCCTTGCTTTTTAATTTTGGATAATAATATCCACAAAAAGTAGTTGCTGAACAACCGCAACCGCTTCCACCAGCATGGGTGTCTTGGGTATTTTTATCAAAAATTTCTATTCCGCAGTCTGTGTAATTGGTTTCTAAATTGTAACCATTCTCTTTCATAAGCCTTACTACAAGTTCTTTTCCAACATAGCCTAAGTCTCCTGTAATAATTAAATCATAGTAGTCAGGATTTTTTCCTGTGTCCTTAAAATGGGCAATCATCGTGTCAACGGCGGCTGGTGCCATAGCCGCTCCCATATTATTGGGGTCTTTGATTCCCATGTCCACAATTTTTCCTGTTGTAATTTGCTTGATATAAGGGCCTTCGCCGTCAAGGGATAGGACAACAGAACCTTGACCAGTTACCGTCCATGAAGAAGTTGGAGGTCTTTGTGTTCCTAATTCAAGGGGAAAACGGAATTGCTTTTCAGCTGCACAAAAATGGCTTGAAGCTCCCGCTAAAATATAGTTAGCAAATCCACCGTCAATGAGCATAGAACCTAAGGACATTCCTTCGCCCATGGTTGAACAAGCACCAAATAGGCCATAAAAGGGAATGTTTAAATCTTTTATACCAAAGGTGGTGCTAATACTTTGGTTCAATAAATCTCCAGAAAGGATATAGTCAATAGTGGTTAAATCTAAATTGGATTTTGAAACTGCCATGGTAAAGGTATCTTTTGCGATTTTTGCTTCAGCCAATTCCCAGCTGTTTTCACCTGCTAATATGTCGGTTAACACCACATCGAAATATTTTGCAAGAGGGCCTTCGCCTTCTTTTGGACCTACGGTAGAAGCAGCGGACAATATGTTAACGGGTTTTGCAAGGGTAATGGTTTGTGAACCGAGTTTTTTTGACATAATAACCTCCTCTGGTTTATTGCTAAGCCACAAAATAATAAATGATACCAACGATTACAGAGGTTACAGTACCATATAAAATAACAGGACCTGCAATAATAAACATACTGGAACCAACACCAAATACAAATCCTTCTTTTTTAAATTCTAATGCTGGTGCAACAATGGAGTTTGAAAAACCAGTGATAGGCACAAGAGAACCAGCACCAGAAAACTTTCCAATGTCGTCATAAACGCCAATGCCTGTTAGCAATGCGGCTATAAAAATTAATGTGATAGAAGCAAATAGTGCTGTCTCATCTTGGGTATATCCTAAATTAGATGTAAAATTAATAATAAACTGCCCGAAGGAGCAAATAAGCCCACCGACTACAAAGGCTTTTAAACAGTTTACTAAAATGTTACTATTTGGTGAGACTTGCTCCACCAGTTTTTGATACTTTTGTTTTGCTGGTTCTGAACTATTCATCATTTCTCTCCTTATAAGATTTATGTTTTATTAATCCTGTTAAAAACCAAAATAATAAAATCCTGGTACTAGATAATATAAAATGGAACCAAAAAGTTTGCCAACTGCTATGGCAAGTATGAAAAAGAACATTCCCTCTTGTATCCTTGCTCGTCTTGAAAGGATGGGAATAACGTCTAAAATTTCAGCAAGGGAAACGGCAAGACAGCCAAAAAATATTCCGATACATAGGCTGATAAAAGTAACGGCAATTTTTCCAATGGGGAAATAGAAATGGGTTCCACCTAATATTGTTCCAATAATACCGCCAGCAATAATCGCTTCTTCGTATAGTGTTATATATGATTTTGTATTTGTTTTTTGGGCTAAGCGGGGAACAATGCCGATGATGGCAATAAATGCAAATACGGCTCCTGAGATGACAACGCCTGAGCCAAAACCCCAAATAATCAAAATAATATATTTAATTAGAGCCATTTTCATCCCCATCTTTCTTAGGGTTTACATTTAAGGTGTCAATGACACAGTCTGTTACATCTGCTTCATAAAGGGACATTTCAACTTCGATTGGCGTTGGGTCTGTTGTAAGTTTTTTGCCCATAAAGTGATTGAAAAAAACGATAATTCCAACAGCCAGACCGATGGAATAGGGGATATCAATTATCATGGGGTTTTCAATTTTTTCGTTGAAAAATAAGTAATACAAACTTTGAAATACAACAGGAAGTTGGGCATCAGAATGAAAACTCATAATAGCAGTAGCAGAACCCGTAAGTAAAATCATGGAAATCAAAAAAACTTTTGTCCATTTTATGATTTTGTTATCTTTGCTTTTTTGTGGAGAATACTCAACCACCGTGTCCATTTCCCCTACATTATTAATGGTATGCCCTGGGAAAGCTTTATCTATGACGGTGATAATATCAATAACAGAAATTAAGTAATTTTTTTTATGGTCAGTTTCTATTTTTAATAATGTTAAACTTTCTATTTTCTTCTGCATATTTTTTGGTGCAGAAACGTCAGCCACGTCTTTTAAAAGAACTTCCGAGGTCTCGCAGATACTGATTTTTTTAGTTGGTTTTACATAAATATCCATTGGAATCACTCCTTGCTGGCATAAGAACAAATACGCCTTTATAGGTTACAGGTTCTTTTTTTTGTTTCATATAAGATGTGATAAAAGGAAACAGAAATATACATAGTAGAATAATGATGAAAACAAAAATTCCGATAATATTTTTTTTCAAGACCATTTTACTCACGCTCCTTATGAAGTATGCTGATTGACTTATTATAGCCATATCATTGTAGTGCTATTATTTCTTTCTATTCAAAAATTATACAAAAAAATACTGCCTCCATTTACATGGGGACAGTATTTTAAAAATTTACATTTCACGGCGACCTTCTAATGCTCTGGATAAGGTAACTTCATCAACATACTCTAAATCGCCACCAACAGGAACGCCATGGGCAATTCTTGTTACTTTGATTTCTAGGGGTTTCAAAAGTTTGCTGATGTACATAGCAGTAGCTTCACCTTCGACATTTGGGTTGGTTGCAACAATTACTTCGGTAATATTTCCCTGTTGAATTCTTGCAAGCAGTTCTTTTATTTTTAAATCTTTTGGAGACACCCCAGAAATAGGGGATATAGCACCGTGTAAAACATGGTACACACCATCATATTCTTTTGTTCTTTCGTAAGCGGCTAGGTCACGAGGGTCTTCCACTACCATAATCATATTTTTATTTCGCTTTTCATTTTTACAAATCGGACAAGGATCAGAATCTGTTAGTGTACAACAAGAAGAACAGTATTGAACATTTTCTTTGGCACTTAATATTGATTTTGAAAGTGACAATACATTTTCGTGAGGCATATTAATAATGTGAAAAGCTAGCCGTTGAGCAGACTTACCTCCAATGCCCGGAAGTTTAGAAAGTTGCTCAATTAAATTGGATATGGGGTCACCATAGTAATTCATGAAGCTCACCTCTAAAATAATCCACCTGGCATATTCATGCCTCCAGTTACTTTGCCCATTTCCTTGTTTACCATTTCATCTGCTTGGCGAACAGCTTCATTTACGGCTGTAATAATTAAATCTTGTAACATTTCGATGTCATCTGGGTCTACCACATCTTTTGAAATTTCAATGGATTGAATTTGTTTCTTTCCAGAAATAACAACTTTAACAGCTCCGCCACCAGATGTAATCTCTAATGATTTTTGTTCAAGTTCTGATTGAACTTGTTCCATTTGTTGTTGCATTTTTTGTGCTTGCTTCATTAAGTTGTTTAAATTCATATTTCCCGGCATTCCTCCGCCGAATCCTTTAGCCATAATTAATCCTCCTAATTTTATATAGTAATATTTTTCGTAAAAACGAATTCGTATCCATATCATTTTACACGATATGTAAAATGACTGCAAGTATAGTGGGTTTGAAAATGTGTTCAGAAGAAGAAGGGGTTAATTAAATTCAATAATACTTCTGTCCACATCTTTAAATTTATCATAAAGTTCGTTAATAGCAGAATCCACTGTTGCAGCTTCAAAGTTCAAACCTGATTTTTCAAGTTGAAATGCTTCTTTTAGCATGGTTTTAAGCTCCACTGATTTTCCGCAAACTTCTGTAATATGATATTTAATTACTTCTAATTTATTTTTGTTCACTTGGTCTTGAACACCCAAGCTTTCACAAATAATGTATAAAAAATTATCCGAAAGAAAATCAACAGAACAATCATTGAGCAAAGCCCTTGTAGAAATATCGAAAGATGCCATAATTTCACTCCACTTGTCCTTAATCATTTTGAAATCGTCAAGGGAAGCTGGGGGAAGGGTTTTTTGTTTTTTTACAACAGGTTCAGCAGGTGTAGTTTCTATTTTTGGTAGGGCTGAAATTGTTGGAACTCCGTCCTTTAACATATTTTCAAGTTTCATAATTCTTTCGGTCATACTGTCAGCGGTGTCATTTAAAACAGGGTTACAAAGTCTGATGAGCAAAACTTCTAACAAAATACGGGCATTAGAAGCGTATTTTAATTGGGCTTGTAAATCGGAGAATCGATTAATCAAGTCAATTAAATAAGTAGCAGGAATGGTTTTGGACTGTGCTTTTAGTTTGTTAATATTTTCAACGGAAATATCCAGTGCTGTTGATGGTTTGTTAATCGTAGCCGCTACAAGAAGATTACGAAAATGTTCTGTTAATTCACTGGTAAAGCGGGGAACATCTCGTCCCAACATTATAATTTGCTCTACAATATCTAAGCAGTCAGCCGTATTTTTTTGTATAATAGAATTTGTTATTCTGAAAAAAAACTCATTGTCAACAGAACCAACAATGTCTAACACTTTTTGCACCGTGATTTTTTCATCAAAATAAAAAGAAGTACATTGGTCTAATATACTTAAGGCATCTCTCATAGCACCGTCGGATACTTGGGTGATATAGTTGATTGCTTCTTCTTCTATGGTTATATTTTCCTCTTGTGAAAGTTTGATAAGTCTTTCATTCATGTCATGGGAAGATATTCGGTGGAAGTCAAAGCGTTGGCACCTAGAATGGATGGTGGGGGGAATTTTTTGAGGGTCTGTTGTTGCTAAAATAAAAATCACGTGCTCTGGTGGTTCCTCCAAAGTTTTTAACAATGCGTTAAAAGCTCCAATAGAAAGCATATGAACTTCATCGATAATATATACTTTGTAAATGCCTTCAGTGGGGGGATATTTCACTTCTTCACGAATTTCCCGTATGTTGTCAACACCATTGTTGGAAGCAGCATCAATTTCAATGACGTTCATGCTTCTGGCAAGGGAAATATTTTCACACATCACACAGTTATCACAAGGGTTCCCATTTACTGGATGGAGGCAGTTAACAGCCTTCGCAAATATTTTTGCAATAGAAGTTTTTCCTGTTCCTCTTGTCCCACAAAATAAATAAGCATGGGATATTTTTTGTGTGTTCAACTGGTTTACTAACGTCCGCACAATATGACGTTGACCAACTACTGCATCAAAGTTTTTAGGACGTAATTTTCTATATAAAGCGGTGTAAGACATAACAACACTTCCTTAAATAAAGATACAAAAAAAGAGGAGAACTCTCCTCTTCAAAAATCAAGCTTAATGTTCCATGCACTTACTCTTGCCATTTCCCTCCAGACGTAACCTAAGCAGTTAGCTCGGACTAAGCACGCTTGTGGCACATAAGATGGTTTGCTTAGTGCTGCTTCCGTCAGGATCTGACACGGTTCACAAATTCCTATTGCACAAGACTCAATCGTCAACACCACTTACAAAGGGCAGGCTCCACAAGGAAGGAGTCTAAAGTAAGCATCACTCCTGCTACAGCGGGTTGCAGGTGACAGAGTGCCGCTACCTCTCCAGCTAGCATGGAACATTTCTATTATATAGTTGTTTGTTGAAAAAGTCAAATTTAATTTGTCATCTAAACTTTTTAAAAAAGTTTTTCATGAGAAGGGAACATTCTTCCGCCATAATGCCTTCTACAATTTCCACACGGTGGTTAAAGTGAGGCTCGTCCAATAAATTTAAAATAGAACCTGCACAGCCAGCCTTTGGATTTTTTGTACCAAACACAACTCGTTTTATTCGTGACTGGACAATTGCGCCAGCACACATGGGGCAAGGCTCTACGGTAACAAACATCGTGCAATCCTCCAGGCGCCAGTCTTTTATATAGGTAGCTGCCTCATGAATGGCAATTAACTCAGCATGATAAAGGGGATTTTTTAAGCTATTGCGCATATTATACGATTTTGCAATTATACTATTATCAAATACAATAACTGCCCCAATGGGAACTTCATTTATTTCCAAGGCTTTGTTTGCCTGTTGAATTGCTTCATTCATAAAAAAATCTAGATTCATAAAATGTCACCTTTTTTACTAATTATTTTTCCAAAATACAAAACCCAGTAAAACCCCAGTAATGGCAGAAATTCAAATTAATGATTGCTTCTTTTGTATGGAATTAGTATAATATAAAATATAATAAATTTGTTAAAGAAATTCAACTATAATTTTTGAGAGGAAGGTACCGATATGCCTACAAAATTCAATATAATAAAAAAAGGCGGGTATGATACCGTTGAAGTAGATAGATATATTGAAAACATGGAGTCAATGATTAGAGGCTACAAAGAAAAAGATTCTTCCATTAAAAATGCGATTATTAATGCTCAAATTGCAGCAGATGATATCGTTAAAAGAGCAGAACTACACGCCATAGAACTAAAAAATGACACAATCAAACAAATGGCAGCCATTAAAAATTCCATTGAATATCAAAAACGCAAAATTGAGGACTTCCAAGTAGAGTATAACAAAATGATTAATAAATATATAAGAGAATTTAATGCAGATGATATGGAACTGTTGATTAGAAAACTGGAAGATATTGAAAATGGTTTTACCGATATTGCAACTTCTGCCAAGGAAACAGGAACCAACGAGCAAGGGCAAGAAACTTTAGGTAGTGGCATTACCAGTGAGGAATTAAAAGCATTATTATAAAGTTGTGTGTTTAGAACAGAAATAAAAAAATCATTATTCCTCAAGTGAATAATGATTTTTTTATTTCCATTTGTCAAACGGTCCTAATATCCAAAAACCAGTTTGGTAATATAAAGAGACGCAATAATGCCAGCCACATTTGCAATTAAAGCTCCAGAAAGGGTATATCTTGTTTTTGTAATTTTTACACTTAAAAAATAAACCGACATGGTATAAAAAACAGTTTCGGTGCAACTCATCATAATGGAAATAAACCTTCCAATAAAGGAGTCGGGGCCGTAGGTTTTAAATAAATCAAGAAGAAGCCCAGTGGAAGCAGATGCGGAAATAAGCCGCATTAAAGCAAGTGGCAGAACCTCTGAGGGAAACCCAACTAAATTGGTAATAGGGGAAAGTAGTTTGCTAATAAGGTCAAGGGTACCAGAAGCTCTAATAATAGAAACGGCTACCATAAGCCCGATTAAGGTAGGCAAAATTTTAACTACAATTTTAAGCCCTTCCTCTGCACCCTCCAAAAAAGCATCATACACATTTACCTTTTTTGAATATCCGAACAAAATAATTAAAATAAAAATAGTCGGAATAATCAGGTTAGAGATTGTAATTAAGGCACTCATTTAAAAGCCCGCCTTTCCAAAATCTTTCCTGCCAGTATGCCAAAAAAAGTAGAAAGGAAAGTTGCCAGTAAAGCAGGTGCAATAATTTCTGATGGATTTTTTGATGCGTATTCTGCACGATAAGCAAGCAAGTTGACAGAAAGCAGTTGAACCGATGACATATTCACAATCATAAACATACACATGGATTTGCTGGCAACATTTTTATGATGATTTAGTTTTTGCAGTTCCTCCATTGCTTTTAGTCCTGCTGGAGTAGCAGCCCAGCCTAAGCCTAAGGCATTTGCAATTAAATTAGTAGATATGTATTGAAGTGCTTTATGATTTTTTGGAATGTCGGGAAATAAAAAGCGTAGTATACCTGACATCTTATCAGATAAAATTTTGATGACACCGCCTTTTTCGGCAATCTTCATCATCCCTGTCCACATAGACATGATACCAAGCATGGTAATGCAAATCATGACAGCCTCTTTGGAAGACTCAATGGCAGCTTGGGTTATATTTGGCATACGCCCTGTAAAAGCAGCAACAACGACTCCAATCAAAATCATGCCACCCCATAAATAATTAAGCATTCTACACCTCCTTGTACAAAGGGTTTGAAGGATCTTGGCTTGGGGAAAACTTTTTCGTTTCCCCCAAGTCGTTTTATACCAATTCGGCTAGTTTTTCTACTGCTACATAAATGTTAGAAATTTGGTACCAAGTAGGGAAATCTACAATTCCTGTTTGTGGAAGGTGGAATACTTCCTGGAATTTTTTTACGGCATCCACCGTTTGTTGCCCATAAACACCATCAGCAATCACTTTTGGAATAGCAGGATAATTTTTTGCAATGGCATTTAGTTGGTTTTGAATGGTTCGGACGTCTTTTCCAGAGGAGCCTTGTTGCAAGTTGGCACCTGGGAAGGAAGCGGGTATTCCATTTACTTTCTCGGCATTGGTAAGATAAATATCAGAGCCGTAAAAACTTTTTAAAATATTCACAGCAGACAAACCTTGATCCCCTAAATCTTTAGATCCCCATTGCGTCATCCAGTTTGGACAACTTACTTTAACACCATCACAATATTGGGTTAAAAGTGGCTGGCGTATATTTGGCCTTGTAATATAAGTAGTAAAAATTTCATCTACAATAACAGAAATTTCGCTGTAAATATTTCGGCCATAGAAAAAGGCATGGTCATAGGCGGTGGAAGAAGTGATGGTGAAATTCTTGCCTTGATTTCTGTACCATTCCGTAAAAACACGGTTTAAGGTAAATGATAGTATTGCTAGTACATTAGAACGAATAGTTGAAGCAGGCCAAGTGGAATATATTTCGCTGGAGGCTACATTTTTTATATAGTTTTTAAATGGTATATAATAATTTGGCGCAGAGGCATCTGTGGGTAAACCATCATGTACTACGATAAATTCTGGAATTACAGGTTTGTCAAGTACCACAAAGCCACTTGCTGGAGGTAGCTCTTTTACTTCATCTTCTGGAATTTTAGGTGGGTATGCGTACCACAAGGTATGTGGTTTAATGAATATTAATTGTTCTTGCCTTGACAATGGAGATGTTGCAAGAGGCGTTAAAACTACATCTTGGAGTGAAAGGGTTTCAGGAAGAATCTGAACATCCTGAATCACCGTTGTTTCATAACCATCAGCTGAAACGGAAATGGTGTAGTTTTCATATGGCTTCTCTGGCTGTTGAGGATTTAAGGAATATTCCTTTGGGGGGGCGGCTAGGTTTAGTTGAGCAGTTTCACCAGAGTCGCCTGTTATTAATCGTTCAAGCGTCCCTGGGGTTTGAGATGAATCCGTAGCTTTTAGGACATTAACAACAGCATTTGCAATAGGGTGTGCCACATCTCGTGCTAGTACTTGAACTTGTAACGATCCTTCTGATTGTCTTGACACGTTCATATAACGATTTGATAACAAAATAGATACCTCCTATATCATACCAATTATAAAAAAAATCAGTATGGTCTGACTTGTATAATTATAAATATGCGTTTTAAGCTTAGTCCTATGATAGTTATTTTTGAAAAATTATTTAGTAACAAAATTTTAAACTAGCACTTATTCACTTTTATCAGCATAAGATAGAAATGGGAATACATATTCATGATGAGTGGGTATGCAATCTAAAAATCAATTTCCTATACTTTATATGCAAGTTTTATACATATTTAAAGTATGTGGAGGTGTTTTTGTGTTTTTAGGTTTCCTACAATTTATTTTTATGTTTTCTTATGTAACAAATAGCAATTCTTTTCCCCAGCCTCTTTCCGCTGAGGAAGAAAAAAAATATCTTGAAGAGTACGATAATGGAAGCGAAGAAGCAAAAAATATTTTAATCGAACGCAATTTAAGACTTGTTGCCCATATTGTAAAAAATTATTCAAACTTTAGTAAAGATAGTGAAGATTTAATTTCCATTGGAACCATTGGTTTGATAAAAGCAATTACAACCTTTAAAACAGGAAAGGGCGTTCGTCTTTCAACGTATGCAGCTAGATGTATAGAAAACGAAATATTTATGTATATGCGTTCCATTAAAAAGTATGCCAATGATGCGTATCTTCAAGACCCAATAGGAGTTGATAAAGAAGGAAATGAAATTACGCTGATTGATAAAATTTGTATTGAAAAAGACAGCATCGTAGACGAAGTAGATTTGAAAATACAATGCAAAAAACTACACGAAATAATGGATAGGGTTTTAAAAGACAGAGAAAAAGCCATTGTTGAATTACGATATGGAATTATGACAGGAACAGAAAAAACCCAACGTGAAATTGCAGAAATGTTTGATATTTCACGCTCCTATGTATCACGAATTGAAAAAAAGGCGTTGACAAAATTAAAAAAAGAACTAAAAGAGTAGAAATATACTAGTTCCTATTATTCATTCGAATAGGAATTAGTATATTTTTTTGCTTCAAATTCCAGATAATATTTCAGACAAAATATCAAAATTTGTAGTATAATAATGAAAGCAGTGATAGGTATGTTGAAAAGCAGATTAGAAAAGAAAGAAGGGGTTAGGGGATGATTAAAAGTATTATGCAAAAAAAATTTATGGTCATCGCAATATTTATTTTGACAGTGGGAACATTGGCATTAACAAGTTGCGCTGCAATTGGGGATTTTTTGACTACAACGAAAGGGTCGCTACTAGGTCAGGAGTTTAAAATCAATACGTATAGTAATAGTGGTGAATTAACAATGACAACAAAAGGAAATAAAATTAATATTGGATTATATAAAGGAAAACAAAAAAATGATTCTGAAAGTGCAGATTTTAAATCAGAGGTACTAGATATCGCCATTGATGGTTCTCAAATATTATCAGTAGGTTCTACGTTAGTATTTGAAGAAAAAGGAATTGACACTGTGAAGGATTTTCAATATGATAAATTAAAAGATATAAATGCCACAAGTGGCGGTGGAATCGTTTCTATTGATAGATTAATTAATAATGTTAAAAATTCTATCGGAAAAAAACGTATTGTGGTTGTTAGTAGCCAATTAGGCAATCCTATTTGTGTGTACCAAGGAGATGAAGTTTTTGTTACCGTGCCTACCGATTTACCTAAAATGACAAGGCTGAATATTGACGGTAAATCTTTGTATGTACATCGGGCAAATTATCAAATTATTGACAGTAAGCTTATACAATAAAGCTAGGGGAGAAATATTTTAAATTTGCAAAATGAAAGAGGTCTGGTTGTTGAAATGGATAAAGTAGATATTATACTAATTGCAAGAAATAATATAGAAGAAATAAAGCGGTGCATACACTCAATTACAACATATACAACAACGGTGCCCTATGAATTGATTGTAGTAGACAATAATGCTACAGATGAAATAAAAGAATGGCTTCAAAAAAATAATGAAATAAAACTGATTTGTAATGAGAAAGAACAAAATCAGGTTGCTTGCTATAATAAAGCACTCACTGTATCCAAAGATAATCATAAGCTTTTATTAGAAAGCAATTTTATTGCTACACCATTTTGGCTCAATCAATTAATGGATGAATTATTAAAGTGTGAAGATATTTATTTGGTTGGCTGTGAGGTTGAACGAACACCCCATCAAAATATATGTTCGGAAGTGCTGCATATAGGGCAAGGCTGTGTTTTGATGAGGAATAATACCACAGAAAAAATAAAATTTTTTGATGAACGTTATATTATATTTGAACTTGCGCTATGGGATTTATGTTTAGAAGTATCGCTGTTTGGTGGTAAAAACATATTATATCGAAATATTAAGTTGTATGAGGTAAGCATAAGTAATATATTTTCAGCAGATGAATGGGAAAAAAACAAACAATTATTTAAACAGAAGTGGGGATTTCAGGCAACATATTCTATGGGGGTATCATGGTATATGATTGACAAAGTGAAAAGAAGTCCGAAAGCTTCCTTTCATGTCTTAGAGGTTGGTTGTGCCTGTGGTGCTAACCTTCTTGAAATTAAACAAAGATATAAAAATGCGACTGTTTATGGAATTGAAATAAATAAAGGTGCGGCTAAAATAGCCAACACTTTTTGTGATGTTAAGGATTGCAATGTGGAGGATGAAGGTAGCATTGATTATCCAGATCATTTTTTTGATTTTATATTATTTGGGGATGTATTAGAACATCTCTATGACCCAGCTCAAACGTTGAAAAATGTTAGGCGAATATTAAAGCCTTCTGGTAAAATCATTATGTCTATTCCAAATATAAGCCATTATACAGCAATATATGCTATTATGAATGGGAATTTTACTTATGAAGATAGTGGATTATTTGACAGAACCCACATTCGCTTTTTTACACTAAATGAAATTAAAAAGTTAATAGCTAATACTGGTTACAAGGCTTTGGCGTTAGAATCAATCGTACCTTTTTCTTCGGAACAGATGGGCAAAGATGATGCTCTGTTTTTGGATGCTTTGGTTTCCTTTATTGGTAAAGAGGAGATGCGTAAGCAATACATGGCTTTTCAATATGTGGTAATGTGTCAAAAAGATAATCAGTTTGTAGGATAAGGAAAAATAAAAAATGCAGTCGCCATAAATAGGCACTGCATTTTTTATTTTTATATTTGTTTTCTAAGAATATCAAATGGTTGAACTTTAAAATCTACTTTTAGCTTAATCATTTGTTTTGGGTGAGGAGCTTCTAATATTTCCTCTCCTTTTTCATTGCACATATGAGAAACAACAAGAGGCATTGGTTCCCCCGTTGGAGAAATAAATTCTACAGTATCCCCCACAACAAATTTATTTCGTTGTTCCACGGTGGCTATACCAGTTTCATCATCATAATCCCAAACAATTCCCACAAAATCATAGTCTCTTACATAAGAATTGCTTTCATATACGTGGGCAGAGTCATCGGGCTTTCCAAAATAAAAACCAGTTGTATACAAGCGATGGCTGGCAGAAGTTGTTGCATCTTGATATTTCTGCATATTTTTGTGGTAAAGTTCTTCATCCACAAAGAAATCATCAATGGCATTTCGGTAAGCTTTTACCAACGTAGCCACATAAAAAGATGTTTTCATTCTTCCTTCAATTTTAAAACTTTTTATGCCTGCCTTTAAAAGTTCGGGTACGTGTTCAATCATACACAAATCTCTGGAATTAAAAATATAAGTGCCACGCTCGTCTTCATAAACAGGAAAATATTCGCCTTTTCTTGTTTCTTCCACTAAGTGATATTTAAACCGACAAGGTTGAGAACAAGCACCACGGTTTCCATCCCGGTTGTTCATGTAGTTACTTAAAACACATCTTCCAGAATAGGACATACACATAGCGCCGTGAACAAAAGATTCCAGCTCTAATGTTTCTGGAATGTTATTATAAATAGAAGTAATTTCTTCTAATGACAACTCTCTTGCCAGAACAATTCTGGTAGCCCCCAAATCATGCCAAAATTTAGCAGAAGAAGAGTTTGTGTTGTTTGCTTGGGTAGAAATGTGTATTTCTACAGAAGGAGCAAACTTTCTAGCAATAGAAAACACACCAGGGTCTGAAATAATAAAAGCATCCACCCCAAAAGATTCAAGGGTTTTAAAATATTCTCCCATACCGTCTAAATCTTCGTTGTGAGCAAAAATATTGGCAGTAATATAGGCTTTTACATTGTGGGCATGTGCAAATTCAATGCCTTCTTTTATTTCATCTAAATCGAAGTTTTTTGCTTTGGCACGCAAGCCATAATTTTGACCACCAAAATAAACAGCATCCGCACCATATAAAACAGCAACTTTAAGCTTTTCTAAGTCGCCTGCTGGTGCCAGTAGTTCGGGTTTACAAATGTCTTTTTTCATGAAACGACCTCCTTAAAGTTATACATTCATTTCATTTTTATATTTTTAGAACCAAATCTGGTTCAGCGATTTTATGACAAATTGCCAGCCCATCGCCAATAGGAATAATAGAAGACGTGAGGCATGGTTCATTAGAAATTGTCCATAAAAAATTACGCATACGTTTGTGTATGGTTCGTTGACGACGGGGAACTGAAAATTTTGTTTTTGCAATATCTCCCCCTTGAAGAACATCATCTGCCAGTAAAATACCACCAACAGGAAGTAGTCTAAGACACTCAGGTAAAATTTGACTATATTGTCCCTTTGCAGCATCCATAAAAATAACGTCATAAGGGCCTTTTAAGGTAGGCAAAATTTCAGAAGCATCCCCTTCAAGTAAGGTAATCACATTTTCTAAACCAAGTCGGCTAAAATTATTTTTTGCAGCTTGAATCATTACATCATATCTGTCTATGGTGGTAACAGAGCCACCAGGCAAAATATGTTGTGCCATTAGCCCCGCTGAGAAGCCAACAGCCGCCCCAATTTCCAAAATATGTAGTGGTTTTTTCATGGACAAAATAACAGAAAGAAGCCTTGCTGTTTCGTGCGGAATAATCGGCACACCAGACGCTAGGGCTTCTTTTTGAATTTCGCCTAAAACACCATCAAAAGGGGCTTGTACAGAAGATAAATAAGCATTTATATTTTCATCAATTACGCCGTTCATAAAATCACCATCAGAATTTTTGTTTGTATTTTTGTTTCGCAACTAGAAAATCATCATAGTTGTCTGTAAAATAATGCTCACCAGTTTCTTCCTCTTTTAGTACAAAATAAAGATAGTTTGTGTTAGCGGGATATAAAACGGCATGAATTGAAGCTTCACTAGGGTTACAAATAGGACCAACAGGAAGTCCGGGATTCATGTACGTATTATATGGCGACGGTGTTTTGGTATCAGTCACCAACAATTTATCTTTCTTTTTGTCAAGGGAATAAATAATGGTGGAACACATTTGAAGATTCATTTCTTTTAGCAATCTGTTATTGATAATGCTGGCAACCTTGGCCCGCTCAGAAGGTATTCGGACTTCCTTTTCGATAATGGAAGCCATAATGACAACTTGGTCCATGGAAAGCCCTAACTCTTTTGTTTTGTTTAGATAAGTTTCACTATAAATGTTATTAAAGCGGTTTAACATTTTGCTAATAATTTCTTCGCTGGTACTATTTTTTCTTACATAATAAGTGTCGGGAAATAAATAACCTTCTAGTCGTTTATTTCGGGTGGGAATCCCTCCCAAAAAAGCGTAGTCAAACTCTTCTGTATTGGCAGTTTGCATAAAGTCGGAAGCTTTTACAATTCCTTCTTTTTCAAGTTTTTTAGCAATTTCTGCTAGGGTAAGCCCTTCGGGAATGACAAATTTAATTTCATCAGTTGAGTCAGGAGCATTTTGTAGTATTTCTACAATTTCTGCTTCATTCATAGAGGTATTTAGGGAAAATGTTCCCGACTTAAAAGTTCCATCTCGATTTTCTACTTTGCTGTTAAGCCTAAAAATTTCCACGCTTGTAATAAGGTTGCTATGATATAAAATTTCGCCGATTGTTTTGGTGGAGGCACCTTTTGGAATGGTAACCCTCACTTCTCTTGAACCTTTTAAATCCGTAGAGCCATAGGCTATTTTGTGGGTATAATCATAAGCGAATGTACCTATTTTGAGTGCAGCAATAACGGTAAGAAATAAAACAAAAAGATTCAAAGCAAATCCTAAAATAGTATTAAGTCCTCGTGATTTATTCAACATAAACCTCCTAGAAACTACTTTAACAAATTGGGCTTTATGAAACCTCGTTGGATTGGTATTACTCCATATCTAAAAAGTCTAAATCAATTTTGATTGCATTTCCTAACGCAGAATAGATGTTTGTGAGCATTGTAACAACTGCTTTCTCACTATTTAAAAATGTTGCTGTTAATTGATTGAGCATCAAATCGGATTGGAAGTTACTAAGGGAGAGTTCATCGGAAAAGGAGCTCTCCCCATTCATGCGTTTTTCTTCAAATTGAAATCGTAAAGTTTTATAGTGGTCAATTTTAAATTTAAGCAAGGGTTGCTCATTGATTTCATTTAAAGATGTAATATAAGTATTATAAACATCAGAATCTTTTATCGTTTTAACAAGTTCCTCTGTTAAGCTTAAAATTTTGTCCATAAAAACCTCCCGTTATATTTCCATAATAATCGGTAAAATCATCGGACTTCTTTTGGTTTTTGACCATAAAAAATCTTTTAACGTATCTTTTACCAATCCCTTCATGTAGGACCATTCGGTAATGTGTTTTTCTTCGCATCTGGTAAGCGCATCACGAACAACACCACGGGCTTCTTCCATTAAGTTTTCTGATTCCCTTACGTAAACGAAACCACGGGAAATAATATCAGGACCAGCAATAATAAGGCCAGATTCTTTTTCCATGGTGATTACCACAATCATCAAACCATCTTGTGAAAGGTGTTTTCTATCTCTTAAAACGATATTTCCAACGTCACCAACACCTAATCCATCTACTAAAACCTGTCCGCAAGGAACAGTTCCCGCAGTTCTAGCGCCGTCTTTTGAAATTTCAAGCACTTCACCAATGGCAAGCACAAAAATATTTTCTTTTGGCATACCCATAGAGATGGCAAGTTCTTTATGTTGTTTTAAATGTCTATATTCACCGTGAACAGGGAAAAAATATTTAGGTTTTAATAATGCGTGTAACAATTTAAGTTCTTCTTGGCAAGCATGACCTGAAACGTGGGTATCCATAATACCTTCGTAAATAACGTCAGCACCTTTTTTAAATAACTCATTAATTACTTTTGAAACCGTTTTTTCGTTCCCAGGAATAGGGGACGCACTAATAATAACTTTGTCACCTGGTCTGATTTCAACTTGTCTGTGTTCAGAGGACGCCATTCTTGAAAGCGCCGCCATTGGTTCCCCTTGGCTACCAGTTGTAATAATAACAAGTTCGCTATCACTGTAGTTTTTGATTTCGGTAACATCAATAATAATGTTTTCAGGAATATCTAAATAACCAAGTTCGCTGGCTGTTCTAACGGCGTTTGCCATACTTCTTCCCACAACTGCCACTTTGCGACTGTGCTTGCTTGCGGAATTAATAATCTGTTGAATACGATGAATGTTCGAAGAAAACGTAGCCACCAAAATACGATTGGAAGGTGTTTCTTCAAAAATCTCCTCAAAAATAACGCCGACAGTACTCTCAGACATGGTGTAACCTTTACGTTCCACATTGGTTGATTCACATAAGAATAAAAGTACGCCTTCTCTTCCTAGCTCAGCAAATCGCTGTAAATCAATCATTTCCCCTTGGATTGGGGTATAGTCCACTTTAAAGTCTCCAGAATGTACAACAACACCAACAGGGGTTGTAATTGCCATTGCAACAGAATCTGCAATACTATGGTTTGTACGAATAAATTCTACTTTAAATTGACCCAGTTTAATGCTTTGTCCTGCGACTACACATTCACAAGTAACTTTGTTCATTAAATCATGTTCTTTCAATTTGTTTTCGAGAAGACCAAGTGTTAATTTTGTTCCGTAAACGGGAACATTAATATCTCTTAAAATATAAGGCAAAGCACCAATGTGGTCTTCATGTCCGTGTGTTAAAACGATTCCTCTAATTTTATCAAGATTCCGAGTAAGATAGGTAACATCTGGAATGACTAAGTCAATTCCAAGCATACTATCCTCCGGAAAAGCTACACCGCAGTCAACGATAATAATATCCTGATTGTATTCAAATACTGTGATATTCTTACCAATTTCCTGTAATCCCCCAAGCGAAAAAACTCTTAGCTTAGATTTTTTTGTTGCCAAAATTACACCTCCATATCATTGCGCTATGCAATACAATAACTGATTATCTGAATCAGTATATAAAAATAAAAAAAGCAACTTCCATAATTTATAAGGCATTAGGAAGCTGCTTAAAATTAAAAAGACTTATTAAAACTCGATATCAAAATCATCAAACTTCTCGTCAAATAAAGCCGCAACCTTATTAAATTCTTCATCATCTTCAATAAGAGAAAATACAGAATCTTCGTCGTTATCAGAAGGAGTTTCTTTTAAAATGAGTGCATCTGCATCGTCATCTTCTAAAAATGCTACTTCCATTACGAGTAAATATTTTCCGCCGTCAACTTCAAGGGCTTCTAATATAGCAAATTCAACATCGTCACCTGTTTCATCATCTGTTAAAATAATGGTTTCAAATTCTTCGTCGTCACCGTCTAATAAGTTTTCTTCAAATTCGTTCATTACAATACACTCCAATCAAATAGTAATAAAAATATAAACCAAAGTTTTAGATTACGACTTTGGCAAAGTATCTAAGTAACCTTGTAAAAAATAAGATGCTGCCATTTTATCAATGACATCTTTACGCTTTTGACGGCTTACATCAGCGGATAATAAAATTCGCTCTGCGCCAACTGTGCTTAGGCGTTCATCCCACAAAACCACAGGGATATTGTTAAAGTTTTTAACCAAAACCTCTTTGAAGGCAAGGGTTTTTTCGCCTCTAAACCCTACTGTGTTGTTCATGTTTTTAGGAAAACCCAAAACAAACGTATCAACACCATACTGCGTAACAATTTCTCTTATACGGGCAATGGTGGGTTTGAGGGCTTGTTCCTCTTTTCGACGTACAATTTCAAGGGGTTGGGCTGTCCAACCGAATGGGTCACTAATTGCAAGTCCAACGGTTTTATCTCCGTAATCAAGTGCCAGAACTCTCAAAGACAAAAAACCCCCTATTTTATCCTAATTTGGTTGTAAGCAATAAAACCAAATTAGTGTTATTTATTGTTTTGTAAATAGTAATTCATTACTTCTTCTAAAAGTTCGTCACGTTCAATTTTTCTAATTAAGCTTCGGGCATTATTGTGGCTCGTAATATAAGTAGGGTCACCAGAAAGAATATAGCCTACAAATTGATTCACAGGGTCGTAGCCTTTTTCTTTTAATGCAAGATACACCGTAGTAATTATTTTTTCAGCTTCACTTTGATTTTCTTTTTCAACTGAGCTAAAAGATTGTGTTTCAAAAAGTTTTTTATCAGTCATACAATCACTCCCAAACTTATAGCAGTTCAATAAAATATGGAAAAAAATACCAGTGAGAAAATAATACAAACCGCCCTAAACATATTAAAAAATTGAAACCATAGAAAAATATAAAATAAAATCCGCACAAAACAATTTATAACTTCATCATAATATAAAATCTTGATTTATGCAAACAATATTTCACCAAAAGCAAAATCATTTTCTATTTTATGAATAAAAACCTTTACAATTTGGTTGGTAACATCCACATCCGAAGGGCATTTGACAACAATATAATTAGAAGCATGACCAATAAAAAAATCTTGCTCTTTTTTTTCAAATAATACTTCTACTGTTTTTCCTACAAAGCCTTCTAAATAGGAGGTACTGAGGGAATCATTTAGTAAAAGCATTTTCTTGGTACGAGCATCTTTTATTTCAGAAGGAACTTGGTCGTTAAACGTAGCAGCTGGTGTCCCTTTTTTTGGAGAATAGGGGAAAATATGCAGTTTACTTAATTTGATATGATTTAAAAAATCATAGGTTTCTAAAAAGTTGTCTTCTGTTTCAGAAGGAAACCCCACAATAATATCTGTGGTAATGGAAACATCAGGGAAAGCATTTCGCAATAAGGAAACAGCATCTGCAAATTCTTGGGTGTTATATTTTCGATTCATCTTTTTTAAAATTTCGTCACAGCCACTTTGAAGGGACAAATGAAAATGGTGGCAAATTTTATGTAACTGTTTTAAGCTTTCTACAAAATCTGTCGTAATAATTTTTGGCTCAATGGAACTGAAACGGATTCTTTCGATTCCCGAAACATTATGGAGCATTTTTATTAAGTCTAACAAATCAATGCTTTCCAAATCTTTTCCATAAGAGGCAACATGAATACCTGCTAGTACAATTTCTTTGTACCCGCTTTTGGAAAGGCCTTCTACTTCTGCTATAACATCTTCTGGATTTCGGCTTCTAATAGGGCCTCTTGCATAAGGGATAATGCAGTAAGAACAAAATTGATTACAGCCATCTTGAATTTTCAAGTATGCCCTTGTACGGTTGTTCAGCTTTTTAACCGATAGTTTTTCGAATGATTCTTTTTTGGATAATGCGGATACGTGACAAACTAAACCATCTTCTGGTTTATAGTTTTCAACAAGTTCCACAATTTTATTCCTATCTTTTGTTCCAATAATAATATTTACTTCTGAAATTTTACTGATTTCAGATACGGAAACCTGTGCGTAGCAACCCATTACCACAATGATGGCATTGGGGTTTTGTTTTTTGGCACGTCGAATAATTTGTCTTGATTTTTTATCACCAAAATTTGTAACGGTACAAGTGTTGATGATATAAACATCACAATATGCTTCAAAATCATTTATTTGATAATGCTGTTTAGCAAATTGTTCCATCAGTGCTTCTGTTTCATACTGATTTACTTTACAACCAAGTGTAAAAAAACCAGCAGTTTTTATACTTTCCATAAAAATCCCCCATAAAGTTTACAATATGCCGAGTGCCTCTTTTGCAAGTGCATCGGCACGGTCATTAAATTTATTCCCTGTATGTGCATCTACTTTTTCAAATGAAATAGCAATTTTGCCTTTTACTTTAGACATATATTTTACATATTCTGTGGCACAATAACTGTTTGCCTTCCAAGCGCCTATAAACCACTTGGAAATACCTTCGTAATCGTGCTTTATAATAATTTTATTATAACCATTTTTTAGGGCAAAATTCACCGAAAACATAGCGCCCTTTAATTCTCCTGCTACGTTTCTACTTCCAACGGCTTCGGCTTGGTCGTCAGCATCTTTTTCTTCCACGATAGTTCCATCGGGCAAAATCAGCACACAACCAAATGAATATTTTTTTAAAGTATCGCTATAACTTCCATCCACATAGGCAATTACCATATTGTTGTCGGCTGCGTCTTTTTTATATAAATCAGAAAGCGACACATCATTTAAAAAAGCAGTTGCTTCATCAAAAGAAGAAAAAGATTTATAAACAGCACCACTAAAACCTTCTATGCTTTTGAGACAGTCATCCCAACTTTTAAGAACTCCTGTTGTTCGCCCATTTTTAACGGCGTAAAATTTTTGTTTTGCCATTTTCTCCATCCTTTTTATACGAATTCATTCCAGTTGAAGCCGAATTACAGCAATTTTACAGTTAAAATTTCAGAAAGTCAAATTATTATGGATTAGCAAATTTTGGGCAAAGGGAAAAAATAAAAAAGCCCTCTTCATCATAAAGAGGGCGAAAAATTTATTTTATCGCATCACATTACAGCAACGTGTTAAAAACTTCTTTTACAGTTGTAATTTTATCAAGTTTCCACGCATTTTCACCACAAAAAATTAATCCCTCCGCTACATTTCCTTTAGCAGAATTGATAAGTGCGGTTGTAATGCAATAAGGAATCGTTTTTTTGTCACATTTTGTGATGCAACTAACGCAATTAGAAATTGGTTGTTTTTTTTCCAAGGTATTTTTCATAAACTCATTAAAAATAGCACGGCCAGGCATACCAACAGGACTTTTTACAATTCCGATGTCTTCTTTTTTTGCACGTACATAAGCATTTTTAAAATTTTCGTGAGCATCACATTCTTCTGTTGTAACAAATTTAGTGGAAACTTGAACACCGGAAGCCCCTAAGTCAAAACAATTTTGTACGTCGTCTTTATCAAAAATGCCACCACCAACAATGGTGGGGATCGGAAGATTCCATTTTTGTTCATATTGTTTTACCAAATGAATAATTGCTTGTATAGCAGTGCTAAAATCAATTTCAGTTTCAAGTTCATCAGGAGAAAATCCCAAGTGTCCTCCTGCTTTTGGTCCTTCAACAACAATTGCATCAGGAAGTCGGTTATATCTTCTCTGCCACATTTTCATAATGATGTCAGCCGCCTTTTCACTTGAAACAATGGGGGCTATTTTTGTTTTTGAGCCCTCCACCAATTCTGGCAAATGAATAGGAAGTCCAGCACCAGAGAAAATGATATCGACTCCGCTTTCAACACAACATTTGACAAATTCCCCATAATGGTTTAGGGCAGTCATAATATTGACACCGATAGGGGCACCATGACTTTTTTCTTTGGCAATGGAAATGTGTTTCTTTAATGCTCTCAAGTTTGCGGCTAAAGGATTGCTAGAAAAATCATTTTCTAAAAATCCGATGCCAGCCACAGCAATAACACCTAACCCTCCATAAGAAGAAACACTAGAGGCTAAAGAAGAAAGACTAATCCCGATTCCCATACCACCTTGCACAATGGGAACCTCTATTTTTAAGTCGCCTATGATGAGCGGTTTTAATTTCATACCTACTACCTCCAAATTTAGTTTGAGTTCCAAAATATATAAAATAAATAAAAAAAAAAGTTGTCAAAAAAATTTTTATAAAGATAAAAAATCACAAAATACGCTTATAGAACGAAAAAAACAAAATATTTAAAACAAATAATAACTTAATAGTATGGTAAAATACAGTTCAAGTCAAGAAAAATTTTGGAAAAAGTTCTTGACATTTTGAAAATCAAAATATATACTTTGAATATCAAAGCATTTTAGCGAGGTGAATATGAGGGAGTCAATTGAGATAATAAATAAATTACTTGTGGAAACATTTAACGACATCTTGTTAATTGAAGAGGCAGCGTTAAAAGCAGGTGAATTAAGTGACCTAACACTTACTGAAATTCATGTAATAGAAGCAATTGGAATGTATGAGCCAAAAACAATGAGTGAAGTTGCAAAATCCCTTTCCATTACCGTGGGGACGCTGACGGTTTCCATCAACGGACTTGTAAAAAAAGAATACGTAGAGCGATACCGAATCGAAAGTGATAAACGAGTAGTTAAAATTGGTCTTTCCAAAAGAGGAAGGCTGGCTTATCGGGTACATGAAATGTTTCATACCAATATGGTGAAAGCAGCCATTGAAGGATTAAATGAAGAAGAAGAAAAAGTGTTGGCACAGTCTCTTCATCAGTTAAATAATTTTTTAAAGGAAAAATACTTGAGCAATCAAGTACATGGAAGTACTTAAAAATTAGATTTTTCAAACACACCATCGTATTCATTGGGGTGGAGTCAAGGGGATAACAAAATGTATTTTCCAAAAATAAAAGCAATGGGGAGTTATATTCCCAAGCATAAAGTTTCAAATGAAGTGTTAGCAACACTGGTAGATACAACGGATGAATGGATTACTTCAAGGACGGGAATTAAAAGCAGGTACATTTCGGAAAATGAAAACACATCCAGCTTGGCAGCAAAAGCAGCCACCAAAATACTGCAACAAGAAAATATTTCACCAAAGGAAATTGAAGTTTTGATTGTTGCAACCATGACACCAGATTATTTAACACCTTCAACAGCTTGCCTTGTCCAAAAAGAAATTGGTGCCGAAAATGCCATTGCCTTTGACATAAATGCTGCTTGCTCTGGTTTTATATTTGCGCTGGCCACAGCTCAAAAATTTTTGGCCACTTATGACAATATTTTGGTTATTGGTGCAGAGACAATGTCAAAAACCATTGACTGGTCAAACCGAGCCACTTGTGTGCTTTTTGGGGATGGAGCAGCTGGTGTTCTTTTGAGGAAAACAGAAACAAAAACAATTTACGCCGAAAGCTTAAAAAGTCAAGGTGAAAAGGGGCATTATTTAACGGCAGGTTATTTTAAAGAAACAGGCATGGCAAAAATAGCAAACCCATTAACCAAAATAGAAATGAACGGAAGAGAAATTTATAATTTTGCAGTTAATACAATCCCAGATAATATCAATGAAGTGTTGAAAAAAGCTTCACTTACATTAGAGGATATAAAGTACATCATCCCACACCAAGCCAATGTTCGGATTGTGGAAGCTATTGCCAAAAAATTAAAAGTATCATCGGAAAAATTTTATATGTGCATGGATGAATTTGGTAACACCTCTGCTGCAAGTATACCATTAGCACTTTGTCACCTAAATGAAAAAAATTTACTGAATGAAGGTGACCTAATCATGCTAGCTGGTTTTGGTGGTGGGTTAACATACGGAACCATCTTAATTGAATTATAAAACAAATTAAAAAAATCAGGAGGAATAAAAAATGATATTTGAAAAAATTAGAACAATCGTAGCAGAACAAACAGGGAAAGAAGAAAGTGAAATCAAAATGGAAACCAACTTTAGAGACGATATAGAAGCAGATTCTTTAGACTTGTTCCAAATCATCAATGATATTGAAGATGAATTTAATGTGAAAATTGAAGATTTAGAAGGAGTTAATACCGTAGCAGATGTAGTAAAATTTGTTGAAGAACAAACTCGAGGGTGATTTTAAAAATGGCTACAGAAATTTGTGATTTATTAAAAATTAAATATCCAATTTTGCAAGGAGCCATGGCTCAAATTTCAGATGCAAGTCTAGCGGCGGCAGTTTCAAATGCAGGTGGGCTTGGAATTATCGCTGGGGGAAATGCTGATACCAATATTATCAGAGAAGAAATTAGAAAAACAAAAAAATTAACCAACAAACCATTTGGATTAAATATTATGTTACTTTCAAGCAATATTGATGAAATAGCCGCACTTGTTATTAGCGAAAACATCGGAGTGGTTACAACTGGTGCAGGGACTCCTTTCAAATATATTGATAAATGGAAGGAAAACGGCACCATCGTAATTCCTGTTGTTGCTTCCGTTGCTCAAGCCAAACAAATGCAAAAAATTGGTGCAGATGCCATTATCGTAGAAGGCATGGAAGCGGGGGGACATATTGGAAAGTTAACCACCATGGCCCTGGTTCCTCAAATTGTAGATGCAGTGACCATTCCTGTCATTGCTGCTGGTGGAATAGGCGACGGACGTGGGTTTGCCGCAGCACGAATGCTTGGAGCAAAGGGTGTTCAATTGGGAACAAGATTTTTAGTAGCAAATGAGTGTAGTGTCCATGAAAATTATAAAGAAAAGATTTTAAAAGCAAATGACATCGATACAGCGGTTACCGGTCAAAAGACAGGTCACCCAGTAAGGGTGCTTCGCAATAAATTAAGCAGACAATTTGAAATGTTAGAGAAAGAAAACGCAGATTCAGCTCAATATGACGTCCTTGGAAAAGGTGCATTATATAAATCGGCAAAATTAGGAGATGTGGAGAACGGCTCCATTATGGCTGGGCAAATTGCAGGACTTGTAAATAAACGCCAAAGCGCTTCAGAAATCATAGAAGAATTAATGGTGCAATGTGAGGCGGTAATTTCAAAAAATAGATAATGATACATAGTAAGATGTTCCTTCATTCTATTGATAAGAAGAGGTATAAAAATGATAGCATTTGTTTTTAGTGGTCAAGGGGCTCAGTATGTGGGAATGGGAAAAGAATTGTATGAAAATTATCCCGTTGCCAAACAAGTTTTTGAGCAAGCAGATGAAACATTGGGTTTTTCCTTGACCAACATTATTTTTAATGATGAAATGGCGTTAAATAAAACAGAAAATACTCAACCAGCTATTTTAACCGTTAGTACTGCTTGTTTGCGATTATTACAGCAAGAGAATATCCATTGTGATTATGTGGCTGGGTTGAGCCTGGGGGAATATTCTGCTCTGGTTGCAAGTTCTGCACTGACATTTCGAGATGCAGTTGCCCTTACCAAAAAAAGAGGGCAGTTTATGGCAGAAGCAGTTGCCCCAGGAGTCAGTGGCATGACAGCAGTGGTTGGAATGTCGGCAGAAGACGTAAATGACGTTGTGAATCAATCAAAAGCAAATGGATTTATTTCTGTTGCAAATTATAATTCTCCGTCTCAAATTGTGATTGCAGGAGAATTAGGTGCATTAGAAAAAGCAGAAACAGTAATCAAAGAAAAAAAGGGCAGAGCAGTAAGGCTGAATGTTAGCTCACCCTTCCACACTTCTATGCTTCACAGCGCTGGATTGAAATTAGAAGCAGAACTTAAAAAAATTACAATTCATAAAATGCAAATTCCCGTAGTTACTAATTTAACTGGTGATTTTATTCAGTCTGAAAGTGACATAACAGCCATTTTAACCAAACAAGTAGCATGTGCTGTTTTGTGGGAAAAAAGCATTAGAACGTTAATGAACAATGGTGTGGATACTTTTGTGGAACTTGGACCAGGGAAAGTTTTAACTTCTTTTATCAAACAAATAAGCAAAGACGTAACAGTTCTCAATGTTGAAAATATAAAATCCCTACAAAATAGTGTGGAGGGGATAAAAAATGGAAAATAAAAAAAATGTTTTAATTACAGGCGGCGCAAAGGGCATTGGTGAAGCCATTGCAAAAAAATTTGCACTGGAAAATTATAATATAGCCATTAACTATAGAAGTAACGAGCCTAATGTAGGGGAATTAAAAGAAAAAGGTGTTGATGTTTTTACCTACAAAGGGGACGTTAGCAGTTTTAGTGAAGCAGAAGCACTGGTAAAAGCCGTAAAAGAAAAGTTTGGAAAAATTGATATTTTAGTGAACAACGCTGGCATCACCAAAGATGGTCTCATCATGAGAATGTCCGAAAGGGATTTTGATGATGTTGTGGACACCAATTTAAAAGGAACATTCAACATGATTAAACACGCATCCCGAATTATGATAAAACAAAAGTACGGAACCATCATTAATATGTCGTCGGTGGTGGGGGTGTTGGGGAATGTTGGTCAAGCAAATTATGCAGCATCAAAAGCTGGCGTAATTGGGTTGACGAAAACCGTGGCAAAAGAGCTTTCTGCTTTTGGAATTACGTGTAATGCTGTAGCACCAGGTTTTATTGAGACAGACATGACAGCCAAAATACCAGAAAATTTATTAGGGCAAATAAAAGAAAGAATACCTGTAAAACGTTTTGGCAACGTTTCAGAAGTAGCGGACTTGGTATTTTTTTTAGCAAATAATTCCTATATTACAGGGCAAGTAATTTGTATTGATGGTGGTATGAGCTAAATGTAAAGGTCAATGCTTTCAAAAGTCTTATCTTTTTATTTTTATTCAATCAAGGAGGGCTTATGGCTAGAGTAGTAGTAACCGGAATGGGCGCAATAACCCCCATTGGATTAACTGTAGAAGAATATTGGGGAAATATAAAAAAAGGAACAGTAGGAATTGATTTTATAGAAGGTTTCGACACAAGTGACTTGAAAGTAAAAGTGGCAGCTGAAATAAAAAATTTTAACCCAGAAATATACATGGGTAAAAAAGAACCAAAGAGAACCGACAGATATGCCCAACTTGCCATGGCAGCAGCCATGGAAGCAGTGGAAAAAAGTGGATTAGATACAAAAAGTGATAGGGTGGGTGTCATCGTAAGTTCTGGAATTGGGGGACTAGGAACCATGGAAGAACAAATTTTACGTATGAGCGAAAAAGGCCCAGGAAAAATTTCTCCATTTTTTATTCCCATGACTATTTCCAATATTGCAGCTGGAAACATCGCCATTAAATTTGGAACAAAAGGGCTTTGTACATCGGTTGTAACAGCTTGTGCATCTGCAACCAACTCAATTGGTGAAGCTTATAGAAATATTAAACACGGTTATTTAGATGCGTGTATTACTGGGGGCGCAGAGGCTTCCATTGTAAAAAGCGGCATTGGTGGCTTTGCATCTATGACAGCACTTTCAGAAAGTAACGACCCTCAAAGAGCGTCTATTCCTTTTGACAAAGAACGTGACGGCTTTGTAATGGGGGAAGGGGCAGGAATTTTGGTTCTTGAAAATTTAGAACACGCCCTTGCAAGAAACGCCGTTATTTATGGGGAAATCGTTGGTTATGGTGCAACTTGTGACGCTCACCACATGACAAGTCCACATCCAGAAGGTCTTGGCGCAGCGTCAGCTATACAATTGGCACTAGGGGAAGCTGGGATCTCTAGTGATGAAGTTTCCTATATTAATGCCCACGGAACAAGCACACAAGCAAACGATTATGCAGAAACCCTTGCTATTAAAAATGTTTTTGGAGAGTATGCTTACAAAATTCCTGTTAGTTCTACAAAATCCATGACAGGTCATCTGCTTGGGGCAGCTGGGGCGGTTGAAACAATTGGGTGTATAATGGCACTAGAAGAAGGGTTTATTCCTGCTACTGTTGGGTTAACGGTTGCAGATGCTAATTGTGATTTAGATTATGTTCCTAAAGTGGGACGGAATGCAAACTTACAGTACATTATTAAAAACTCGTTAGGATTTGGCGGTCATAATGCAGTTTTATGTTTAAAAAAATGGGAGTGATTTTATGAATTATAGCGATGTAAAAGATTTAATTAATTTAATCAGTAGCTCTCCGTATTCAAAATTTGAACTTGAACTGGACAATGCTAAAATAAAAATTGAAAAACCAGTTTCTGGCACCGTAACCTCTACCCAAGAGATGTTTGAAGCATCAGGAAAAGAAGTCAAAGTAAAGGCCGTAGAAACCGTAGAAAAAGTAGAAGTAGATCATAGTGGCTTTATCGTGACTTCACCTATGGTGGGGACTTTTTATAAAAGTAGTTCTCCAGATAAACCTGCTTTTTTCAGTGTTGGTGAAACTGTTCAAAAGGGAAATATTATTTGCATTATTGAAGCTATGAAAATAATGAATGAAATTTTAAGCCAACAAGATGGAGTCGTTGCAGAAGTTTTTGTAAATGACGGTGACATGGTTGAGTTTGGTCAACCGTTATTTAGAATAAAATAGGAGGTAGCTGGCGTATATGGATATCAATGAAATTAAAAAAATAATTCCTCATCGGTACCCTTTTCTGCTAATTGACAAAATCGTAGAAATGGAAGCCGGAAAAAAAGTAACAGCCATTAAAAATGTAACGGTCAATGAACCTTTTTTTCAAGGGCATTTTCCAGAAGAACCTGTGATGCCAGGAGTTTTAATTTTAGAAGCACTAGCGCAGGCAGGGGCTTGTGCCATTCTTTCCCTTCCAGAAAACAAAGGAAAAACTGCTTATTTTGGGGCAATTGATAAAGCCAAGTTTAGAAAAAAGGTAGTTCCAGGGGATACACTGACCCTTACAGTGGAAATTATAAAATTAAAACAAAATGCTGGTGTGGGGAAAGCAGTAGCACTGGTAGATAACAAAAAAGTGGCAGAAGCGGAATTAACTTTTATGATGAGTTAAAAGGTGGTGAATGATGTTTAATAAAATTTTAATAGCCAACCGTGGAGAAATAGCAGTAAGAATTATACGTGCGGCAAGGGAGCTAGGCATTAAAACGGTTTCTGTATTTTCAGATGTTGACAAAGACGCCTTGCACACCCAACTTGCAGACGAGGCAGTCTGTATTGGACCTGCCAAATCTTCTGAAAGCTACTTAAATATGCAAAATATAATTAGTGCGGCTGTACTTACCAAGGCACAAGCAATCCATCCGGGGTTTGGTTTTTTATCTGAAAACAGTAGATTTGCGGCCATGTGTTTAGAATGTAATATTAACTTCATCGGGCCATCACCAGAGACAATTGACCTTTTAGGAAACAAATCCAATGCAAAAAAACTAATGATAGAGGCCGGTGTTCCTGTTATTCCGGGAAGCAAAGGAAGTATCAAACCAGAAGAAGCAGAGGCCGAAGCCGAAAAATTGGGCTACCCTGTGATGATAAAAGCCGCAGCAGGCGGTGGTGGTCGAGGAATTAGAATTGTAAAAAACAAAGAAGAACTAATGAGCTCCATTGAAACTGTAAAAAAAGAAAGTTTACTTTTTTTTGGTGACGACAGTATTTATTTAGAAAAAGTAATTGAAAATCCAAAGCATATTGAAGTTCAAATACTGGGAGATGCCTATGGAAATGTAATTCACTTAGGGGAGCGAAATTGCTCCATTCAAAGAAGAAATCAAAAATTACTAGAGGAAGCGCCTTATTTTTCTTCTGATATGAGGGAAAAAATCGGGGGCATAGCAGTTAAAGCTGCAAAAGCGGCAAATTATAAAAATGCAGGAACAATTGAGTTTCTGGTAGATGATAAAAATAATTTTTATTTTATGGAAATGAACACAAGGGTTCAAGTGGAACACCCCATTACAGAAATGATAACGGGTGTAGATATTGTAAAAGAGCAAATAAGAGTAGCGTCAGGCGAATTAAATATAAAGCAAGAAGATGTATTCATCAATGGACATTCCATTGAGTGTCGTATTAATGCAGAATCACCAAGCAATAACTTTGCACCATCTTGTGGCGAAATAAAATTTTTGTTGATGCCAGGTGGGGGAAATGGAATAAGGGTGGATAGTGCAGTGTACCAAGGTTATAAAATTACACCCTATTACGACTCCATGATTGCGAAGGTAATTGTTCATGGAAAAACACGACTAGATGCAATTATGAAAATGAAACGTGCGTTATATGAATTTGTAATTGAAGGAATCGATACAAATATAGATTTTCAAATGCAAATATTAAACGATGAAAAGTTTATAAACGGAGATTATGATACGTCATTTATCACTGATTTTATGGAGAAGTCAAACTAATTTAATTGGGTGTTAAAAATGAATCTATTTAAGAAGAAAAAGTATATTGGGTTGCCATATCAGCAAAAGGTGGAGGATAATCTTCCTACTGTTCCCGAGGGGTTATGGATTAAATGTGGCTTTTGCAACAAGTCTATTTATCAAAAAGATTTAAACAGTTTAAAAGTTTGCCCTCATTGTCAGGGATATTTTAGATTAACTGCCCTAGAGCGAATTTTAATCATAGCCGATGAAGATAGTTTTGATGAAATAAAAGATGATTTAAAAAATACAAACCCCATGGATTTCCCAAATTACGACAAAAAAATAAAAAGTGAGCAAGAAAAATCAGGATTAGAAGAAGCCGTTGTAACAGGCATTTGTAAAATCGGTGGTGTGAAAACTGTATTGTGTGTCATGGATAGCCACTTTATCATGGGTAGCTTGGGAACCGTTGTAGGAGAAAAGTTAACAAGGGCGTTTGAAATGGCCACAGATAAAAGCTTACCTATTATTATTTTTACAGCATCAGGTGGAGCCAGAATGCAGGAGGGTATTTTTTCCCTTATGCAAATGGCAAAAGTTTCTGCAGCAGCAGGTCGACATAGCGACAAAGGGCTTCTTTATATTACGGTGTTAACAACTCCAACAACAGGAGGTGTTACGGCAAGTTTCGCCATGCTTGGGGATATTATTTTAGCAGAGCC
>JAVBJQ010000019.1:0-8106 GCA_031546905.1 Eubacteriales bacterium | reverse complement strand
GGCTGACGGAGTGACTGGAGCAACTGGGGCTGACGGAGTGACTGGAGCAACTGGGGCTGACGGAGTGACTGGAGCACCTGGGGCAACTGGAGCAACCGGAGCAACTGGAGCTGACGGAGTAATTGGGGCAACTGGCGTAACCGGAGCAACTGGAGCAACTGGCGTAACTGGAGCAACTGGCGCAACTGGAGCAACCGGAGCAACTGGAGCTGACGGAGTAATTGGGGCAACTGGCGTAACTGGAGCAACTGGCGTAACTGGAGCAACTGGGGCTACTGGAGCTGACGGAGTAATTGGGGCAACTGGAGCAACCGGAGCAACTGGGGCTGACGGAGTAATTGGGGCAACCGGAGCAACTGGAGCAACCGGAGCAACTGGAGCTACCGGAGCAACCGGAGCAACTGGCGCAACCGGAGCCACAGGCGTAAGTGTGACCGCCAACACTGCATTTGCAGCTAATACTAGCGGAGCTACTGTTTTGGTAATTCTGGGGGGAACATCTATACCACTCCCTGATAGCATCATATTACCTCCTGCTATTACTGTAAATGGCGCAAACACCATATTTACGGTAAACACAGCCGGGATTTATCGAATTTCTTACAACATCAATACCACCGCTGCTTTATTAGCAAGCAGCAGATTGCTTATCAATGGTATTGCGAATACGGCATCAACTATTGCTCCAGTCGTATCCACATCAAACTTTACAAATGAAATATTAGTATCACTTAGTGCTGGTACAACAGTAACGCTTCAACTGTTTGGATTGGTGGCTGCAGCAGTGCTTCTCCCTGGCTCAGAAGGGGCATCTCTCATGATTATGCAGTTGAGCTAATACGAGACAATAGTATCTTAGTTTTATTGTATTGAGATTACAAATTGAGTTTCACTACACAGGAAGCAGTTGCTAGATATTGTCTGGTGGCTGCTTCCTTTCTAGAAAGAGTGAACCATACTGCTGTATAAGATTTCTGATTCTTAGACATTGTTGAATATGTCTCTTTTTCTTATTGATAATTATAGCTTGTTCAACTTTTGTGTCTATAGTTATATACTAACACCAAGTTGAAGGATTTAAATGGAAATGAAATACTACGGATAAAAAATGAAGTCTAAACTTTTCCAATGGTTTAGACTTCATTTTTTTGTTTCATATTTTATAGCGGTTCAGCTTAATTGACTGTGCCATGACCTGTTCTCAGCTTATTGAAATACACGGCATCTAGTGTTTTTTTTTGATCTTCGCTTAACTGCTCTAAAATGGCTCCATCTATTTCTTGTAGGTGAAACTTAATTTGAGAGGCAGCAAATTTGGCGTTTGTCTTTGCTTCTTCCATGGTATTTCCCGTTGCAATGATGTGAGCATAGCGATCCCCCATGGAAATGGGCGGAATCAAAAGGCTTCCTTTTTTTGGTTTTATATATACATGGGTTACGCCAGGGCAATTTAATGCTTTGTTTTTACCTGTAACTTTTACCAAAATTCCTTCTTGTGAGATAACAACATATTGGGCGAAGGTGTTTCTTTTATAAGCACATTCAAAATCGGCTACTTGCCCAGTAACAAGTTTTAGGGTTTCTTTTACTAAATTAATACCAAATGCCGTTTGTATAAATAAATTCATGGAAGCCCCTGATATTCTGGGATTTACTTCTATGAGTTTCCAAGTTTTTTTACAATACCGCATTTCAAGATGGCAAGGTCCAAAGGTTAGTCCATGAGATTTGATGATGGAGGTAACCGCTTCTTTGAGAGACGTAAAAAATTCACTTTCCTGTTGTAAAATTAATTTATACCCAGTGATGATAAACCGACCTAAAAAAGTAATTTCTTGCTCAATAATAGCGATAATTTTCACTTCACTGTCTATGGTAATAGTTTCGATTAAATATTGTGGGCCATCTAAAAATTCTTCCACCAATATTTGCTCGTCTGGGTAAAGCTGTTTCATATTTTCTACACTGTGTTGGTAGTCGTAGTAGTTACAAATTTTTACAACATCTTTTGAACCTGCTGAGCGAGGGGATTTTAAAACCAAAGGCAACATGGCATTTATTTTTTCAAAGGAAAGGTCCTCTTTTTCTTTAATAGTAGCGAAAAAAGGAGCATAGGTAGTTCCTTTGAGTATTTTTCGGGATGCGACTTTATTTGTCATAATTTCAAGGGCTTCGGTGGTGAAGTGGGTTAATCCAAATTCTTCTGACAATAAGCTTGCCAATGGGCAGTAGGGGTCTGTGAAACTTACAATGGCACAAACTTCTAAGTCTATTTCTTTTAAAGTGGTTAGGGCATATCGTACAGCATCTAAATTGCTTAAATCACAATATTTCATCAGTTGAACATGGGGATAGTCGTTGCGTTTATCAAACGCAGATTGTTTATCCGTAAGCAATACGGTAAAATACTGCATTTCATCGGCAGCTTTGATAGCTTCATAACTAGATCCAGATTTTTGTGTACCTATAAAAACAATCGTTTTCAAGTATCATGCGCCCCCTATATCTCCATTAGAATGGTTTAACTTTTGATGAGCCAAAAACATTGCATAGTGAATGGCATTTTTTATTACATCTAATTCAAGATAAAATGCTGGTGGGGTGCCTGGTCTATAATTTACTTCATAAATCCAAATTTTTTTATTTTTATCTAATCCAATATCAATGCCAAGTTCGTCGAGGGGTTCTTTGCCACACTCTTTTTGAATTTTATCCATATGATTAGCAAGTTGTAAGGAAAATGCTTCTAAGTCTTGATTTACTTCAGATGCCTCATCTCCAAACTCCTCTTTTAAAAACGAATTCAATAAGGTGGTATACCCTCCACTACTTAAATTACACACAATATTATTTGTTTGTGCAATTCTCGGATATACTTTTGTGGTGACCCACTGGGCATCTTTATTTTTTTGTACATGTAATCTAAAATCATAGGATTTTCCCGATTTTGTACGGCTGTTGATATACGGTTGAAGTAAATGGGAACATTCTTTTAGCTTATCTTCAATCATTTTTTTAAATTCATCAAAAGCATATTTTATAGAAGTGTTGTCATGAGTAACAACATACTCATCCTTTTCTTTTTTGACAAAACAAACCCCTTCGCCTTGATGCCCTACGATGGGTTTTATTACTAGCTCTTTATATTTTTCAAGCATCCCCCAAAAATGTTCAAAAGATAAAACTGTTTCAGAAGGAACGATATAGGAGGCAAATTCTTTGTATTCCATTAACCGACGGAACACCCACATTTTATGTCCAATGGGGTTGGTAGTGAAAGGAATCATCTCTCTTAATTTTGAGACAATATCATCTTGTCTATCGTTACTAGAAAAACCAACTGGATTATGGACTACATCGGGGAATCTGCTTATGGTTTTTACCCATTTGCCTTCACGATAGACATATCCATGGATGGTTTGGTTCTCAAAATCTACTGCCCTTGGGGAGAAATAAATAAATTCTGCACCTTCCGCTTTTGACACGGCAGCAAAAGCATAGGCCTTTTTTAAGTTATCAGGTTTTTTTCGACTACTTAAAAATCCAATTAAAATCAAATTGATCACCCACATTATTTGGAATTATGTTCATTCAGCTCTATCTTACTGTATGAATTTTATATTTGTATGGTTACTAGGGGGACAATTACATAAACAGCCATAACGACCATCGTAGAGAATACTGAAAGGGATAAAAATATAATATAACTATTGTGTGGGTATTCAAAATCTTGTATTATATAGAGAAGGATTTACTAGCAGTTTCAGTCTGGATATGCCATTTTCACAAACTGCTAGTATTGGAAAATCCTAAATTTGATAGGGTAAGGGTGCTAAAAATGAGTGCCAACATTCTTGTTGTAGATGATAGTGTAACCTTTGTAGAAGTTCTGAAAAATATATTAGCAAGTGAAGGACATCAAATTTTTACCTGTTGTGACAGTCGAGAAGTTTTTAATATACTAGCAGAGAATATGATTGATGTTATTTTACTTGATGTTATTATGCCACATATCGGTGGCTTTGATATATTACATATGTTGCAGGAACATGAGGAGTGGCGCAATATCCCTGTGCTAATTGTAACAGGATTGGCTAACCCAGAAAATGTAAAAAAAGGTTTGGACATGGGTGCCATGGACTATATCAAAAAGCCCTGTGAAAAAATAGAGATTATCGCCAGGGTTCATTCCGCACTACGGTTAAAAGAAAAACATGATTTGTTACTACAATATGCAACAACAGATGGATTAACGCAAGTGAACAATCGTGCCCAAATAGACAGGGCTCTTCGTACTATGTTGGGAAAAAGAGCAGAGTTTGAAAAGGGAGTTTCTTTTATTATGATTGATTGCGACTTTTTTAAGCGGATAAATGATACATATGGACATGCTGCTGGTGACGTTGTTTTAGTTGGAGTAGCTGCTGCCATTAGAAAGACCGTGAAAAACATTGACGTTGTAGGACGATTTGGTGGGGAAGAGTTTTGTGTGATTTTACCCAATACATATGGACAGGATGCTTGCCTAGCGGCTGAGCGTATCAGAAAAAATGTAGAGAAATTAGTGTTTTGTTTTAATGGGCAAGAAGACCATATTACCGTTTCGTTGGGTATATCTTATGCCAGTAGCAACAGCGTGTTAACACAACAAATGCTCATTAATCAAGCAGACGAAGCCATGTATCGTGCTAAAAATACTGGGCGAAACAGAATAGCACTTTATTAACATACAAAAATCTATTCTTCACCTTTATGGGTCAAGAATAGATTTTTTATTTTTATTGAAACTTTTTACAGTGTTGTCACGTCTATAGACTATAAGCTACATAATTATCTTATAACAGCGTAACTTTTCATAAGGAAAAGTTGTTAGATTGTAATAATCAGCTTGTGTCAAGAAAAAAAACGGACATAAAATAATATTCTAAGGAGGAATTATAATGAAATTTAATCACGTAATTACATCGGCATTGGTGTTTTCTTTGGTAGCAACAACAGGTGCTCAAGCTTTTGGGGCAACTGCACAACCAGTTATTAACATATCAGCAGAGGTTTCAGTACCCATATGTACAATATCCGATAGCACCCTTTATGCTACTACAGAGTCTATTACAGGAGTGTTGCCACAATTTAGTGGTATAAGGGACACGGCTTTTCAAACAAAGCTAAACAAAATTATATCAGATTTGTATAATTCAAAAATGCAAGAAGCCAAAAAAGATCCAAATGGCGAAATTAATTTTAGTTATGAAGTAATAAATAGTGGAAAATATGTATCGGTTTTAGTTTATACAAGTGTTTCTTATGGGAATACTGGTAGTGATGAAGTTACGACTATTGTTCTTGACAATGCAAAGTATAAAGTGTATGACACACTAGTAGACGTCCTAGGTCCTAATGGATATAAAATTGCCAACAAAGTGATTAGTAAAAGTAATCCCGAAGGATTCAAAGGCACCAATAATGCTACAAAGTTTTTTGTGGATAAAAACGGGGACATTGTTGTTATTTTTAATAAATATGAAATAGCTGATGGTGCTTCGTCCACGCCTAAGTTTGTAATTCCTTCAAAAGAGATGGTAGAAATGACTATTCCATTTAGCGAAACTTATTTTTCGGGAGAAACAAGAATGGTAGCGCTTAAATCAATTGCTGATCAAGTTGGCTATGAAGTTTCTTGGAACAATGGCACTGTTACATTAAAAAAAGGGGATGAAGTTCATCGCTTAACGATTGGTGTAAAAGCAGTTGAAAACAATAGAGAATTGGAAGTTGCTCCTAAAATTATAAATGGTCGTACTTATGTGCCTATTTCTTATTTAGAAACCGTTTTAGGTGGGATGTATACAGCAGAGGCTAACAGTTATACCCTTAACTTTTTTAAAGTGAATTCAGATACTAGCGAAAAAATAACACAAGGAGATTTTGCCATTATGCTTATAAAATCTCTTTCTGCTACTACTGGTGTTGATTTGAATGCTAATGGAAAGAGCGACTCACTTCTCGCGGTAGTAAAAGCAGGAAAAGACCTTGGTATACTCCCTAATGATGAGAACGGAAAATTTAATACAAATGACCTCCTTACCAATCAAGACATGGCACTTATGGTTTATAATGCAATGAATAAATTGAATATGCTACCAAACGGAGCAGCAAAAGATTCATCAGCTAACGCCATAGCCGTATTAACACAGATAGGTCTAATCAATGGGAATGATGGCACTTTTGACCCAAGTGGGACAATAACAGAAGATACTGCTAAGACATTGATACAAAATATTTTAAAAGTTAAGATAAATAAATAGTATTGGGGCTAAGGAGAATAGGAAGGGATTGTTTACCAATGATAAATGAAATAACAAAAGCTTCTATTAATATGTTTGTTTCCAATAGCGAAGATGCGCTACACTTATATGAAAAAATATTTAACGCCAAGGGGTTATCGGTTTCCTTCGAGGGAATTAAAGTCGGTGAAAAGAATGCACGCTTCTCCATTGGGGAAAGCCTCTTTGCCTTGGCAGATGAAAATAAGGAATTGGGTTCAAAAAGCCCACTAACCCTTGGGGGAACTTCCATTTGTATTCAATTAATGGTAGCTGATGTTGAAAAAATAATTGATAGGGCAGTTCAAGAAGGTTGCGTAGTAGAAATGCCAATTATCACCTTGCCACATGGAATAAAAGTGGGAAATATAAAAGACCCATTTGGGTATATATGGTCTATCAGCAAAGAGGTGAACTAGTCCGTAAATGTCAATCTATATAGCATTGTTACGAGGAATCAATGTTGGTGGAAAAAATATTATTAAAATGGCAGATTTAAAACGTGTGTTTCAGGATATGGGGCTAGGCGCTGTGCAAACATATATCCAAAGTGGGAATGTTTTGTTTGTATCTGAGGAAGCCGAGGAAATATTACAACAGAAAATTGAATATGCCATTGAACAACAATTTGGTTTTTCTACTGCTGTTATTTTAAGAACTGCTACTGAGTTAGAAAAAATAATTTGTAATTGTCCCTTCACAGCAGAAGAAATAGCAAAAGCAGAGTCTTCGTCAGAGGGAGAATGTTTATATGTTTCATTATTAAGAGCCGTGCCTTCTGATGATAAACTGGAATATATGGAAAAGTACAAAAATGCAGAAGAAGCATATCAAGTGAAAGATCGTGACATATATCTTCTATTTTATCGCAGTATCCGAAATTCAAAACTTGCCAATAGTATGCAGAAGTTGGATGTGCCATCTACGGTAAGAAATTGGAAAACAATTAATAAACTTTTCTTCTTGGCCAAAGATATAGAAGCGAAAATAAAAGTTTTATAAAGAATGTATTGGTAATGAGCAAGAGAATAAGGGGTTTCTACTTTTTGAGTAGAAGCTCTTTATTTTTTTGTATTTGATTTGTGCTTAAAAAACAAAATGATAAAAATTTGCTTGACCATAAATTCAAGTGGTATACTATCCTGAACAAGAACAATAAACTAAATCAACCATAAGGAGAGAAAAAGATGAGCGATCTAGAAAAAAATAATGAGTTACGATTCCGCTACGCAGAAGAAACAGATATTCCACTAATTCTGCAATTTATTAAGGACTTAGCGGCGTATGAGAAAATGCTAGATGATGTTGTAGCCACAGAAGAACTTTTGCAAGAATGGTTATTTGAAAAGAAAAAAGCGGAAGTCATTATTGGAGAAAAAAATGATGAACCTGTTGGATTTGCACTTTTCTTTCACAATTTTTCTACATTTTTGGGACGTGCAGGCATCTACTTAGAGGATTTGTTTGTAAAACCAGATTTTCGAGGAAAAGGGTATGGGAAAGCATTTTTAAAAAGATTATCAGAAATTGCAGTGGAGCGGGGTTGTGGACGTTTAGAGTGGTGGTGCCTAGATTGGAACAAACCCAGTATTGATTTTTATAAATCTTTGGGTGCCGAGTCAATGGACGATTGGACTGTTTATAGAATAGACCTCATCGGAAACTACGCCTGATGATTCTCAAAATTGATTATTCCACAAATAAGTGACATCCTCAATCCAAAACGTTTACGGTGGTTACGATATTTATTTGAAGTAATCTTAAAGACCTTTATCTTGGCATT